>JBEKTT010000009.1:0-35000 GCA_049515795.1 Syntrophobacteraceae bacterium
GGTTGTAAAATTATTGGAGCTGTTGAGGGTCCAGATGGATGCATATCCTCCCGTTCCCGCCCAGAGCAGAGTTCTTGTTCCATCGGAATTAGAGCTATAGCTCACCGGCGTCCAGCCGCTGTAAGGGCCGTAGACTGTATCGGTTGTAAAATTATTGGAGCCGTCGAGGGTCCAGATGGATGCATATCCTCCCGTTCCCGCCCAGAGCAGACTTCTTGTTCCATCGGTTGGGTTATAGCTGTAGCTCACCGGCGTCCAGCCGTTGTAAGGGGCGTACTCAGTGTAGGTTGTATAATTATTAGAGCTGTCGAGGGTCCAGATGGATGCAGATCCTCCCGCTCCCGCCCACAGCATATCCCTCGGGGGTGGCATGAAGATATTAATGCCCTGCTCTGCAAAGATGGCCCAGTTTGTGGCAGCCAGCCCAACGCGCTCAGGGATACACTGAAATGGGGTCTCGAGGCACTGATCGGCGGCACACAACTGGTCGCCGTCTTGCATGGTGCCGGCAACTAGCCCCTGCCCGTTGCCAAAAGGAGCCGAGGTTTGGGCAAGAGCGATTTCATTAACATAGGAATGAGGTGTCTCACCCGAACAGGAGACTTGCTCCGTGACCCCGACGAATTTGCTCGTGGCTACCGCCTGACCGGTGAATTCCCAGGCAACACCATTGGGGCCGGACGTGGGGACCGCGACAATATCAAACCCGCAAAATGCCTGACTGTCAACGGTCACCCTCTGGGCAAAAGTGCTCAGAAGATATTGGACTGGAAGCTTCCAGTTGATCTGACTTCCGTATCGCGCGGAGGACGCCATCGCCAGAGTGGTAAACGTATCTGTATCAAGGAAATCGCAGGTGTTAATGACATCTTGCCCTGTCTGAGGCCCATTCGGGCAGATTCCATTACTAGCCTGCGTTCCCACCGGGACCGTTCCTGAATAGAAACGTCCCGCGCTCGAATCGAACATCTTCATGACGAAGTCACCTGCAATGTTTGCGCGATTGGTTGCGGTGGTTGCATTGGAGACATTGCCAAGGCTTGTTTCGATGCCGGCCAAACGCGTGAACGCAGCAAATATATCAGCATTATTCTCGGTCGACTTGCCTTGATTGAGTGTATTCGCAACCTTCGTCACGCCTCCATCGGGGTAACCTGCGAAATACCCCCCGTACCCTGTACCCGAAGTATCCAGCAAATTGGCAAAGATCCAAGATCCGATGGCTCTCGCGTCTTCAAGATACCTCGGATCCTGGAGCTTATCGTAGGCCTCAAGCAGCGACAACATCGCAAAGGCATTGTTGCCTCCGGTCGCTCCATCGAGCATAAGGCAGTAGCCCGTGGGGGATATACCGCAGGTAAAGCCTGCAAGCCGGACGTCTCCCGCCGTTGCCGGGCCTTGAAGCTGGTTGTTGAACAAGGCAATGTCGCCGCTTGAATATGCATTGTGGAGACCGCATTGAGGAGCCCTGTTTCCGTCATAACAGCCGACAGGATTGGTGGTGGACGGTGCTATGGGTAGAGGGTCTCCATGGTTGTCGTTAAACAAGGCGTAATCTAAGGCATCGGCAATGATACCGGCATTTTGAAGATCCTGGGATGTCCCTCGACGAAGCAGCGCCATCAAGGTGAGTGCAGACTCGTAAACGGCTGCTGCATTTCTATTCACTTGATCCGTGGGAAAGGGAACATTGCTCTGGGGCAGCTCCCCGAAGGTCTGGGTGCTAACGGGCAAACTCAGCGACCCGGACCGGGATGTCTGGCTGGCAGGAACGGGCAGAAACATGATATTGTCAAGCAAAACCACTACGCCGCTCGGATCGTAGATGTCCTTGGTCGCGACGGCAAACGGGAGATGCACATCGACTAGATCCGACTGGGTCAAACCGATTTCGCTGAAGTTTATCGTAAAGGAGGTCCATGTGTTCGGGATATAGTAGAACGCACTCATCTGCTGATTGACACCGAACTGTACGTAGCTTCCTCCGGGACTCGGACTTCGTGCATAGAAGGTTATGCTGGTGGCCCCCTGCAGATCGTAGCCTTGCCCTCGAGGCTGAGTTCCATAGTCTTCCGGCTCCTCGAAGTTAACGCCTACCCACTCACCCTCGGCCAGGGGATCGAAGGCAATGCTCAGGACTGTCGCCGGCTGCTGATCCAATAGACAGGGGTCATTGGAACACCCGGATGACGAGTTAGGATCATCAATACACCCGGCGTTGACGTGAATTTTGCTAAGGACTGTAGTGACTCCGGAAGGTGGGCCACCATAAAAGCCGGATGGAAACGAGTGATTGAATCCCGAATCGGCATCCTGGTAGATATAAAAGTTCGACCTGTTAAAGGATATGAGGCCTGCAAGATATGCATAGGCTCCATTGCTGATGGCGGCGGGCGCAAGTTGTTGCTCATTTTCCGGCGCAAAGGAGGGCCCATCATGGCCTTTGCCGCCCGGGCTCGGATTGCCGGCATTGACTGCTGTCTCTGGAGCACGCATGGGGCCGCGGTTTTCCAGCAAACAAACTGACGATTCATCAGGCGGTATCAAACTTTGCTCTCCAACTGATTGAATCGACACTAGGAGCAGAAGGAGCGCAGACAGGATTGTGAATTTGAAAACGGTTTTCCGTGTCTTCATGGCAGATCCTCCTCTCGAGGGCTTCTCAAGGATAAGATAGCAGAGGCACTGCAAATTCCACCATGGATTCTCTTTTGCATTCGGCTCATAATTTGAACATCATACGACCATATCCAAGCGGCGTCAATTTAGGATATCATAGTATTAACATGGGATGTCTTAGGGATTTCTAGTAGTTCTGAATAATGCGTCAATTTTACCTACAACCGGAGCCGAACCGCATTTCCGGCTCGCATTCCATACGAAAAAGCTGTTGGAATGCCGAATATCAGTGAACTATACGATACTCCAATCAAAACCCGCACGAAAAAATGCCGATCAGACCAATTTGGGCAATTTGAGGACATACCACCATCCCCGCAGTCAATAGCTCACTTCAGGGCCCTCATGGTGTTGCGGAGGCTCAGGCTAATAAGATGCGATAATAGCGGGCGAGAGGAAAAGCCGACGCGACATGGACGTACCACCTCCTGGCATGGTACACCACCCTGGCCCCAACCTTCACAAGCCGTCTGATGATCGAGTCTATGGACGGCTTGACTCTCTCGCCCCAGAATGCCGCATCCCGAATCATGTGGAGCAGATAGTAGGCAAGACATCCGACGAGAAGCCTGGTCTGATTGGCTGCAAAGCGATGGCAACTCGTCTTGTCCCATCTGAGGGTGTTCTTCCCCTCTTTTATCCGGTTCTCAATCTCTGCACGACCATTGTAGATCGTAATTACTTTGTGCGCCTCAAGATACGAGTTGGTCACGATAAATCCGATACGGGGGAAGAGTCCACCCATGTGCCATTCGATTTTACAGACAACCCTTCGCGGTTTATTCCATTTCTCCGCCTGGTAACGCAGCTCGACCACCCTAGCCTGTACCCCGCCCTTTGGGGGACGGCCGGCAGCGCCTCGCGGAGCGTGGAGTATGCGGCTCTTGAGGCTGCTGTTGCTGGAAAGCCTGATGAAGTAGGTGATGCGACGGTCTTCGCAGAACTCGTAGAGCCCGGGACTGGCAAATGCCGCATCCCCCGGAGCCAAAACTGCTTAAACCAGGACCGGTATCGGTCAAACCAGAGGCGAAATAAGATCGATGACGCCATCGGCTGAGTGTGCATTTCCGGGTCTCAGTCTTGCGCCCAAAAGATCACCTTTGTTGGTCAAGCAAAATAGAGGATGGTAGCAGACCTGCTCGAAGTAACCGTTAAAGGCTGCACCCTCTTGGTTCCCGTGGACGGGATCTTCGGTGGAATCTACATCGATGATGAGCCGCCGCTTGTTTCTGCGCCGAAGGAGGGGGTCGGCAGATCGGCTGATCATATCTTCCAGGGCTTTCAGCCCCTTACCAGTTGCGAGGATGTTGTTCTCAAAGCGAGAGAGTCCGGATTGGCCGGCTCCACCTGGCGGGGCCTGGAGTTTGTTCCCGCCCCGTCGTGTCTAGTGGGGCTCAACCTAAACTCCACGCTCCGCGAGGCGGTCATTGCAATCCTCGTAGCCTGCCGCAAACTGATAGACTCTCTGGCGCAGAAGCTGAAGCAGCGAATGATCCGTATGTCGAGACGATCTTGGATCATCAATCAGAGACTCTACACCGCCAATTATGTTGAAACGCTGATCCATTTCTCTCATCAGGAGAAAACCTGTATCGGAAGTGATCTTTGCGCCCTGAAAATCAATGTTGATGGAGCGGTCAAATTCGGGCCTGGTGGCCCCTCTCTGTTTGTCACCAACCGCGCGCATGAAGCTTTCCTCCCTCTGACTAATTTGCGACATAATATCAAATAGTTGGGACAAACGCAGGATAATTCTCAGGCATTTTCACGCATAATCCAGGTTCAGCCTGACAAATCCATGTGAGCTCAGGCTGCCGTTCCAAGAAGCCGAAGGAACTGGAATGGGTTCCGCAATTATTTCCATCTTCCCAAAAAAACGGGAACCTTTTTGCTCAACGGTTTGTCTATAAGGGGTAAGGAAATGATTGAATGGGATATACCCGGATTTTTTAATCATTTCCGCACATGTGAGAGGTCCGAATTCCGGGGTGCAGTCACACTATAACTTCATTGCCATAGAGGGTTTTTTGTGTGAACGCAGTCCGGACTGTTTAACAATTTTCAAATCCGAGGGAGGCTGGATAGATGAGATGCTTCAGGTTAATTACAATTTCTTTGGCGCTCGTGCTTTGGGTTTTGGGGTTTTATGCAACTTCATCAGCCCAAACCGATAACACCAAGATTGACAACAGCAAGGCCGGTCAAGACCTGCGGAACGCGCAGGGCAACCCTCCCGGGGCGGCAATGGATGGCAACGGAAAGAACATTCCCCAACCCGTGCAGGGTAGTTCCGGGACAAAACCGAGCATGGTTGGGCATAAAGCTTCAGAGTTTAAGGAGCCGGTACCGCGAAAGTATACAAAACCTCACAGTGTGCCTGCGCCGCAGACGACGCCTGCACCTCGGAGCAAGCTCAATCCTACAGGTAATGCGAATATTCAGAAAAGTCTCGATCACCCTTACCATCCGCCTGCAAATAAACCCAAGACCGTGCCCAAAACGGTACAGAAAAGCACGCCTGCGACAACACCGACGGTAAATAAAGCCACGAGCACGCCACCACCGACGGTAAACAGAACCCCGATAACACCCACGGTAAATACAAGCACGACTACGGCAACACCGGTTAGAACCACGACTGCGCCACCACCGGTTAGAAGCACGAGTGCACCAACTCCGAAAAAGTAATCATCGTGAACGTTGGCGAGTGACGCCGGAAACTTAAGGGGGGGCAGGCATCCTGTCGCATCATGGGTAAAGCCCGGCCCCCCAAGCCATTATCCTGGCCTTGTCCACGACATCCAAACGTCACCGGACTAATAGAAAAAGGTGGCTGCTCGCGCTATTACCCAGGTTTTTGCAACAAGCATCATTCCCCTCAGGAACAAAAGGGGAGTCTGGCTCACTCCTGTGCTCCTGCCGCTTCAGGCTTGCCGATAATCTACTCTGCCGTATATTTATCTTATCCGCATTCTTTTCTATCAAGGCCCTCGCAATACCGGTATGACCGCTCCGTGCTTCTTGCCACGCAGCATGAAGCAAGAAGCGGCAATCAAAACTCTTTCATCCCTGCCCGCTCCCTGCTTCCCGCTTCTTGCTGCCAGCTTTACATTTCCGCTCCTCGCTCCCTTGGATACAGCACTAGCTTCTGTAGGAAGCGTTAATCTTTACATAATCGAAGGAAAAATCGCAGGTCCAGGCAGTGAAGGAGCCGTCTCCCAGTCCAAGGTCCAGCAGGACGCGTATTTGTTTCTGCTTGAATATCCGGGACGCCTTCTGTTCGATCTGTTCCCCCAAAACCGGGGCGCCATTTTCAAATACACAAAGGTCTTCGAAGAAAAGGCACACCCGTTCGGGCATCAGCTTCACGCCAGACCTTCCCACAGCCGCCACTATCCTGCCCCAGTTTGCGTCCCGGCCGAAAAAGGCGGTTTTGACCAGCGGCGAATTGGCTACGGTAAACGCTACCTGCCTTGCGCTTTCGCGGTCGGCGGCTCCTCTGACCTCGATCTCGATCAGCACGGTGGCGCCCTCTGCGTCCATCACCACCTGTAAGGCCAGGTCACGGAGAACCGAGGCGAGCGCCATGCCAAAAACCCGGCTTTCACTGCTGCCTATGTCAGTTATGGGTGAATTTCCAGCCGCTCCGCCGGCGAGCACGATAAGCGAATCATTGGTGCTTGTATCGCCGTCAACCGTTATGCAGTTAAAGGAGCTGTCCGCCCCGCTGCGGGTCCAATGATCCAGGACTTCAGGACTTACGGCGGCGTCCGTACAGGCAAATACGAGAAGAGTCGCCATATCGGGAGCTATCATACCGGCGCCTTTGGCGATGCCGGCAACGGTAACACTCAAGTTTGCACCCAACTCGACGTGCGCACTCGCCATTTTTTCGACAGTATCCGTTGTCATTATCGCTCTGGCAGCGTCTTCCCACCCATCCGGCCTAAGCGAATGGATGAGCCTGGGCATGCAACGGGCGACCGGATCGAGGTCCACCTGCATTCCGATAACGCCGGTCGAGGAAACGAGCACCGAATCGGCCGGGCAGCCAAGCGCGTCGGAGGCAATCCGGGCCATTTCAATCGCCCGGATTTTCCCCTCCCCGCCGGTGCATGCGTTGGCGATTCCAGCATTGGCGAGGATTGCCCTTGCCCTGTGTTTTTCAAGGCGCTCCCTACAGAGTTCCACCGGGGCCGCACAAAAAAAGTTCCTGGTGAAAACACCCGAAGCGGCGCAGCCCGCAGGATCTTGCGCACAGATCAACGCCAGGTCAAGCCTGCCACTGTAGCGCATCCCGGATTCAACCGCGCCTGCAAGAAAACCCGCAACTTCGAACGGGCCTCTACTTACCGTGACATTTTTTGTATTTTTTGCCGCTTCCGCAGGGACAGGGGTCATTTCTGCCAACCTTTCCGTCTTTTCTTACGGCCTGTTGCTTTGGAGGCCCTTCGGCCGACCCGTAGAACATGGGCTGATCTTCCTGCTCCGCACGCATCTCCTGCAACTGCTCCTCTCGCTGAATCTGGATATGAAAGAGCTTCTGGAGAGTTTCTTCCTTTACGCGATCGATCATCTGCTGGAACATCTCGTGGCCTTCGCGCTTGTAGGCGACCAGCGGGTCCTGCTGCCCGTAGCTGCGAAGACCGATGCCTTCCTTGAGATAATCCATGTTCAACAGGTGATCTTTCCAGAGCGCGTCAACCGTCTGCAAGAGGATATAGTTTTCCAGGTCGCGCATGATCGGCTCGCTGAACTCTTGTTCACGGGCTTCGTAGCGCTGCTGCGCAAGCTCGAGCAAATCTTCCCTGAGGGCCTCGCGATCCATATCTTCGAGTGATTCCACCGTGAGATTGGGCTGAAGGCCGAAAATGCGCAACATTTCCTTGTTGAGCCCATCGAGGTTCCAATCCTCGGCGTAAGTCTTTTCAGCTGTGTTCTGCTCGATTATAGAGTCAAGCATGTCATCTATCATATCGAAGACAGCGGGCTTGAGATTTCCGCCCTGAAGCGCTTCCCGTCTCTGCCGGTATATGATCTCGCGCTGCTGGTTCATCACGTCATCGTATTCGATAATATTTTTCCGGATGCTGAAGTTGTGCGCCTCAACGCGGCTCTGGGCGTTTTCAATGGCCTTGCTGATAAGCCGGTGTTCGATCGGTTCATCTTCTGCCATGCCGATCCGCTGCATAAGTCCCGAGAGCCTGTCGGCTGCAAAAATCCGCATCAGGTCGTCTTCCAGCGACAGGTAAAACCTGGACGACCCGGGATCGCCCTGGCGCCCCGAACGGCCGCGCAACTGGTTGTCGATCCGCCGGGCCTCGTGGCGCTCCGTACCGATGATATGCAGCCCGCCCACGTCTACCACGCCCGGCCCAAGGACAATGTCCGTACCGCGGCCCGCCATGTTCGTCGAGATTGTAACGGCCCCGGGCTGTCCGGCCTTGGCAACTATTTCAGCCTCTTTTTCATGTAGCTTGGCATTGAGCACCTGGTGCGGCACACCTGAGCGCTTAAGCATTTCGCTCAGCTTCTCCGACTTGGTGATGCTGATCGTTCCCACCAGGACCGGCTTTTTTATGCCGTGGAGTTCTTTTATCTCCCCGGCAACCGCCCTGAACTTCTCTGATTCGGTTCGGTAGATGCAATCAGGAAAATCCTCCCGAATCATCTCTTTGTGCGTCGGGACGACCACCACATCCAGCTTGTATATCTTGGCGAATTCCGCTGCTTCGGTTTCGGCGGTCCCGGTCATGCCCGCGAGCTTTTCGTACATGCGAAAATAGTTCTGAAAAGTAATCGAAGCCAGGGTCTGGTTTTCATTTTCGACCTTTACGCCTTCCTTGGCCTCCAGCGCCTGGTGAAGTCCCTCGCTGTAGCGCCTGCCCGGCATGAGCCGGCCGGTGAACTCGTCAACTATGATTACCTGGCCATCCTTTACGATGTAGTCCACGTCCCGCTTGAAAAGAACATGAGCGCGGAGCGCCTGTTGTACGTGATGATTTATTGTCATATTGCGAGCATCGTAAAGATTTTCGATCCCGAGCAACCGTTCGACCCTTGCCACACCATCCTCGGTCAGGGCAACGCTGCGGGTTTTCTCTTCCTTGGTATAGTGTGACTCTTCCCGAATCTGCGGAATAATGCGGTTTACCCGGTAATAAAGCTCGGTCGATTTTTCCGCCGGACCCGATATGATCAGGGGAGTCCTTGCTTCGTCGATCAGGATGCTGTCCACTTCGTCCACGATGGCGTAGTGCAGGTCACGCTGGACAAGCTCCTCGATGCGGAACTTCATGTTGTCCCGCAGATAATCGAACCCGAACTCGTTGTTGGTCCCATAGGTTATGTCTGAATTGTAGGCCTGCTTCCTTTCCAGGTCGTCCAGCCCATGGACTATACAGCCTACCGTCAGCCCCAGGAATTTGTATATCTGTCCCATCCACTCGCTGTCGCGTTTGGCGAGATAATCGTTTACCGTGACCAGGTGGACCCCTTTGCCGCTCAGAGCGTTGAGGTAGATGGGCATGGTCGCCACCAGGGTCTTGCCTTCACCGGTTTTCATTTCGGAGATTTTACCCTGGTGAAGGACAACGCCTCCTATCAACTGGACGTCGAAGGGCCGCATTCCCAGAGTGCGGTCGGAAGCCTCCCGCACCACCGCGAAAGCTTCGGCGAGCAGATCATCGACTTCTTCCCCCTTTTCCAGGCGCTGCCTGAATTCGGCAGTCTTGCCTCTGAGCTGATCATCACTCAATTTCCGAATTTCCGGCTCAAAGCTGTTGATTTCATCCACAATGGGCGTAAGCCTCTTCAATTCACGCTCATTCGCGCTTCCGAATATTTTTTTTAGAACACCGACTATCATTGAACAATCCCTCCAAAAACCGGATGCGATATTCGAAATAAATAATAAGCCTCAGGCAATATCCAACACCAGGGCTGATTCGTCGCAGTTGGGGAACTTGGGACAGTGCAGGCAATCCGCCCACACTTTCTGAGGAAACATGTTCTTATCAACCAGGCGGAAGCCCAGATGCTCGAAAAAGCCCACTTCGTAGGTCAGGGCAAATAGTCTGCAAATGCCAAGGGCTTTCGCTTCCGATACGCAGGCCTCCACTAGTCTGCCCCCTATCCCGTGGTGCCGATGGGATTCGAGAACGGCCAGGGAGCGAATCTCGGCAAGATCTTCCCAGACGATGTGCAGACAGCAGCACCCTAAGATCCGCCCGGCCTCATCTTCGAAGACAACTATGTCCCGCAGGGTCGTATAAAGCTCGCTCAGGGAGCGAGCCAGAAGACTTCCGGTCTCCGCGAAACCCAGCAGCATTTTTTGAATCTCGACTACATCGGCTATCCTGGCCTTGCGAATCATATGCGCGATCCTCACCTTCTAACTCGCAGCAAGAAGCGGGAAGCAGGGAGCATTCCACCACAGAGACACAGAGAGCACAGAGAAAAAAGAAAGCGGACATGCAGGAAAACCGGAAGCAAACAGGGATCTGCCTTTTAGTTTTGTCTGTTCGTGCAATTGCTTTCCTCTGTGTCCTTTCCTTGACCGGACTATGCCCCGCCTCTGTGGTGAACGGGTTCGAAAATATACGGCGGTTGATAACGGGAATCTTGATTCCCGCTTCTCGCTTCCTGCTTCCTGCTTCCTGCTTCTCGCTTCCTGCTTCTCGCTCCCTGCTTCCCGCTTCTCCTTACGCCTGTCTATCCCCTCTGCGTAACGATCCAGCGAAGCCCGTTCAAAAAATACTCGACATTCTCGAGCGTAGTCGAAAATCCCGGTGAAACCCGAACGGTTCCTTCCGGAAAAGTCCCGAGCGTCTGGTGGGCGAGCGGAGCGCAATGAAGCCCGGTTCTTACCGCAATGTCGAAGGCCTGGTCAAGAATGGAACCTGTATCTGCCGGATTCATCCCTTCAACCACAAAAGATACGGCCCCCGATCCGCGCGTTTGCGGTTCGAGCACCCGCACCCCGGGAATTTGCCATAGCTCATTTTCAAGGTAGTGTGCAATTCCTATTTCATGATTCCGGATACTGTTCATTCCCGTTTCCTGGATATAGCCGATTCCTGCGCAAAGCCCGGCCAGGCCCGGCAGATTGGGCGTTCCGCTCTCGTACCGGTCGGGACAGAATTCAGGCTGTTCGAGTTCCTCGGATCGGCTTCCGGTGCCGCCCTCCATGAGAGGCAACACATCGAGGTCGGGCCTCAAGTAGAGAATGCCGACCCCAGGGGGTCCAAGCAAACCCTTGTGTCCGGAACAGGCGAGCATTCCAATCCCCAGTTCTTCGGCCTGAATCGGCTGCACCCCCGCACTTTGCGCGGCATCCAGAAATAGGGGCACTCTTGCGCGAGCGCACACTTCAGATACTTCTGCAATCGGCATCAGCGCTCCGTTTATATTCGATACATGCACCAGGACAACCAGCCTGGCCTCAGAGCGAAGCATCTGCGCCAAGACTCCAAGGTCCAAAACCCCACCAGGGTTGCACGGAATCACTTCGATATTGACGCCCTGGGATGCGAGTTTCCTCAAGGGGCGAACTACCGAGTTGTGCTCCATTGCGGAATAGAGGACCCGGTCCCCGGGCCTGAGCCAGCCTTTCAAGACAAGATTGATGCTCTCGGTTGCATTCTTCGTGAAGACTACCCGGTCGGGGTCTTTAACTCCAAGTATTGCGGCGGCCTTTTGCCTGCAATCGGAAACAATAGCCATCGCCTCTCTGGCATATCTGTACGCACCCCTGCCCGGGGAAGCGCCCACGCCCTCCAGCACCCTTTCGGCCGCCTCGATAACTGTCTTCGGCTTGGGGAAACTGGTCGCAGCATTATCCAGATAGACCGACATCTATTCTTTCCTGTCCATTATAGACCGTAAACTTGCCTGCTCGAGCATACCCGATAAGAGTGACTCCCAGCGAGACGGCAAGCTCGATCGCCAGACTGGTGGCCGTATTGCGGCTGACAACGACGGGTATGCTCACTTTGGCGGCCTTGATCAACATTTCGGACGTCAGCCTGCCCGTGGTGATTAACATTTTGTCCCGAAGCGGGATTCCATGCAGGAAGACATGGCCCACTATCATGTCCACCGCGTTGTGACGCCCTATGTCGTCCCGGAAAAGGACAACCCTGTCCAGGTCGGCAAGCGCTGTATTGTGTACGCCATGAGTGCGGCGGTATGTTTCACTCAAGCGGTTCAAATCCTCCACCCGGTCGAGTATCCGGCCCGGCGTAATCCGAATATCGCTTTTGACCGGCTTGCTCAAAAGCGCATCAAGAGAAAAATAAAAAAGAGAGCCTTTTGCGCATCCGGAAGAAATCGTGCGCTTCTGCCACAAACCTTCGGTCATCGATGAGTCCCCTCTGGCCGAAAGATTCACTGCGCCGGCTTCATCGTCTATGTCAATGCCCAGAATATCTTCCGGAGAGCGGAGAAATCCTTCGGCATAGAAAAACCCGGCGGCAAGCTCGTCAAGATGATGCCCGGAGCACAAAAGCGTCACCATCTCCCTGCCGTTCAGATACAGAGTTACCGGCCTTTCCCGGATAACCAATTGATCCTGTTCGAGCCTCTTGCCGCTTCTGTCATAAATGCCGGCCCTGACCGATGCAACCTGCTCGACAGGCAAATTTTCGGGCTCTTCCCCCAAATTCATCCGCTTTCTTTCCAGGCGGTGGGACCGCCAGCCGATAAACCTCCGTCCCGCGAGGCGGGCGGCAGGGACAGTAACAGTCCGCCCACCCGCGAGGCGTTACCCCTTCCGGCTAAACGCCTCTGGTCATAGACAGGCCAAGGAGAGCGTGGAGATCAGATTATTCCAGTTAAAACCGGTGAAAGGAATGACCAAATTATGCCTCCTTTCGGAACAGAAACCTCGCGGGGCGTGGAATTCTCATCCGGTATTTCCGGATGAACGCTCATTATATCCGGCTTTCATGTCAAAGTAATCCGACAGGATCAAAGCGTGATCGAACGCCAGATTCTCCGGCAGCCTGTCGAGCGGGAATATTTGCAGGTTTTTCGCATCGTCGGCCGCCTGCGGGACACCTCTTCCGATTGCCGTGAAAACAACGCTCACCGTGTGTCCTCGCGGGTCTCTTTTCGGGTCGGAATATGCATGAAACTGCTTCAGATCAACGACCTCCATTCCCGTTTCCTCTCGAGCCTCCCTTATTGCCGCAGCCTCCAGCGTCTCGCCGTAATCTACGAACCCGCCAGGAATAGCCCAGCCGAAAGGCGGGTTTTTGCGCTCGATTAATATAATTCCTTCTCCGCTGACCTCAATTATAATATCCACAGTCAGGAGCGGATTTCGGTACAACCGCACTACTTTTCCGCATCTGGGACACCGCTCTTCTCTTGCTCCTGCTTCGCTCATCCGGGATCTCCCTTTTGTACGGGCGCGGGCCGCAACCAAACTGAAAAACAATCCACAGATTACACAGATAACGCAGATAAAATAAAGAGTTAAAAGAAAATCCCGCCAAAATTTCAAGAAACACGATGTCATCTACGCTGAGATCGCAGACATGGCAAGTTAACAATGAACAGTCAGCAGTGAACAGTGAACAGAGAACAGAGAACAGCAAAAAACAACTCATCTTGGTTCTATCGCTAGGCGAGGAATGGAGAATAGTCAAAAACCAACTTCTTGAACCACGGATGGACTCGGATAAAGACCTCGATTTTTCGACACGAAGAAAAACTTTCTTGCGTATTCCTCGATTTCGCTTTTTCTTCCAGGGCGCTGATACGCTGTTCCAATTCCGCCACCTCAAGCGGCTTGCGGACAGCTTCGGCTAAATCGATTACGGTCCCGGTGCCCCGCCTTCATTGCTGAGCGTTCTCTGCGCCTGCGGTGAGCGTATTTCCTCATGTCTGTTTCTCAAATTTGACATCTGTTTCGTAACCATATATAGTTACATTATGACGAGGCGGGAAAAGCTCATAACCAAAGCCTGGGACAACCCGAAAGGGCTTTCTTTATCCGAGTTCCAGACACTTTTGAGTCAGTGTGGATGGATGCTCGATCACCAGACCGGGAGCCATCAGATTTGGTATTCACCGGGGCGTTACCGGCTTTCCGTCCAGGA
The DNA here is from genome assembly GCA_049515795.1 of Syntrophobacteraceae bacterium. GTDB lineage: Bacteria > Desulfobacterota > Syntrophobacteria > Syntrophobacterales > Syntrophobacteraceae > SbD1. Next base: position 13,785 of record JBEKTT010000009.1, read on the forward strand.
AGGCAGGAGCGGGAAGGCAAAAGGCTATCAAGTTGAGCAATTCCTCGTAAGACAGACTTATGAACAACACTGGGCAAGAAAATGCCATATCGATTGCGGGCACCCCTCAGCGATGTACTTCGCGAAGCGCGGAAGGCGCCCGCTGCGCAGGGTCTAATCTGGTCTTAGTCTGGTCATTCCTTTTACCGCCTTTAGGCGGAAGATCTTCTTACCGCCTTTAGGCGGAAGTCAATCGCGTTGGGCATTCGCGGGGCGCCTTGCCAGGTATGAACTTGAAAGGGAAGAGGCTAAAAGTGGTAAAACATGATCCTTTCGACAATTGGACTGTCAACGTGTTTTTAGACGATGACGGCGAGTATCTGGCCCATTTTGTTGAGATGCCGAATATATCGGCTTTTGGCGACTCACCCGAGGAAGCATTAAGAGAGCTGGCGGTCGCGTGGGAAGGTGTGAAGGAAAGTTTCCGAAAGCATAACGAGGCAATACCCCTTGCTCCGGCGAGAAAGGGGTATAGCGGACGGTTCAACGTGCGGATCGACCGGCGTTTGCATCGAGCGCTTGCTATCGAGGCTGCTCGCGCCGGCATATCATTAAACGCACTTATTGCCCAGAAATTGGCAAGGACAACCAAAACTCAGGCTTGAGATTCTCAGAAGTCTGGCTTTTGAGTTTTGAGTTTCTAGTTTTTAGTTTTTAGTTTTTAGTTCATTAACTCAAAACCAACGTTCACGGCAAAACGGCGCCCCGGCGCCGCGCCTGCATTGCTGAACGTTCTCTGCGCTTCTGCGGTGAGCATATATCCTTTCCGGACAGAGGCGAATCAATGCAAAATCTCAAAAAGAGTGCTGACCGAGTCTTCGTTGTGTATGCTGCGGATGGCCTGGGCGAAAAGCCTCGCCGCCGATACGCAGGTAATTTTTCCGCTCTCGATCACTTCCTCCCTGAGCGGCAGTGTGTCCGTAACGATCAGGCTTTCCAGGGAACTGTTGCGGATGCGCTCGACCGCTGGTCCGGAAAGCACTGCGTGAGTTACACAGGCAAATACCGCCTTTGTGCCTTTTTCGAGCAGAGTTTTAGTGGCCTCCACAAGCGTCCCGGCAGTGTCCACCATATCGTCCAGAATGACGGCCGTTTTGTTTTCCACCTCTCCTATGATATTCATGGCTTCGGCCTTGTTGGGGTCTGTACGGCGTTTATCGATCATTGCCAGTCCCGATTTGAGCAGCTTTGCATAAGCCCGCGCGCGGGGCACCCCGCCCGCATCGGGTGACACGATAACCAGGTCCCGGTGAAAATGCTCCTTTATGAAAGGCAGCAAAATGGGAGACGCATACAGGTTATCGACCGGCACGTTGAAAAAACCCTGAATCTGCCCGGCATGAAGGTCCATAGTTACGATACGGTCTGCGCCGACACGGGTGATAAGATCTGCCACCAGGCGCGCTGTGATCGGGACCCGTGGTTTATTCTTCCTGTCCTGGCGCCCATAACAATAATATGGCATTACGGCGGTGATTCGGCGGGCTGAGGCTCGTTTGCATGCATCGATCATCACCAGCAGTTCCATCAGGTTATCGTTAACGGGAGATGCTCCTGTCTGAATTATAAAAACATCAGCCCCTCTTACATTTTCGCCTATTTCTACTCTGATTTCCCCATCGCTGAACCTCCCGGCCACTGACTTGCCAAGAGGGATTTCCAAGATTTCGCATATGCTCTTGGACAGCGTGGGGTTGCTGTTGCCAGCGAAGACTTTCATTCCGTAAACTGCCATGCTCACCACCTCGTCAAATTGTTTCCTGGAGTCTGCTGCATATTACACAAGGGCGCACCAGTATCTGCACGCTCTGCGAGTTATCCGGTACGGAACCAATCAGTGTTGCCGGATGTACATTAGTTAAATGCTGTCGATGTCATCTTCGGCGACGCAATATCCTTCATGACCCGGCCAATAAAGGAAACGATGGCAGTGAGGGCATTGGAGAATGTCTTCATCGCGCTGGAGTTCTATGAATTTCTGAGGTGGTATGTTCATATGGCATACCTTGCAAACGCCGTTCTCCACCGCTGAAACCGCTATTCCGGCCTGTTTCAGGAAAAGGAAATCGGTTTTCTTCAAAAGCTCCGGGTTCACCCGTTCACGCACGAGTTGGCGAATGCCTTCGAGACGGTCCAGCCGGCCTTTCAATTCTTCGCCTTCCCTCTGGAGGATAGCCTTGTCCTCATCGAGCTTCCGGCGCCTTTCGGCCAGGTCTTTCTCCAGTTCAGCGACTTCCCCGCCAAGACGCTCGATCCTGTCCATAAGTTCCAGAACGCTGTCTTCATTCCTGGAGACATCCTTTTTGGTTTCATCGATCTCTTTGAGGATCGCCTGGTATTCCTTATTTGTCTTCACCTCGCCCTGGCGGGTTTTCTGGCGGCCCAAACGCGCTCCCAGATCCTCTATCTGTTGCTCGACCGAACGGTGAGTTTTCTTTGCATTGTCGTACTCTTCTTTCTTCGAAAGATATTGTCCTTCGAAATATTCGAATTCTTTTTCCAGCTCGGCAATGCGGCGGGGGGCTTCCTCATAGCTTCGGATCAACTGGTTCTTCTTGTCTTCAATCTTCTGGTACTCAATCAGACACTTAAGTTGATCAAGCAATTTCACTACCTCCTGATAAAGATACGGCGAAAACATGGCTTCATTCGCGCGCCGTCTTTCTTAATCTATCCGCTCAACCAACCACCTTGAACGGGTCTGTCTCGGATGTGGAAACAAAAACTTCCAACTCTGCGCCTTCAGATTTCGCCTTTGAGCGCAGAAAATCGCCAAAAGGTTCGAGGACCAGCTTCTCTGAGGCGAAATGTCCGATGTCGATGACCGCGAGTCCACTTTCCTCGGCAAATCTCGCATCGTGGTATTTCAAATCTCCGGTGACGAAAACCTCGGCCCCCGATGCAAGGACCTTTCCAATCAGGCTGCCTCCGCTGCCGGTGCAAACGGCAACCCTGGTTATCTGTTTCCGCAAATCACCGGTAATCCGGACAACGGTTCCGCCAAGCGCCCCGTTTAATCTCGCGGCTAGCGATTCGAGCGTAACTTCGCGAGGAAGCAGCCCAACAAGTCCAATCCCGAGGTATCGCTCGTCCCCGCAAAGAACCGCCTCAGAGTCCAAAGGCCCAATACCATCAAGCCCAAGCAAATCCTTGAGCTGGACATTTGTACCATGAGGGGCGGCATCGAGATTGGTGTGGGCCGCTATTATGCTTATCCCGGAAAGCAGGGCCTGCCTGATGATCGATCCCGGCCATGAATCGGTCCTGACGGAATTTATAGGCCGAAAGAGCAACGGGTGGTGTGTAACTACACACTGACATCCAAGCTCCTGAGCCTCCCTGAGCACCCAAGACGCCGGGTCCAAGGCGACAAGGACCCTGGTGGCCGGGGATTCGGGATTTCCCACCTGAAGGCCGCAGTTATCCCATGATTCAACAAAACGGAAAGGCGCCCAGGAATCGATCCACTGAAAAATGTCTTTTATCCGGACCATATTCGGTGCCCCTAAAATCCCCCCTGCCCCTTTATATGAGGGGGGGAATAAAACAAGAGGGGTGTTCCTGTTGGAACACCCCTCTTGTTTTATACTTGTCCAGCGGTTCCGGTATCCTGAAGGCGCCGGGGATGTTTCTATTGCTGATGAATCCTCCGAATAAGGAATACCCCATCTCCTGAATGACCCGCCTGTTCTTGGACTTACCTGGTGGGCCCACCTGGCCTCGAACCAGGGACCTGCCGGTTATGAGCCGGGTGCTCTACCAAACTGAGCTATGGGCCCATCTTTGCAATAACTAAAGTTTAAGTATAATTTCCGGTGTCGAAAACTGTCAAGCAGAAACAAGAAAATCAAATATTACGCAACCGGCTGAGCGCTACGTTTCGATAAAACTCTTCAACTCCTTGCGGCGGCTGGGATGGCGAAGCTTGCGCAGGGCCTTGGCTTCTATCTGCCTGATGCGCTCTCTGGTAACCGTAAAATCCTGACCGACCTCTTCCAGGGTATGGTCCGCCTTTTCGCCGATTCCAAAGCGCATGCGGAGGACTTTTTCTTCCCTTGGAGTGAGCGTGGCCAAGGCCTTCCGGGTCTGTTCGCTCAGGTTGAGGTTTATTACCGCATCCACCGGGGAAGCCACCCGCTTGTCCTCGATGAAGTCGCCAAGATGGCTGTCTTCCTCTTCGCCTATCGGCGTCTCAAGGCTGATCGGCTCCTTGGCGATCTTGAGCACCTTGCGGACCTTGTCGACCGGAAACTCCATTTTTTCGGCGATTTCTTCGGGTACCGGTTCGCGCCCGAGTTCCTGAACCAAGTAGCGCGAGGTCCGGATGAGCTTGTTGATGGTTTCGATCATGTGGACCGGTATCCGAATGGTCCTCGCCTGGTCGGCGATGGCTCTGGTGATGGCCTGCCGAATCCACCAGGTGGCGTAAGTGCTGAATTTATATCCACGCTGATATTCGAACTTGTCAACCGCCTTCATCAGCCCAATATTGCCTTCCTGTATCAGGTCCAGGAACTGAAGTCCGCGGTTTGTATATTTTTTGGCAATGCTTACTACGAGTCGCAGGTTGGCTTCGATCAACTCGCTCTTGGCCAGCTTGGCTCGAAGAGTTCCATCTTTTACCCGACCGAGCAGTTGCCTGAGAGACCTTGAATCCATTTTCGCTTCCCTTTCCAGGGACCCGATGCGGTCTCTGGCCTCTGAGGCCTTGACACGGAACCTGTAGTATTCTTCCTTCGAGACCCCACAAGCAACCGCCGGACCGTCTTTCGCTTCTTCCGTCTCCACCTGTTCGAAAGTCCGTATTGGGTCGCCCCCCTTCCTGCCCATGCGGTGCAGGCAGTCCTTTAGAGTTTTTTCGGTATTTTCGATAGCCAAGAGGTGGCCGTTGAGCCTCTCGATAATATTGTCGATATGGCGGCGGCCGAGCTGAAGCCCTTTCAGAAGGTTTACTATCTGCTCCTTATTCTGCTGCACCTGGTTTTTCAGCTCGAATTCCTTTTCCGGATCAAAGCTTTCTCCGAGCAGACAGGCCTGCATCGACTTATTCTCCTCGTCCAGGTGCTGCACTTCATCGAGGATGCCTATTATCCGGTTTTTCTGAACCGCTTCCTCTTCCTCGCTGATCTCCTCCTCTACTTCGCGGATTACCTCACTCAGGCGGGAACCTTCACTCTGGAGCTTGTCTCTGAGACTCATTATCTGTTTTATGCCTATGGAAGACTCCATGATAGCATTAAATATCTCCCGCTCTCCGACCTCGATCCGTTTGGCTATTTCCACCTCTCCGTCGCGCGTGAGCAGGGAAACCTGCCCCATTTCCCGCAAATACATTTTTACCGGATCAGTTATCCGGTTGGCTGAATCAGCCTCAAGCTGGATTTCATCCTCCTCTTCCTCTATGATAGTCTCCGCCTCAGGGGCCGGACCCCTCACCACCTGCACCTGCCTCTCGGAATCGACGATCTCGATATCCATTTCATCGAAAATCATCATCATGTCATCGAGCTTCTCCGCTGTTACAATATCCTCAGGGAGCGCTTCGTTAACTTCGTCCAGCGTCAGATAGCCCTTCTCCTTGCCTACGGCAATCAACCGGTTCAGATCGTCGAGTTCCGGTTTGCCCAGCGCAGGATCGCGCCTCTGCTTGGCATCCTTTTCGGTCATCACCTAACTCCTAAACGTTATCGGGAAAATCACCAGCGTTGGTTTTGGCCCCAAGATTTCTAATTTCCTTGAGAATGTCCGTGATTTGATCCCGGTCTCCTTTTCTTTCGGCTTCCAGCAGGCATTGCTTCAATTCATTCTTCCTCATTTTTTCAATCCTCTTGAGCAAGGCCCCGAGCCAGTCCCGCAGTTGCATTTCCGGCTCTTCGAGTTCATAGGCTTCCATAACATATCGCGCATAGAGTTCCTGCAAATCCGATTCCCGCAGCAGATCGTCCAGAGAAGACCGGCTAGAGTCTTCCGCGCTGCAAAACCCTGCCTGGCAAAGCAAGCCGGCCATTGCGGCCAGCTTTGATTCCTCAAAACACCCAAGCGCATCGGACTCACGCACGCACTCGACCAAGTCTGGATACTTGATCATAATCCTCACGATCCCTTCCTCCGGAGAGTTGATTTCAGGTGGTTTCCGGGAGTTGACCGATCCGGAATGCGTGTGTCCTGACTCCGGCCTGCTGCGCTTTTCGTGCAAAAGCTGCGCCTCGGCTACTTTTTCGGTGATTGAGAACCTGTCCGCTATGATGCGCAGGTACTCAGATTTGAGAAGCGGCTGACGCACCGTCTGGAAAATGGGCTGAAGCTCCGAAAATATTTTCGCTCTTCCAGCCGAACTGCCGTCCCAAGTCGAAACGGCTTTCCGCACCGCGTAGGTCCCAAGCTCCTCCCTATGATCTATAAGACGCTCAAGCTCTGCCAAACCAAATTTTTTCAGATAATCGTCCGGATCCAGTCCGTGCGGAAACCGGATGCAGCTAACCGAAAGCTCCTCTAATAAAAATAAGGGCAGGGCACGCAACATGGCCCTCTCCCCTGCATCGTCTCCATCGTAGGCCAGCACCACCTCGTCGCACATCCTGGAGAGAAGCTGCACCTGCTTGCCGGTGAGAGCTGTCCCAAGAGTCGCCGCTACCCGGTGGAACCCTTTTGCATGGAAGGCCAGAAGATCCATGTAGCCTTCCACCAGCAGCGCCTGCCTCACCTTGCGGCAGGCCTGCCGCGCCACCGCATACTGATAAAGCATTCTTCCCTTGTGGTAAACGGGAGTTTCGGGACTGTTGAGATACTTCGGCTCATTTTTTTCATCCTGAGACAGAATTCTCCCACCAAAGGCTACAATTGTGTCCCGCTCATCCCTTATGGGAAAAATCAGTCGATTTCTGAAGCGATCAAAAAATTTCGAAGAATCATTTGAACTCTGTATCAGAAGTCCGGCTTTTACAGCCAGCGCAGGTTCGATTCCGCTTTTCTTCAAGTGCTCGAAAAGCCCGTTCCCCCCCCGGGGGGCATATCCCAGCTTTTGTGATTCGACAACTTCCTCAGGCAGCCCGCGCCCGGCAATATACTCCCGCGCTGTCCTACCCTCCTGGGCGACATGGAGCTGGCGGTAAAAGAAGTCCGCCGAGCATTCGATAGCCGCTAGAATCCGCCTGAGCTCCTGTTGACTCGCCAGGAGCAGATCGTCGTGGACCGCATGGTCATTTTGGGGCAACTGGATATTGTAGCGGTCGGAAAGATACTTAACGGCATCGGTAAACGTGAGATTCTGATGTTTCATTACAAAATTGAGGACATCGCCCCCGGTTCCGCATCCGAAGCAGTAATAGAGTTGGTTATCCGCATCCACCTGAAAAGAAGGGGTCTTCTCCTGGTGGAATGGACACAAACCAATGTGACGATTGCCCGACCGGCGCAGATGGACCGCCCGGCCTATCACCTCGACAATGTCCACTGCCTGTTTTACGAGAGTGGCAATTCCGGAACCAGTCACTCAGCAAGCCTTTCCTGGGTGAAAAAGGAAACGGCTAATGAAAATCAAAAGGGGAAAATTATGGATTTTTAGCCTCTGGCGGCTCCCAAATCAAGTATTTTTTTCTCCCCGGCGTGCCGCCGTGGTCAGGATTGCCAAGCCCGAAACGCCTTGGCCCCGGGTGCGCCGGGGACCATACGGAGCTCGCAACGGCCTGGCGGAAAGAGGTAAAATCCCCCCTGCCCCCGAATGGATATCGGGTAACGGGTATCAGGTAATGGAGGATTTTCCGACCTCCTACACCGGAGTTTCCGCATGAGCACAATTATTTAGCAAGCCTGCTACGTACCAATTCGTTTACCATTTTACCATCAGCCCGACCAGCCACTTTAGGCATGAGGATTTTCATCACACGCCCCATATCTTTCAGGGAAGCGGCCCCGGCTTCCAAAACAGCTTCGACGACCGTTCTTTCCAGTTCTTCCAAAGAAAGCTGCTGTGGAAGAAAAGCCTGAAGGACTTGGATTTCATCTTCTTCTTTCTTGGCGAGATCCGCCCGCCCGCCTTTCCCGTACAGTTCGACTGAGTCATGCCGTTGCTTTACCAGGCTCGATATCACCTGATGGATCTCGGTCTCACTGGGCTGCCGCCTGATTTCTTTTTCTTTGACTTTCACTGAGGTGAGGAGCATCCGCAACGCATCTTTGGCAGTTTCGTTCTTTTCCCGGATAGCGTTCTTCAGAGCTTCTTCTATTCTTACGCGCAGTTCCATACTCTACCTCACTTCCCGATATTTCCCGAACCCGCCCGCCGGGCCCGCGCTATTGCTTCTCCGAGATTGAGCGTCCCTTCGTAGATTGCCCGGCCGGTTATGACTCCGATCAGTCCAAGCGGAGCGAGCGGAAGAAGCCTTTCGATATCTTCCATGGTCGAGACTCCGCCTGAAGCGATGACAGCCGCCCCGGTCTGCTCGATTAAACGGCGGGTCGCTTCGAGGTTCACACCGGTCTGCATCCCGTCTCTATGAATATCTGTGTAAATGACCGCAGCAAGTTCGAGATTTTTGAACCGGAGCACGAGAGTCACTGCGTCGGTCTGAGTCGGTTCCTTCCACCCTTCCACTGCGACATAACCGTCTCTGGCGTCGAGTCCAAGGGCAATTCTGCCCGGATACCGCCCGCAGGCCTCTTCTAACATTTCGGGCTGCCTGAGTGCAGCCGTGCCGACAATTACCCTGGCTACCCCTGCCAAAAGGTATCCATCAACGTTTTCAAGGGTCCTTATGCCGCCTCCGACCTGGACCGGGATAGATACGGACTGAGCTATCTTTCGAATAATCAGGCCGTTTACCGGACTTTTCGTGAATGCCCCGTCAAGGTCAACCAGGTGGAGCCACTCGGCGCCTTCGGCCTCCCAGTGCTTCGCCACCGCAACCGGATCCTTACCGTAGACCGTAGCACGGTCCGGGTCTCCTTGCATGAGCCGGACACAAAGTCCGTCTTTCAGGTCGATGGCCGGGAAGATGATCACCACTACCTCAGTTTTGAATTTTTAGTTTTGAGTTTTTAGTTAACTCAAAACTGAAAACCAGCAACTAAAAACTAACTTCTCTTTGCGCCTATGAAAATTCGGAACAAATCCTCACCGGACTCGAGCCGAAAGCCGGCTGCGAGCGCCTCTTTTTCGCAATACCTGCCGCCCTTGGCCGATGGTGAACCGCCGGATTTCAGATCATCTACAAGCAAAAACGGGACCGGATCCGTCGAATGCGTTCGCATGGATATAGGGGTAAAATGGTCGGTTGCAACCAGCAAGTGTACCTTGCGGAATTTTCTTGCCCCTTCCACAATCGGTCCGACTATGTGCTTGTCGAAACACTCTATGGCTTGGATTTTCTCTTCAAGGCTTCCCGCATGCGAAGTTTCATCCGGCGCTTCAACGTGCAGGAAAACGAAATTCCCCCGCTCCAGCGCGGACATCGCCGCGGCAACTTTGCCCTCATAATTGGTATCGATATAACCTGTTGCGCCTTCCACCTTCACTGGATCCAATCCCGCATAAACACCAATGCCTTTTAGAAGGTCCACAGCCGAAATCATTGCCCCACACAGTCCGAATCTGTCCAGCTTGGGCATTGAGGGCGCTTTCCCCTGCCCCCACAGCCAGACGGCGTTTGCGGGACTTTTTCCTGCTTTTTTTCTGCGCATGTTGACCGGATGGTCTTCGAGCACCCGTGCCGCTTTTTCTGTAAAAGCGTGCAGAATCGGTTCAGTGGACAAAAGGTCATATTTCGCTACGGACTGTCCGAGAATGTCATGGGGGGGAATCGTACCGATTTCGGCCCGTCCTCCTTTCCAGACGAGAAGTTGCCTGAAGCTCACGCCGGCGTATAGCTTCAGGGGAGAGCCGGAAACCGCGCTCTGAAGGCTAACGATGATCTCGTGAGCTTCCGGAGTCGAAATATGCCCCGCCGAGTAGTCTCCCATGACGACATTTCCGGCTTCGTCCTTGCTGAGAAAAACCAGGTTACACCTGAAGGCAACTTCATCAGGTTCGAGCCTGACCCCGATGCTCGCCGCCTCCAGCGGTCCTCTTCCCGTATGATAGGCAGCCGGGTCATACCCGAGAAGGCTCATATTAGCCACGTCGCTCCCAGGCTGCATCCCTGCAGGAATCGTCTGCACAATCCCAAGGGTTCCTATTAGGACAAGCCGATTCAGATTGGGAGTCCGGGCGGCCTCAAGGGGAGTGAGGCCTCCAAGCCTGTCGAGAGGATAGTCTCCCATCCCGTCGCCGACAAGAATGATGAATTTGTCACCCATTTGAATCAGCCTGTGGTCCGGTAACACATAATCACATTGAAACTAATCCGCGTTGTTTTCGATGCGTATCAGCACGGTCGGCGCAAGGACTACGTCAAGGTTATCGATCTCGCCCAGGGCTTTTCTTACGCTGCTCTCCAGGGCATCATGAGTGATCATCACCAGAGGGACCGAGTTTGTGTGCCGTCCCTTTTGAATTACTGCGGATATGCTGATCTGGTATTTTCCAAGTATGCCCGAGATCTTTGAGAGCACGCCGGGCATATCGAGCACCAAAAATCGGAAGTAGTAAGAGGTTGAGACATCCGAAACAGGTATGATATCCAGTTTCTGAAGCCTGCCGGGCAGAAAGGCAAGCGGGGGGATTCTTCCGGGGGTCTTGTTGAGGATGTCTCGAGCGACATCTATGAGATCGCTCACTACGGCACTGCCGGTGGGCATCATTCCTGCGCCCATGCCATAGAGCATTACATCCCCCACCGCATTCCCCTCAATGTGCACTGCGTTGTAGGCGCCCTTCACACTGGCAAGCACGTGTTCCCGCGCAATGAGTGTCGGGTGGACTCGCATCTCCAGACGGCCGTCCTTATTTCGGGCGATTGCAAGCAGCTTTAACCGGTATCCGAACTCCTCCGCGTAGTGGATGTCCAGCGGATCGATGCCGGATATCCCCTCGATATGGACCCGATCGAACTCAATCGGGGTGCCGAACGCTATTGCGCTTGCGATGGCAAGCTTGTGCGCCGTATCGATTCCCTCTATGTCAAGCGTCGGATCAGCTTCGGCATAACCGAGCGCCTGCGCCTCCTTAAGGGCGTCGGCAAACGAGAGTTTGTCTTCGGTCATTCGGGTGAGGATATAATTCGCTGTGCCGTTGAGAATGCCAAAAATGGTGCTGATTCGGTTCGAGGCAAGCCCCTCCCGCAGGGATTTGATAAGAGGAATTCCACCCCCTACCGAAGCCTCAAAGCCTATTGAAAGCCCCTTTCTTTGGGCGAGACCGAACAGCTCATTACCATCATGGGCAAGCAACGCTTTGTTTGCGGTAACTACGTGCTTTCCACTTTCAATGGCCGTGCGGATAACTGTTTTTGCCGCTTTCAATCCGCCTATAAGCTCAATTACAATTTGAATTTTCGGGTCTTTCAGAATATCGTCAACGTCTCTGGTGAGCATCTCGCGTGGGACAGTGACCGGCCTCTGGCGATCGAGGTCAAGGTCCGCTACACGTCTAAGTTCCAGAGGGACCCCAAGCCTGCTCTCAATCACATCGGCGTTTTCCCGGAGCACCTGAACGACTCCGCAGCCCACAGTTCCCCAACCTACAAGCCCGACGCCGATTTCCCGCATAAAATCCCCCTGTAAAAGTAAAACCTGCCCCCTCCGCTCATTGGCAAAATGAACAGCCACAGGCAGTCGCCCGGCTCTAATGATTTAATAATATATAAACATGATTTCGAAATGGCTAACCCACGCTCGCCCGCTTTCGAGGAGAAACCGTTTTTTGGAACGCCTTGCGAAGGCCCCTTATGGCCTGCTTCGTCCGCATTTCGTTCTCAACCAGGGCAAAGCGCACAAATTCATCCCCGTATTCGCCGAATCCCAGTCCCGGGGAAACCGCCACCTTGGCCTCTTCAATGAGGTATTTGGAAAAACCCACCGAACCCATCCATCGGAAAGATTCGGGGATGCGCGCCCAAACGAACATGGTCCCTTTAGGCTTATCGGTGGTCCACCCTATGCGGTCTAAGCCCTCAATGAGAATGTCGCGCCGGCATTTATAGACCGAAACAATTTCTTCCACGCACGACTGATCGCCTTTGAGCGCCACCGTGGCCGCAATCTGTATAGGCTGGAATACGCCATAATCCAGGTAGCTCTTTATTCGCGTCAAAGCGCCTATCATTTCGGCATTGCCCACGCAGAAGCCGACCCGCCATCCCGGCATGCTGTAGCTCTTGGACATGGAAAAGAATTCGACACCGACTTCCTTGGCGCCCGGCGCCTGCAGAAAGCTCGGGGCCTTGTAGCCGTCGAAAGTCAGATTGGCATAAGCCAGGTCATGAATTACCATTATTTTGTGTGCACGCGCAAATTCAACGATCTTGTGAAAGAAATGCAGGTCAACGACGGTAGTGGTCGGATTGTGCGGAAAACAAATGATCAGCAGTTTCGGCTTGGGCCATGTCTGCTTTATGGCGATCTCGAGATCTTCCAGGAAGTTGCGGTCCGGTCCGATCGGGACCGATCTGACGTCCCCCCCGGCTATGATGGCCGAGTAGGGATGGATGGGGTAAGTGGGGTTGGGAGCGAAAACGACGTCTCCAGGGCTGATCAGCACCAGCACCAGGTGGGACAATCCTTCCTTGACACCGATTGTGACCACCGATTCTGTGTCCGGATCGATATCGACATCATAATTTTTCTTGTACCATTCGGCCACCGCTTCGCGCAGACGGGTTATTCCCCGTGACGCCGAATAGCGGTGGTTGTGCTTCTTTCTGGCAGCCTCTACAAGCTTTTCTATTACGTGTTTGGGCGCCGGAAGGTCAGGGTTTCCCATCCCCAGGTCTATGATGTCCTCTCCGGCCCACCGCTTCTCCATTTTAAGGGCGTTCACCTCGGCAAACACATAAGGCGGCAACCGGTGCATTCGGCTTTTTTCGGCAATGTTAAAGCTCATTATCGTCCTTCTCCGCATTAAGGCCTTTAAATCTAAAGAGCATAATACTTTAGTGCTCGAAAGGTCAAAGGATTTCACAAAAACTCAAATGATGCGCCAAGCAAGTTAAGCTGTCATCCTCTTAAAACTTGTGCGTGACGATGCGGTTCTGCTAAATTAATTTTGTATTTTTATTTTATAGATGCCGGAGCGCGAAGACAAGCCTATGAAACAGGTCATTCTGGGAACAGCCGGCCACATCGACCACGGAAAGACCTCGCTTATAAAAGCCCTGACCGGAATCGATACGGATCGCCTGAAGGAAGAAAAACTGCGGGGTATCACAATAGAGCTCGGATTTGCTCACATGGACATGCCCGGAGGAGAACGCCTCGGGATAGTCGATGTGCCCGGCCATGAGAAATTCGTCAAGCACATGGTCGCAGGGGCTACAGGAATCGATTTGGTAGCCCTGGTGATCGCCGCCGACGAAGGCGTCATGCCTCAGACTCGCGAACATATGGAGATTTGCGAACTGCTTCGCGTAAAGAAAGGGCTGGTGGTCCTCACCAAAATCGACCTTGTCGACGATTTGGACTGGTTGGAGATGGTGCGCGAGGACATAGTGGAGTTCCTTAAGGGCACTTTTCTGGAGGGCTGTGAGATCGTTGCCGTCTCGGCGGTCACCGGCCAGGGGCTGGAGGAACTAAAAAAATCGCTGGCCCGGCTTTTTGCCGAGGTTGAACCGAAAAGTTCGGAAGGCCCTTTTCGGCTGTCGATTGACCGGGTATTCACGATGCGCGGGTTCGGGACCGTCATTACGGGAACGAGCATTTCCGGACGGCTTCAGATCGGAGATCCTGTAGTGATCTACCCTAACGGACTCAAAAGCAAAGTGCGGGGTATCCAGGTTCACGGAAACGACGTACAGGAAGTCCTTCCGGGCCAGAGGACGGCAGTAAATCTCCAGGGGATGGAGCGGGCGCTCATCGAACGAGGAGACGTTCTGGCCTCTGCAGGCGCGCTTTCGGCCTCCCACATGATAGACATTCAACTGGAGCTTCTGGAAAGCGCCCCGAGACCGCTAAAGCACAGGGCAAAAATCCGCTTCCACACCGGGACCGCCGAACACCTTGCCACAATTATCCTGCTCGACCGGCAGGAACTGAAGCCGGGCGAGAGGACCTTCGCGCAGATAAGGCTTGATCAGCCCACCGCTGTCCTGCGAGGAGACCGTTTTGTGCTCCGCTCCTATTCCCCCGTTCTAACAATCGGCGGGGGCGCCGTCCTTCATCCCCTGCCTCGAAAGCACAAGGGATCGGCCAAACGGGAAGCCGCCAAAGCTCTCGAAAAGCTTTTTAACAGCCCCGACCCCGACATAATCCTCTGGCACCTTCAGGATGCCGGCTGGGCCGGGCTGGGCGAGGTGGAACTCCGTATAAGGACCAATGTGCCGCAAAAGTTTCTTGAAAAAACCCTTCAGCAATTTACGAGCGCCAGGAAGGTGGTGCTCTACGACAAGGATAACAGAAGACTGATTCACCCGGATGCGCTGGAAGAAATGAAATCTTCCGTCACTGCAATCCTGGCCGACTACCATAGCCGTTTTCCGCTAAAAGCCGGAATGTCTAAAGAGGAAATCCCGGCCCTTCTTTCAAAACCTATAGAAGCAAAGCTCTACAACTTTGTCCTCCGGCAGCTTGCCGAAGCCGGCCAGGTCGCCCAGGAGATGGAATGGGTGCGCCTGACCACGCACAAAGTGGCCCTGAGCAAGGACGAGGATACCATCCGGCAAAAAATCGAAAAGGCCTTCGGGGAATCCGGTCTGCAGCCGCCATTCTTCAAAGAAGTCGCATCCGGATTGCCGGGGACCTCCAAACAGCACCAGGAAGTGCTCGAATGGATGCTGGCAAAGGGGATTCTCCTAAAAACGAAAGAAGAAATCTACTTTCATGCCGCAGCACTGGCCGAGCTTCAAAATCGCCTGGTAACCTGGCTAAGAGAGCACGGCGAAATCACGACCACCCAATTCAAGGAGATGACCGGCGCAAGCCGCAAATACACCATCCCGCTTCTCGAGTACTTCGACGCGCAGAAAGTTACCATTCGCGTGGGTGAGGTGAGAAAACTAAGAGGCGCCTGAGTGGGTTTAAGGGGAAGGTTCTTCTGTGATTTTAGGCGCTTGTCACGCCGACAGACGACGACATGTTAGTCGCATGTGAATTCCGCTATACATAAAATGCGTTACATCCGCTGCCCCTGGCCACTTTTCCCAAGCGAAACCTTCGGAAAATCGTGGAGGTTCCCACAAGCGTGCTATAATCCGTGGGTCAGAATCGACTTAAGCACAAATTCCGCAGAAAAAGGAGCCGAAATGAGTTGGACAATGAAGTGTAAGTGCGGTCAGGAAACAGCGGCTGGGAATATCATTGACCTCATAAGGGCTCAACTAAAACCCCTCTTGCAGGTCTAAACGGTGCTGAGGGAAAGAAGATGGGGCATTCAATAATAGCTTCAAGAGTTATGCAGTATGTAATTTCTGGGGTGGATCACGCTCACTTGATACGTTCGGACAGCTTAGTAACAGTTAATTCACCGAGGGGAGTGCTTAAATGAGATTTTTCTATCGAGAGCTATTATGCTGCGACCAAATGTCCGGCGGAATATGATCGTAGCGACTAAATTCTCGATGAAAAGCGTTATGAGCGGCCGAACCCTGGCGTATGTTCGAAACGGTCCATTGCGTGATTGACAATAGGAGGAAGTTATGGCTGTCCGGTTTCATCGCCATGCTCAGCAACGCATCCAGGAACGCGGAGTCACAGAGGATGAGGCGACAGCGACAGTAGAATACGGTGAGCGATTCCCCGCCAAGTTCGGACGTACAGGTTTTCGAAGGAATTTTCCATTCGGTGCAGAGTGGCACGGTAGACAATATAGCACAAACAGGTGGAAGTCTATGCGGTCCAAGATGGCTCAGACTGGCTGGTGATCACAGTCATTACTCGCTATTTCTGAATCCAATGAGGGAGGTCGAGCGACTATGAGATTCAGTTACGATCCTCGATACAACATTGCTTACATTCGCTTTCAACCGAAATCTTCTGGGGTTGAGTCCGTCAAGGTCAGCGATGAACTGATTGTGGATATGGCCCCTGACGGAACTGTATACGGTATCGAATTGCTGAACGCAAATGAACAACTCCAACGTGGAGATATGGGAAAGCTGCTGGTGGCCAACGAAGCGACGGGGGAGCAGGTCGAAGTGCCGTTGTCAATCCAATGACCTTGCAGACAGCACAGAAACACGGGGTTCATGAAGTATTTTGAACCTGGTGGCTCAGGCTTGGTGTTGGCCAATTGAAAAACGACCGTGAATCTGATAGACAGGCACCATGAATCCAAACGAAATACTGAATGACTTGCCTTCTCACGTTGGCCGGGCTGTTTGCCCACTACTGGGAAACGCGGGCCACACAGCGGGATAAGCAGAAGAAAACCGGGAAAGCCGATCAAGGACTGCGCAGCGCCGTGACAGGGGGAGCGCAGATGGATGGGTTCATCGACCTCTTCACGGAACTCATCGCCGCCACCGGAATTCCTGCGTCTTGTGTCTACCGGAACAAGAACGTTGAGCTTCCGGGGTTCTTCCGCCCCACCAAGGAATGGGACCTGCTCGTCATCCGCGACAACACGTTGCTTGCCGCCATTGAAGCGAAGTCGCAGGTGGGGCCGTCCTTCGGGAACAACTTCAACAATCGAACCGAAGAGGCGATGGGAAGCGCCATAGACCTCTGGACAGCGTATCGGGAACGCGCCTATCTCGCAAGCCCTCAACCGTTCCTCGGCTACTTCTTCATGCTCGAGGACTGCGATGCATCCAACAACCCGGTGAAGGTGCGCGAGCCGCACTTCAAGGTCTTCCCCGAGTTTGTCGGAGCCTCGTATCGCCGCCGGTACGAACTCTTCTGCCGGAAGCTTGTTCTTGAACGCCACTACTCGGCATCGGCGTTCATAACCTCGACGGCCCAAGACGGAAGCACGGGCCTGTTTTCGACGCCGGCGGACGACCTCTCGGTTGAGCGCTTCGCTAAAACCCTTCTCGGCCGTTTGGCGGCCTTTGTGTGAATACATGGAAGCAACCACTCACAGACTGATCAACGGGGACTCGCGGGACCTTTCCTCGTATGACAGACTTGTTAACAACACTAAACGATCATTTGGTAAAACGCTCTCGTGGACATCCCTTAGCGATGTACTTCGCGTAGCGCGGAAGGCGACCGCTCAATGTGTCTATCATCTGCTTTAGGCGTGCTGGGGATGCCTTCCTGCCGGAAGAGTCAGTCCACCTCGTGGTCACTTCGCCTCCGTATTGGAATCTCAAGCGCTACAACGAAAACCCGGACCAACTTGGCCACATTCAGGACTACGAGGCATTCCTGTTAGAGTTGGAGAAAGTCTGGCGGCATGTTTATCGAATCCTTAGTTCCCGGCGGGCGTCTTGTGTGCGTTGTGGGCGATGTCTGCGTCGCCAGGCGTAAGTTCGGACGCCACCTTGTCTTTCCCCTTCACGCTGACATTTGCGTCATCTGTCGGCGTATCGGCTTTGACAACCTGAACCCGATCATTTGGCACAAAATTGCCAACGCTTCTTACGAGGTCTCCAACGGCTCGAAGTTTTTGGGGAAACCATATGAGCCGAACGCCATCATCAAGAACGACATGGAGTTCATCCTCATGCAGAGGAAACCGGGAGGATACCGGCAGCCGACCGAGAAGCAGAGAAACGCGAGCCGAATCGGCAAAGACGAATTCGACCGGTGGTTTCAACAGATTTGGAACATCACCGGAGCGTCCACCAAAAAACACCCGGCTCCCTTTCCCCTTGAACTGGCAACCCGGTTGGTGCGGATGTTCTCATTTTCCGGCGATACCGTGCTCGATCCCTTTTGCGGGTCGGGCACAACGATGGTTGCGGCCTTCCGGAGGGGCCGCAACAGTATAGGCGTGGAAATCGACCCCGAATACTGCCGGATGGCTGCACGATACCTTAAGGCGGAGAATGCCAACCTTTTCTCGACAGCCAAGCTGATCTTCGAGAGAGCTGCTTTCGAGCCCGCAAGTCTTGTCGATGAAGACCGAGCCCTTTACGAGGTGCGACCTGCGAGGAAACGATTGGAATAGGCCAACAGCAGATAGGAAACAAAAATCCCCTCACACCATTTTGGGGGTGTGAGGGGATTTTTTATGGGGATGAGGCGGCGGCGTCCTACTCTCCCACGCAGTTTGCCCGCGCAGTACCATCGGCGCAGAGGAGCTTAACGACCGTGTTCGGGATGGGTACGGGTGTGGCCTCCTCGCCATAGCCACCGCCCCAAAACGGAGCTCGGATGACGGAACTCGGACATCAACATGCCCGGCTTGCAAATAGGGGTGATGCCAAACGATTGCGTCTTTTCCCGGGTTTGACCCGTTGTCCTTAAGGATTAAAGATGGTCAAGCCGCACGGCCTATTAGTACCGGTTAGCTAAAGACATTACTGCCCTTACACACCCGGCCTATCAACCTCGTAGTCTACAAGGGGCCTTCAGGCAGGTTTTATCCTGCGGGAATTCTCATCTTGGGGTGGGTTTCCCGCTTAGATGCTTTCAGCGGTTATCCCTTCCGAACGTAGCTACCCAGCGCTGCCCCTGGCGGGACAACTGGTACACCAGAGGTCCGTCCATCCCGGTCCTCTCGTACTAGGGACAGATCCCCTCAAAATTCCTCCGCCCACGGTAGATAGGGACCAAACTGTCTCACGACGTTTTAAACCCAGCTCACGTACCACTTTAATCGGCGAACAGCCGAACCCTTGGGACCTGCTCCAGCCCCAGGATGTGATGAGCCGACATCGAGGTGCCAAACCGCCCCGTCGATGTGAACTCTTGGGGGCGATCAGCCTGTTATCCCCGGCGTACCTTTTATCCGTTGAGCGATGGCCCTTCCATTCAGAACCACCGGATCACTAAGACCGACTTTCGTCCCTGATCGACATGTCTGTCTCACAGTCAGGCTCCCTTCTGCCTTTACACTCTACGGCTGGTTTCCAATCAGCCTGAGGGAACCTTCGCGCGCCTCCGTTACTCTTTAGGAGGCGACCGCCCCAGTCAAACTACCCACCAGGCACTGTCCCCAGAAAGGGTTCACTTCCTCGGGTTAGAACTCTAGACGCATAAGGGTGGTATTTCAAGGGTGGCTCCACGAGAGCTGGCGCCCCCGCTTCATAGCCTCCCACCTATCCTACACATACACGCCCAAAATCCAATGCCAAGCTGTAGTAAAGGTGCACGGGGTCTTTCCGTCTAGCCGCGGGTACTCGGTATCTGCACCGAGACTGCAATTTCACTGAGTCCCTGTTTGAGACAGTGCGGAAGTCGTTACGCCATTCGTGCAGGTCGGAACTTACCCGACAAGGAATTTCGCTACCTTAGGACCGTTATAGTTACGGCCGCCGTTTACTGGGGCTTCGGTTCAATGCTTCCCGCATCCGAAGACACAATAACATCTCCCCTTAACCTTCCAGCACCGGGCAGGCGTCAGACCCTATACGTCGTCTTGCGACTTAGCAGAGTCCTGTGTTTTTAGTAAACAGTCGCTACCGCCTCTTCTCTGCAACCCCCCTCGGCTCCGGGAGCAAGTCCCTTCACCTTGCGAGGGCACACCTTCTCCCTAGGTTACGGTGTCATTTTGCCGAGTTCCTTAAACAGGGTTCTCTCACGCGCCTTAGGATTCTCTCCTCGCCTACCTGTGTCGGTTTGCGGTACGGTCACCTGGAAAACTCACTAGAGGCTTTTCTTGGCAGTGTGGGATCAACCAGTTTGCGGGATTTCTCCCTCCACATCACCTCTTGGCGTTAACGGGACAACGGATTTGCCTGCCGTCCCCGCCTACGGGCTTATACCGGGACTTCCAACACCCGGATGGCCTGCCCTACTGCGTCCCCCCATCGCTATTAACGCTTCCCCGGTGGTACAGGAATATTAACCTGTTTCCCATCACCTACGCATTTCTGCCTCGGCTTAGGGGCCGACTAACCCTGGGCAGACGACCTTTACCCAGGAAACCTTAGGCTTACGGCGAGCGGGATTCTCACCCGCTTTATCGTTACTCATGTCAGCATAATCTCTTGCACAACCTCCAGCGCTCCTTACGGTACGCCTTCACAGGATAGTGCAATGCTCCCCTACCCAACGGAGGTCGGATAACGGAAGACGGAGAACGGAACACAGATCACGGAAAACGGATGGCTGATATCAGATCGTAGATATTGGCCTTCCATTATTTCCAGTTTTCGATCATGCGGTAGATTCGCTTGCCCAAGCGCTCATAGCCCTCAGTCAGATCAGCGCAAACATCTTCGCCCATGAAGTCCAAAGCCCTGGCAAATTCCAGCCACACCTTGGTCTCCTGAACCGACCCGTGGGCCATTCGCAGATATCTGCGAAACTCAGCCGCACTTTCTACTCGTCCATATCCTTCAGCTATCAATGCACAGATGCTCTTGGAACTCCTGAGTGTCTGGGACCGCATCCCAAAGCGCTCCTCATCAGGAAAATGCTCCGTGCTGCGGTGCACCTTCAAGGCAAGCTCAAAGCCTTCCCTGTAAATCTCAAGATCATGATAGCTGCGAATGGACATCTCTTCCACTCTCCAACTTTTCGGATACCGGCGGCTTCAGGCTTCAGACCTCTGTCATCCGACTTCTGTCCTCAGTCATCCGTCCTCCGTTATCCGACCTCTGTTGCCGCGGCTTCGGTAAGGCGCTTTAGCCCCGTTAAATTTTCGGCGCAGGCACACTAGACCAGTGAGCTGTTACGCTTTCTTTAAAGGATGGCTGCTTCTAAGCCAACCTCCTGGTTGTCTGTGCATCCCCACATCCTTTGCCACTTAGCGCCTATTTGGGGACCTTAGCCGACGGTCTGGGCTCTTTCCCTCTCGACCACGGAACTTATCTCCCGCAGTCTCACTCCCGAGTACGATATAACGGCATTCGCAGTTTGGTTGGGTTTGGTAATCCGGTAAGACCCCTAGCCCATCCAGCGCTCTACCTCCGTCATTCTCACCTCGAGGCTGCACCTCAATGCATTTCGGGGAGAACCAGCTATCTCCAGGTTTGATTAGCCTTTCACTCCTATCCACAGCTCATCCGAGAGGTTTTCAACCCTCTTCGGTTCGGGCCT
>JBEKTT010000009.1:40000-120754 GCA_049515795.1 Syntrophobacteraceae bacterium
AGGTAACATGGGGGTCGCGGGCGGCGGGATAAATGCGCTTCGTGGTGAGAATAACGTCCAGGGGTCCACCGACATGGGGGTCCTCTTCAACGCGCTACCCGGCTACATATCGATTCCGAGCGAGGTCGCCCACCCCACACTGAAAGATTACCTGGAAAAGGAAACTCCCAATGCAAGCTTCTGGAGCAACAAACCGAAGTTTTTCGTGAGCCTGCTGAAAGCTTTCTGGGGAGACGCCGCCCAGCAGGAAAACGAATTTGCCTACCACTACATGCCGAAAATCGGGAAAGGCTTCCAAGGGGCTGGATATTCCTGGATTCCCCTGTTCGAAGCCATGAACGCGGGGACCATCAAAGGCATGATGGTCTGGGGGATGAATCCTGCCGTGAGCTCATCGAGTCTCAATCAGACATTTGCGGCGCTGGAAAAACTGGAGTGGATGGCCGCCTTCGACCTATGGGAAACGGAATCGTCCGTTTTCTGGAAGCGTCCAGGGGCCGCCGCGAACGATATCAAAACGGAAGTGTTCCTCTTCCCTGCGGCGGATTCACTGGAAAAAGAAGGAAGCGTATCCAACAGCGGCCGGTGGATTCAGTGGCGAGCCCAGGCGTTAAAGCCTAATGGGGACGCAAAGAGCGACTTGTGGTACCTCAACCGCCTCGCCATGGAACTCAAGCGCCTCTACACCGAGGACGCCAAGGCCGTCTGCCCCGAGCCGATAGTCCGGCTGGCCTGGAACTATGGCAATCAGGACCCCGATCCTCACCTGGTGGCAAGGGAGATGAACGGATACACGCTGACAGACCACAAGCAGTTGGCCAATTTCCTCGGGTTGAAAGATGACGGCTCTACGGCCTGCGGTTGCTGGATTTATTCCGGGTTCTACCCCGGTGCGAATGCCGGCGACAACAAGGCGGCGAGCCGCGATCCGGCCGATCCGTCAGGACTGGGTTTACACCCGGGGTGGTCTTATGCCTGGCCGGTAAATCGCCGCATCATCTACAACCGATGCTCAGCCGATCCCCAGGGACAGCCGTGGAACACCGCAAAAGCCCTCGTCAGGTGGGACCCCGCATCGAAGACCTGGACAAGAAACGACGTACCCGATTTCAAATGGATCGATCCGGCCAGCAAGGCCAATTTGCCGCCGGAGGAATCGGCCGGGACGGCCTTTATCATGTTGCCCGAAGGAATGAGCAGACTCTTCGTACCAAAAGGGATTTGCAAGGAGGGACCCTTCCCCGAGCATTATGAGCCTATCGAGGGCTGTTTCACCAACATCATGTCCGCTCAGCAGTCAAATCCCATGGTAAGGTTATGGAAATCGAAGCTGGCCGGGTTAGCACAGCTAAGTGATCCGAAATTCCCGCTGATCGCAACCACTTTTCGGGTAACCGAGCACTGGCAGGCCGGTGCCATGACGCGCAATCTCGCGTGCCAGACCGAACTGCTCTCCGAGATGTTCGTTGAAATCAGCCCCGGCCTCGCAAAAGCCAGGGGCATCAAAATGGGTGATTGGGTCAAGGTAACGAGCGTACGAGGAGAGGTGCCGGCACGCGCCTTCATTACTTCGCGAATTGGCCCCTGTCGTTGCGGCCCGCCCGGATCTGAGACCAGCTCAGAGATAATCGCCTTGCCATGGCATTTCGGTTTCGCGGGACTGGCCACCGGAGGGGTTGATCGCAGACAGAATTATTCGGCTAACTCGCTGACGCCCATGGTAGGTGACGCCAACACGATGATTCCCGAATATAAAGCGTTCCTTTGCAACATTCAAAAGGCATGATGAAGCAACGGCGTTTGGAAAAGGGTCTGTCGGCCGCCTGCTTCGGAGGATAAGACGATGGTCAATGGGATGTTAATCGATACCACGCGCTGTATAGGATGCCGCTCATGCCAGGTGGCGTGCAAAAACTGGAATTCCCTCGCAAGCGTGCCGGCGGTTTTCTCCGATTCGGGGAGCAACCCTCGGTACCTGAGCAGCAATACGTTTACTCGTGTCATCTTCCGCGAGGACGACGGCGCGGAAGGTGAAGTGAAATGGCATTTCGTAAAGCGGCAGTGCATGCACTGTGACGATCCGGCCTGTGCGAGCGTCTGTCCGGTCGGCGCCATGAAGAAAACCAGACAGGGGCCGGTGACCTACGATGATTCAAAATGCATGGGATGCCGTTACTGCCTTATGGCCTGCCCATTCCAGATTCCCAAATTCCAATGGGAGTCGGCTGTGCCGCTCGTGCGCAAATGCACCTTCTGCGCAGATCGCCAGGCAATGGGCCTCGCTCCCGCCTGTGCCGCCACATGCCCTATGGGGGCGCTCGTTTTCGGAGAAAAAGAGGCCCTTGTGAAGGACGCGTGGAGACGGATCAAGGACCATCCGCACAAATACGTCCCACAGGTTTACGGAGAAAAGACCGTTGGGGGCACTTCGATGATGTACCTTTCTTCGGTCCCGTTTGACCTGATCGGGCTGCAACTGAGAGGGCTTCGAACCGATCTCGGCGATGTTCCGTTCACCCTGTACGGCCGGGAGTGGATGGGCAACGTGCCGTTCATAGCGCTGGCGTTGGGAGGGGCGACCCTCGCACTGTACCATTTCAACCAGCGCCGGGCCAGGGTGGAGGCCCTTAAGGAGAAAAACGATGACCGCAAATAAAAAAATCGGTTGGGGCCGGATCATTCTGTATTCGATCCTCGGTCTGGGGGCCGTCTGTGTACTGACCAGGCTAATCCTGGGGCTCGGGGCCACCACGAACCTAAACGATGCATATCCTTGGGGATTGTGGATCAGCCTGGACGTTCTGACCGGGGTGGCGCTGGCCAGCGGCGGGTACGTCATGACGCTGATCATCTACGTGTTCAACGTGGAACGGTATCGGCCGCTGTTGCGCCCTGCGAAGCTCTCAGCCTTCGTGGGCTATATCATATTCATGTTCGGGCTTTTCGTGGATTTGGGCACGCCCTGGCGAATATGGCATCCGCTGATCATGTGGAACCCTGAATCGGTCCTTTTTGAGGTTTCCTGGTGCGTGATGCTCTACACCACCGTACTGGGGCTGGATGTTTTCATTTACGCCCTCGAACGGCTGCAAGCCGAGACCTGGGTGCGCTTCTTCAGGAGCATCTATATCGTGATGATCGTTGCCGGGGTCGTCCTTTCAACCCTGCATCAGTCTTCGTTGGGGGCGCTCTACCTCCTGATTCCCGAAAAGATGTCCGATCTCTGGGCAACCAAGGCGATCAGCGTACTTTTTTTGGTGAGTGCGCTCGTCGGCGGACTGGCGGTCATCACTCTGGAAAGTCTGGCATCTTCCCGCTCTCACGGCACAAAACCCGAAGTCGGGATCCTCTCGGGGCTTGCCAGGGCAATGGCCGCGATCATGCTCGTCTATTTTGCCTTGAAAGCAGCAGACGTCGTCATCCGTGGGGTGCACATTCTGCGGTTTGACGGCTCTCATCTGCTGTTTTTCCTGGAAATGCTGATTGCCTTGCTTCTGCCCGTTGTGCTGCTTACAAGCCAGAAGCTGCGCACCAGCGTCACGGGCCTGATGTGCGGCGCTTCGGCAGCCATTTTCTGGGTTGCCCTCACCCGCTTCAACGTAAGCCTCACGGCCTATGCCGGATACCGGGACCAGACCTATTTTCCCTCGCTGATCGAGATAATCATCACCGTCTCCCTTGTGGCTCTGGGAATTCTCGTCCTTGATTTAGCGGCCCGTTACCTGCCGATCTATGAGCCGCACGAACCGTCGGGAGCGGTTTTACGCAAACCCGCAATGGGGTGACGGGACCGGCAAAAGGAACAGCAGCTTATACGGACAGGTTTACGTGGGGTTGATCTTTGGGTTCATCCCGTTCGGCCTGGCCTGAGAGTCTTAGGCCGGCCCAGGGAGGTTGCGGGGCCAACGGGATGAGAGTGCGCAGGGTTTTGTACATCAAACAGTCTATCACTATACGATACGAATGGCCCATTGCTGCGATGGAAAGCGATCAATCCACTTTTATACGATGAACCTTTTTCTTCCCGGCTTTCAGCAGAATGCCGCCATCCTTCAGGTGTACGGTTCCAATTCGGAAGTCTATATCGCTTATGCGGTCTTCGTTGACATATGCGCCGCCCTGCCGGATCAGACGCCGCGCAGAGCTCCTCGAGTCGCAAAGATCGATTTCGGCAAAAAGTTCAAAGGCAGGGATTCCATCTTCAAGGCGTTTCATACGGAGAATGGAGGTAGGGACGGCATCGGCCTTTTCCCCCGATACTCTCGGTATGTCGCTGGAAGGAAGCAGATCGGGCGGGAGCCGTCTTTCTCCAAAAACAGAGACAGCGGCCTCGAGTGCTGACAGCGCAGCTTCACTGCCGTGGACAAGCTTGGTCACCTCAAAAGCCAGGATGGATTTGCAAACATTCAGGTCCTGTCCC
Source organism: Syntrophobacteraceae bacterium (assembly GCA_049515795.1). Taxonomy (GTDB): domain Bacteria; phylum Desulfobacterota; class Syntrophobacteria; order Syntrophobacterales; family Syntrophobacteraceae; genus SbD1. The sequence continues at coordinate 44,421 of JBEKTT010000009.1, forward strand.
TCCAGGACACTCATGGCCTCTATTTCATTTATCGGAATAAACGTATAGAGGTTCAGGAAACGCGCCACATCACGGTCGTCCGTATTTATCCAGTACTGATAGAAATCGAAAGGACTGGTTTTCTCGGCGTTGAGCCATACGGCTCCGGCCGCCGTTTTGCCCATTTTGGCGCCCGATGCGGTGGTAAGAAGCGGAAAAGTAAGAGCATGGGCGCTCTTGCGGAGCTTTCTGCGTATAAGTTCTATTCCAGCGACGATATTCCCCCACTGGTCGTCGCCGCCCATCTGGAGGTAGCAGTCGCATTTTTGAGCCAGATAATAGAAATCATATGCCTGGAGCAGCATATAATTAAATTCGATGAAATTGAGACCGGTTTCCAAGCGGATTTTGTAGCTCTCGGCGGCGAGCATGCGGTTTACGCTGAAGTGCCTGCCGATATCTCGCAGGAATTCAATGTAGCGAAGATCGACGAGCCAGTCGGAATTGTTGAGGAGCAGCGCCTTATGATCGCTGAAATCCAGGAAACGTGAGAGTTGCTTCTTGAGGGAGGCAACATTTAACTCGATTTGTTCCAGCGTTAAAAGCTGACGCATTTCGGTCTTGCCGCTAGGATCTCCCACAAGACCAGTCCCGCCCCCGACAAGAACTATCGGGCGATGCCCCTGGCGCTGCATGTGCGCAAGAGCCATAATGGGAACGAGGCTCCCGACGTGCAGGCTATCTGCGCTCGGATCGAATCCGATGTAGCAGGAAGAAGGTTTGGACAGATACCGCTTTAGTTCGTCAACGTTTGAAGCCTGAGCCACAAACCCGCGTTCGTTCAGAATATCGAAGACGTTTGCCACTTTGAGAATCTCGCACTCCGGTTAAAGGTCAACCAAACGGTTATTTCGCGTATTCTACAGCCCTCGTTTCCCGAATGACCGTAACCTTGATCTGGCCGGGGTAGGTGAGTTCGCTCTCTATTTTCTTGGCGATGTCGCGGCTGAGCAGGACGACATCGGCGTCGGCAACGGTATTGCTTTCGACGATAATTCGCAACTCCCTGCCAGCCTGGATCGCATAAGCTTTGCTGATGCCGTTGAAAGAACCAGCAATCCGCTCGAGGTCTTCCAGGCGCCTCACATATGTTTCGAGGAGTTCTTTTCGAGCGCCAGGCCGAGCCCCTGATAGAGCGTCGGAGGCCTGGACGATAATGGCCAGGATGTCCTCGGCCGGAATATCTTCATGGTGGGCCGCTATCGCGTGTACGATCGCCGGGCTTTCACCGTATCTTCTGGCAAGGTCGGCCCCTATTGCAGCGTGAGGGCCTTCCATTTCGTGGTCGACAGCCTTTCCGATATCGTGCAGAAGGCCCGCCCGCCTGGCGTGTTTTTCGTTGAGGCTAAGCTCGGCGGCCATTATTCCACATAGAAATGAGACCTCTCTCGCATGTTGGAGCACGTTCTGTGCGTAGCTCGTGCGGAATTTTAGCTTGCCGATCAGCTTTATCAGCTCCGGATGAATGCCGTGAACACCAACATCGAATGCCGCCTGCTCGCCGGCCTCGCGGATTGAGGTCTCTATTTCGATATTTACCTTTTCTACGATTTCTTCGATCCGCGCGGGATGAATCCTGCCGTCGGATATGAGTCTTTCAAGTGAAACCCTTGCCACCTCGCGCCTTATGGGATTAAAGCCCGACAGTATCACCGCTTCGGGTGTATCGTCGATGATCAGGTCCACCCCGGTTGAGGCCTCGATGGCACGGATGTTTCGGCCCTCCCTTCCTATAATACGTCCCTTCATTTCTTCGTTAGGAAGGTTTACTACAGAGACCGTCTTTTCAGCGACGTAGTCGCCGGAGTACCTTTGGATCGCCAGCGAAATAATGTCTTTGGCCTTTCTGTCACCAGTTTCACGCGCTTCGGTTTCAATCTTTTTGACAATCAGAGCAGCATCGTGACGGGCTTCGTTCTCAACGGAATGCAGCAGTATCTCTTTAGCTTCCTGTGCAGACATTCCAGAGATGCTTTCGAGCTTTCTTCTCTCATCCTGCAGTACGGACTCCAATTCTTTTTCCCGGCCGATCAAATCCTTTTCCTGCTGCACTACCTGCTTTTCACGCTTACTCAAAGCAGATTCCTTTTTGTCGACTGCTTCGGCCTTACGATCAAGGTTTTCTTCTTTTTGCAGGATTCGCCTTTCGAGATTCTGGAATTCTTTCCGGCCTTCTTTGGATTCTTTCTCGAACTCCAGTTTCATTTGGAAAAGGCTGTCCTTGGCCTGAAGGATAGCCTCTTTTTTGATTGTTTCAGCCTCTTTTTTAGCATCGGCGACCAAATTTCGGGCGTCGCTTTCGGATTTGCGTTGCTTTTTTTCCAGCCAAAAGTACCTGAGAAGATACCCTAAGGCCCCGCCTGCAAGCAGTACAACAATGAATAATAGCGCCAAGTATATATAATTCATTATTTCAGTTTCCTTTCGGATTTCAGAAACCCAAAGCGCACTTGCAAACCGTCAACTCAGCGAACGGGGCGGGTGGTTCAATATCGAGCCTTTGAGCCGACAGTTTCCGACCGGAAAGGATTTTTTCAATTTTTTCGCTTTGTTCCCGCAAAAGCGGGATCAATCTTCTGGTTTACCTCAGAAAGTAAACAGGGATGAATACTGGAGGATTCCAGACCGCCGAAAGACGTCTTGAAACCCAAAAGAGGAGAGAAGACAAGAAAGGCAATGCCCCCGCTTTGTGCCGTGTTGGCAGGTGGTCTAGAACCTGCAGTTCAGGTGGGCGCCCTATAACTCCTTTAGGCTTTCAGCCAAAGCTGATCTGCACACCAGAGCCAGGCAGGGCTCCCGTTTAATGTATGTTGGCTCAGAAACATTCTGCCAATCACGTACACAGCAGGGGCAAACCGTAAAAATTCCATCAGCCCGATTTATTCTTTCAGCTCTTCCATGCCGCACATCCTAATTACAGTGCGGCAGTCAAGCCGGAGTCAAAAATTTGGTATCTCTGCCGAATAATTCGGTAATGAATGACCGGTTAAGCCGATCTCATCTCTTCCAGTTTCAGACGATCCGAAGCGTTTTCCCCCACGTTCGCCAGTTATATGGCCAAACACCTCAACGGCCGCATGCTTCCATCTTCTTCTTGCGGCTCTACATCGCACTTCCGGCTAAGGCCGGCAAAGCATCAATATCCGCATGCAGCAATATTTTAGTCAAAAAGTACATGGATAGTCAAGTTTGATTATGGTTTGAACTTCAGGCGAAACTGACCGGGAGCATTTCGGGAGGGGCATACAACAAAAAAGCCCCCCGGAACGAGGGGCCTTTCCATTGAGATTTGAGTACGCTATTGTCTCTCAGAGACTTTCAGACGCGCTATTGCTCTTTGCAGAGCAGCTTGGGCGCGCGCAAACTCAAGTTTATCTCTGACTTCGGCAATCCGCCTTTCAGCTCTTTCCCGGGCTGCCCTTGCGCGGATAACATCGATTTCTATGGCCGCCTCGGCTGCGGCAGCCAGAATAGTAACTTGGTTGTTCAAAACCTCGGCGTAGCCTCCCATTATTGCGACGTGCCGGGAAAGGGCGCCGACCCGGTACCGAAGCTCTCCTACCTTGAGCTTGCAAAGGAAGGGGATGTGACCGGGGAGTACTCCAAATTCGCCCAATTCTCCAGGCGCCACAACAATGTCGACCATTTCGCTGAGAACTTTTCTCTCCGGCGTAACGATTTCCAGCAAAATTTTCTCGGCCATACGCTCACCATCTTCTTATGTTAGGTTAGTTTCCGTCCGCAAAGGATTTTTCAGGTTTTCCGCCCTGGGGCGGTGGGAGCAGCCTCGCGGAGCGTCGGGATCGACCCTTCGGTGTCCGCAGAGGCTTCGGAGGGAGGGATCACCTATCTCGACAGCCCACCCACCCTCCCGCGAGGCGGTACTAATGTACGCCTCCGCGGCAACCCGACGATTTCGACGCCGGGGCGAAAACGTTCCGGCTAAACGCCTCTGGTCATAGACAGGCCAAGGAGAGCGTGGAGACGAGATTATCCCTCCTTTGCGAATCGGAATCCCATCTGGTTCAAAACCTCACCACAGGTCTGGCGGACTCATCCGGCGTTTCCGGATGACGCTAGGCTGCTGCGGCCATCTCTTTGGCCTTTCCAACCGCTTCCTCGATGGACCCGACCATATAGAAAGCCTGCTCCGGAATATCGTCATGCTTACCTTCGCAGATTTCCCTGAACCCCCTGATGGTATCTTCCATCTTCACGTATTTTCCGGCAACGCCCGTGAAGGTCTCCGCGACGTGGAAAGGCTGCGACAGAAAGCGCTGGATTCTTCTGGCCCTGGCGACGGTGAGCTTGTCTTCATCCGAAAGCTCGTCCATGCCGAGAATGGCGATGATATCCTGCAGGTCCTTGTACTTCTGGAGAATCTGCTGTACTTCGCGCGCCGTGAAGTAGTGATCGGTGCCAAGAACATTGGGGTCAAGAATACGCGAGGTGGAGTCAAGCGGGTCCACCGCGGGGTAAATTCCAAGCTCGGCGATCTGCCGAGACAGAACGACCGTACCGTCAAGGTGGGCGAAGGTCGTTGCGGGCGCAGGGTCCGTTAGGTCGTCAGCCGGTACGTACACGCACTGTACTGAGGTGATCGATCCCTTGTTGGTCGAAGTGATTCGCTCCTGCAATTCACCGAGGTCGGTACCCAGGGTCGGCTGATATCCGACGGCGGAAGGCATGCGGCCGAGCAGTGCGGAAACTTCAGCGCCCGCCTGGGTGAACCGGAAAATGTTATCAATGAACAGAAGAACGTCCTGGCCTTCAATGTCGCGGAAATATTCGGCTACCGTAAGCCCCGAAAGCGCGACACGTGCACGGGCCCCCGGAGGCTCGGTCATCTGGCCGTAAACCAACCCGGCACGAGGAAGAACCCCGGAATCCTTCATTTCGTGATAGAGGTCGTTTCCTTCTCGGGTCCGTTCGCCAACGCCGGCAAAAACCGAGATACCGCCGTGCTGCATGGCTATGTTATGGATCATCTCCATCATAACGACGGTTTTGCCGACGCCTGCGCCGCCGAACATGCCCATTTTGCCGCCGCGAGGAAATGGAACGAGCAGATCGATAACCTTTACGCCGGTCTCGAGGACTTTAACCGAGGTATCCTGCTCGGTAAAAGCAGGCGCAGAGCGGTGAATCGGCATGTATGTGTCGGTCTGGATCGGGCCGAGCCCATCCACAGGCCTCCCCACCACGTTGATAATGCGACCGAGGACCGATTTTCCGACCGGCATCATGATCGGCTTTCCGGAATCTTTTACCGCCATGCCGCGCACGAGGCCGTCCGTCAAATCCATCCCGATGGTGCGCACAACATTGTCACCCAGGTGCTGGGCCACTTCGAGGACAAGATTGTCTTCCTCGGAACTAAGTCCGGGACTGCTTACAAACAGGGCCGTCTGGAGCGGAGGGAGCTTTCCCTCTTCAAATTCGACGTCCACAACGTTTCCAATAACCTGTACGATTTTGCCCAAATTCATGGGTCTGTATCCTCCTTGATCTATTTCTTGAGGGCCTCGGAGCCGCCGACTATATCCATCAATTCCTTGGTAATGCCCGCCTGCCTTGCCTTGTTATAGGTAAGAGTGAGAGTTCTCACCAGTTCCTTACAGTTACTGGTCGCATTCTCCATGGCAGCCATACGTGCGGCGTGTTCGCCCACGCAGGTCTGGTACAAACTCTCCAGAACTTGCACATAGATATAATTTGGCAGCAGATCGGTCAGCAGTGCCTGATGAGAAGGCTCAAACAGGTACTCGAAAGCTTTTTCCCCCTCCTGCTGCCCGGCAGCGGAGATGGGAAGGAGCCTGACGACCGAAGGCTGCTGCTTAGCTATGGTGATGAAGTGACTGTAAAGTATGTAGACCTCGTCCGCCCCGCCCGTTTCAAACAGCTCGATCAGTTCGCTCCCCAGTCGGCGGGCGTCCTCGTAGGCTACCTTATTGAGCAATCCGGTATGGCTATCTCGAACTTTAACGGGCCGCCGCCTGAAATAATCTCTGGCCTTTCTGCCTGCATTGATGAGACTTACCTCAACGCCTTCAGCATTCCTGGCCTTGATAAACTTTTCGGCTGCCACTAGCAGGTTGGTATTGAAACTTCCGCAAAGACCCCGGTCTGCAGTAACCAACAGAAGCTCAACCGTTTTCACTTCCTCCTTGGGCGTGAGCAGCGCATATTCACTGGCGTCCTCCACTCCCGCCGCAAGCCGTCCGATGAATTCCCGGAACTTAAGCGCATATGGGTGGAATTTTTCCATGTTCTGCTGGGCGCCGCGAAGTTTGGCCGCGGCTACCATATTCATAGCCTTGGTAATCTGCGAGGTCTTCCTGACGGCTTCTATCTTTCTCTTTATATCTCTTAGAGTTGCCATGTCTCATCTGTCCTCTGGTTTATTCCGAGACCATCAGGCCTGGAAAACCCCCGCAAATTCTTTCAGGGCTGCAGCCATTTTCTCGTCGAGGGAATCGCCGATGGTGTTCTTCTCTTTTATTTCGGCCAAAATCTCCGGGTATTTCCGTTCGACGAAAGCCAACATCTGCTGCTCGTACTGGAGGACTTTGTCAACGGGAATCGAATCAAGGAAACCCCTGGTACCCGAATAGAGCGACATGACCTCTTTTTCCGCAGGCATGGGCTGATACTGGGGTTGCTTGAGCAGTTCGACGAGGCGCATGCCGCGGTTCAACTGGGCCTGAGTCGATTTGTCGAGGTCGCTTCCAAACTTGGCGAAAGCCTCAAGTTCGCGGTACTGGGCCAGCTCGAGGCGCAGCTTTCCGGCTACCTGCTTCATCGCCTTTGTCTGAGCGGCGCCGCCGACGCGTGAGACCGAGAGGCCGACGTTAATAGCCGGACGCACACCGGCGAAGAAAAGAGCGGGTTCGAGATAAATCTGGCCATCGGTAATCGAAATAACGTTTGTGGGGATATAGGCCGAGACGTCGCCGGCCTGGGTCTCGATGATCGGCAAGCCCGTGAGCGAACCGCCTCCGAGTTCCTTATTGAGCTTGCATGAGCGCTCCAGAAGTCTGGAGTGGTTGTAGAAAATATCGCCGGGATAAGCTTCGCGGGCAGGCGGACGGCGCAGAAGCAGCGAAACCTGCCGGTAAGCGGTAGCCTGCTTTGAGAGGTCATCGTAGATGATGAGGGCATGTCCGCCTTTGTCTCGATAGTACTCGCCCATAGATGTTCCGGCATAGGGTGCTACGAACTGGAGCGCGGCCGGGTCGCTGGCAGTGGCGGCTACAACGATCGTGTAATCCATCGCGCCGTGCTTGCGAAGCGTTTCGACGACCTGCGCAACGGTTGATCTTTTCTGGCCAACCGCGACGTAAATACAGATTATGCCGCTGTCTTTCTGATTGATTATAGTATCGACTGCGATGGCGGTCTTGCCGATCTGGCGGTCACCTATGATGAGTTCGCGCTGCCCTCGGCCAACCGGAGTCATTGCGTCGATTGCCTTTAGACCGGTGTACATCGGCTCGTTAACGGACTGCCTTGCGATAACGCCCGGAGCTATGACCTCGATTCTGCGGAATTCGGTTGCCGCGATGGGACCTTTGCCATCGACCGGGTTTCCAACCGAGTCTATAACCCGGCCGAGAACCGCATCGCCAACCGGAACTTCGGCGATACGACCGGTGCGTCTCACCTCGTCGCCCTCTTTGATGTTGAAGTCTTCGCCCATGATGGCGACACCCACATTGTCCTCTTCGAGGTTGAGGGCCAGTCCGAAGATATTTCCATGCGGCGTAGGGAACTCAAGCAATTCCATCGACATGCACTTTTCGACTCCGTAAACGCGGGCAATACCGTCGCCTACGGAAAGCACCCGTCCGGTCTCGCTGAGATCAACCTTTTTCTCGTAATCCTTGATCTGCTCTCTGATGATTTGGCTTATTTCTTCTGCTCTGATTTCCATTTATCCTACCGCACCCCTCTTTAAAGATTCTTTAAAATTGAGCAACTGACGCTTTACGCTGCCATCTAAGACAAAATCGCCGATCTGAGCAAAAATTCCCCCAAGCAGAGAAGGATCCTCCTCAAATTCGACGACAATCTTCTTTCCAATTTTCTTCTCCAAAGCTGCAGAAATCTCTTCGATCTCGGCGGCCCCTAACTTAAAGGCTGCTTTGACCTTTGCCCTCGAGATATTGGAATATTCGTCCATTAACCTGTGGTAGTAGTCAGCAATTTCGGGCAGGTGCTGTATACGCTTTTTCTCGACCAGAAGATTGAGAAAGCTGTTCATGATCGGCGAGAGTTCCAACTGGGCGGCCACTTTCTGGAAAAGGTTCCTTTTTACGGCTTCCGGGTAAAGAGGATTCCGGAGAGCGTTTCCGAGATCGGGTAGATCTTTGATGACCTCACTGAAGCCGTCCAACTCCGTTCCATACTGCTCGATCGCCTTTTCCTCCTGGGCCAGGTTGAACAGTGCCTTCGAATACCGTTTCGCAATGACTTGATTTTTCACTTCGCCTCCACCACCTTAGTCATAAATTCACGGACCAGACGTTGCTGATCCTCAGCCCCCATTTTCTTTTGGATAATATCCTGGGCGGCGGCTACGGACAGCTCGGCCACTTCGTCCTTGAGACTGTCGCGAGCAGCCTGAATCTCTTGCTGAATGGCAACCTGAGCCTGCTGCTGTATGTACTCAACCTCCCGGTGGGCAGTCTCAATAATTTTCTTCCTTTCGGCTTCTCCTTCCGCAATCAGTTCATCAACAATTTTTCTCGTATCCTCTTCAAGGGAGGCGAGCCTGGCTCGCACCCGTGAATATTCGGACCTGGCTTCAGAGGTCTTGGCATCCAGTTCGGAAAGCAAACGTTGAATCTCTTCCCTGCGCGAGTTGAGGAAGTTGGCAATAGGCTTTCTGAGAAGTTTTACCAGGACAACAGCCACAATAACAACGGCGACCGTACGATATGTAAAGTCAATCCAATTCAGGTGGTGGCCCCCTTCGGCCTCCGAGGCAAAAGCGTTGCTCAGCCACGCGAAATAGAGCACTATCCCCAAAAGGGGCGCAAAGTGCCTGGATCTCATCATCTTTCCATTTAGACTCGCACGCATTTAAATCTTCCTCCCCAGAATCTTCTGCGCCAGTTCAACAGAAAAGGACTTCACCTGCTGCTTCAGTTCCTTTCGAGCGACTGCGATATCCTCCTGAATCTTTTGGCGCAGTTGCTGAACAGTTGAGGCCGTCTGCTCCGAAGACTGGCGCAGCAGTTCCTTCTCCTGCTCATAGCCAGAGGCCTTGAGCTCCTGAATTCTCTGAGCCCCCTTTCTCCTGGCATCCTGAAGCCTCCGGTCGTATTCCAGGAGCGCGCCTTGCGCCTGTGTTTCCAGGCCTTGGATCGCTTCCTGTTTTTCTGAAATCAGTCTCTTTCTCTGCGCCACTATCCGCCGGATCGGACGGTACAAAACGAAGTTCATCAGGAAGAGAAAAATCAGGAAATTGGCCATCTGGATAAAAAGCGAGACATTAATTTCAATCATCTTACCCTATCCTCCACGTTGACTGCCGGCAAATACAAAAAATCACAAGTACATTGGGGTCCGCTTGCTCGGCTACTCAAATAAAACAGGCAAAACTGAGATTTCAAGCTAACACCGGGCCTTTAGCATGGGCGAGGTTACTAGCACAGCTCAAGAGCATTGGCAAGCGAAAAGCGAGAAGAATCACCTAATTAATAAGAAGAACCGATTGTTATGTTTCGCACATTATTCGGAGCTTTTAGTGCGTTTGGAACACGTAGCGCCTCATGCTTACATTTTCTATCAACCCGATTGCCAGACACAGGGTAATGAGCGAGGAGCCGCCGTAACTCACGAAAGGAAGTGTAATTCCCACTACCGGCAGCACTCCGATCACCATGCCAATATTGATGAACGCCTGCCAAAGAATGAGCGCGCTCATTCCAACCACAACAAGGGAACCAAACCTGTCCCGCGATCTTGTGGCAACCCTCAGTGTAAGAAAAATAAGCAGGCAGAACAAAAGAATCAGAACGGCACACCCTACAAAACCCCATTCTTCGGCCCAAACTGAAAAGATGAAATCCGTATGTTTTTCCGGCAAAAAATGAAGTTTATTTTGGGTCCCGTTCAGGAAGCCTTTCCCCCAGAGCATTCCAGAACCAATAGCAATCTTTGATTGCCTGATATGGTATCCGGCGCCAAGGGGGTCGAGGTCGGGACTAAGAAGTATCAGGATGCGGCGCTTTTGATAAGGTTTAAGCACGTGTTCCCACACGGGCACAATGAGCGGAATGACTGTCAAAATAAAAACGGCCAGATATTTCCAGCGGACGCCCACGAAAAGGGTCATCGTGATTGCAATGGCCATCAGCGAGATTGCCGTGCCAAGATCGGGTTCGGCAAGAACCAGCAACACCGGGAACACAACGAAGCTCACAGGAAAAATCAGTTTCTTTATGGCCGGGAAGCTGGTTATCTCCTGCGATGAAAAATAGCCGGCCAACTGAATCACAATCATCACCTTCATAAATTCAGAGGGCTGGAACTGAAAGCCGCCGATTTCCAACCACCGTTTCGAACCGTGCACCTCCTTTCCGATCGCAAGGACAACCACAAGAAGAAGAACAACCAAACCATAGAGCCACGGGCTGAGGGTCCTGAGGCGCTGATAATTGATAAAAAGCGAACCGGCCAGGACGGCAAAACCGATGGCGAGCCATATAATCTGCTTTATAAACAGATTGTTGGTCGGCCGGGCTTGAATCTGGTGATAGAGGGCGCTGTAAATGCTGAGCAGACCGATGCAGATAATCGCCAGCAAAGCCCAGATTATGGACCAATCAAAATTTTCGATCAGGCGCCTGTCCATCATAACGAATAACAGCCTATTGAAGTCCTCCTGAAGCTCAGAATATCGAATTGCGAACTCGTGCTCCCATACCTCAGGACGAAGCAGATTAGTACAAACAAAATAAGATGTTACCAGTGTCTCATCCGGTGCTTGCGGATGGAAACCAGCCTGGTAAGCCAATAGAGTAATTTCTACTCTCCGAGCGGTTTCCCCGTGTTTTTCAAATAGGCCATGATGACCTTCTGGACCAGCGGGGCTGCAACCGATGCCCCGTGGCCGCCATGTTCGATTAAGGCGGCGACGCATATCCTGGCGTCCGAAGCAGGCGCGTAGCCCACGAACCATGCGTGGTCCCTGTCTTTGGACTTGGTCAGCCTTTCCAGCAGTTTTCTATTCGCCCCCTGAGCCACATGCACGACCTGCGCGGTACCGGTCTTCCCCGCAATATGAACGACCGGGTCCCGTATCAGATGACCTGTTCCCCTCGGGTCTTCAACAACACCCGACAAAGCCTTCTTCACAAGATCGAACCAGCAATGTTCGATGGGGATCTTGCGCTTCAATTTGGGTTTGATTTCATCTATCTCATTTGGGGAACTGCCCTCGATTCTTTTCACAACGTAGGGCTCCCAGAGTATTCCGCTGTTGGCGATTGCAGCGTACCCCAAAGCCATCTGGAGTGGTGTGACCAAGTCAAATCCCTGCCCTATGGATATGGAGATAGTTTCACCCTTCTGCCATGGAATTCCGGTCGCCTGTTTTTTCCACCACGAGGTAGGGATGAGCCCTGGGTTTTCTCCCTGAAGGCCTATGCCCGTTCTTTCCCCAAGCCCGAACATTGTCACATTATGAGCCAATCTATCAACGCCCAGTCTGAGGCCCGTTTGGTAAAAGAAAACGTCGCAACTCTCGATTATCGCCCTTTCCACTGCCATGGAGCCGTGACCTTGGTCTTTCCAGCAACGGTACTTGCGATCAGCGAATTGGAGGTAACCGGGACAGGTGAAGGTGGAGGTCGAGCTAATTGCACCTTCCTGGAGTGCCGCAAGAGCTACAAAGGGCTTGTAGGTCGAGCCGGGTGGATAAGCAGCCCCGCTGCCGCGGTTCAGCAGAGCATGACGCGGATCTTTGCTCAGCGCAAGCCATTCATCCTTGCTCAGTCCACGAATGAACTTTTCCTGATCGAAAGAAGGGCTGCAGGCGAAAGCCAGGACCGCTCCGTCAGTGGGGTCTACAGCAACGATCGCGCCGGTTTTGTCATCCAGCAGGGACTCGGCGGTTTTCTGAAGGTCCATATCGAGAGTGAGCCACAGGTTGTGGCCCGCAATGGGCAGATGTTCTTCGAGCAGGCGGACCCTTCTGCCGACGGCGTCAACCTCGAGCTGCCGCCCTCCCCTGCTCCCATGCAGGTACTGTTCGAATGCGCTTTCGATTCCGACTTTGCCAATGTCCTCGCCGGGATAATACCCCCAATATTTTTCGCTCTTGAGCTCTGCTTCGGTAATCTCGCTCAAATACCCGATAAGGTGCGCAGCCGTTGCATTCCATTTGTACTCCCGCTTAGGATCGAGCTGAATCACCACGCCCGGGAGCCTGACGCGCTGAGCCTCAATCCGGGCAAGGCAATCCCTGTCCAGGTCAGAAGCCAGGCGTAGGGGCACGAACTTGGGGGTCGCTTTGTTGGCTTCGATAATTGAGAAAAACTCATCGGGATCGCGTTCGCACAGGCGGGCGAGTTCTTTTATCGTAACTTCCAGGTCACTGATGTACTCCCGGATGATCACAAGGTTGTAAGCAGGACGGTTCTCGACAATGGGCACCCCATTCCTGTCGAATATTATTCCGCGCGGAGCGGCGATCTCCTCGATCCTGATCCGATTATTCTCGGATTGGAAACGGTAGGATTCGCCCTGGAGCACCTGAAGATGCCAAAGCCGAACCATATAGATCATCATCAGCAGCAGCATAATGGCGTAGATCGGAATATATTGCTTCTGGAAAGAAACCGACTCGGTACTTTCCCAGTTTATGAGCTTGAGTCCGTCGAACTTTTTGCCTTTGGTTTTCATCTCTGTTCGAATCCGACCCTCTCAGTCGCTAAATCGTATTTCGAGGGTTCAACATCGCATAGATCAAAAAGGGCGCGATTGTAACTGAAAGAAGTGTTCGAATGCCAAGTCCGATCCATATGGAATTGAGTTCAGGAACATCCATAGGGACAAAGGATAAAAACAACCCAAGCGCAATGGACTGCCCAAGGGCGCACAACCCGACTAAACCCATCTGATATAACGGGTTGGGCCAGTCGAACCTCCTCGATGCCATGTTCACCAGGCAGACGGTTACCGTATAGGAACCTACATGCAGACCCCAGAACTCCCCTGAAAAATTATCCACAACGAATCCCAAAAAGCCGGCCCAGAGCACACCCGCCAGCGGGGGCCATTCAACCGCGATTGCAAACATGAGCGGAAGGAACAGGTCAACCCGCAGAGCCGGGTAGGGAAGCCGCGGGATCAGATGAGCCTGGAGTGTCAGCACAAATAAGCTGTAAAGGGTGGTCTTTATCATCCGTCTAGGAGTAATACCCGGGGTAAAAGAACCGGAAACAATCATCTTCAATCCACTTTAGGCTTGGGCTTCGCCTGTTCCTCAGGCACAGTTTGAGATTTTTCTCGTGGAATGTTCTGTGGCTTAGTCTGCACTTGAGGCCTGGATTTGGGGTCCCTCTGAGTCTGAGGCTTGAGCTGAGGCTTTGCCTTGGAAGTTGTCTGAGCCGGCGGCTTTGTCAGAGAATTCGTCAAATCCTTGGTCACAGGCTTCGCTGGAGGACCTGCCTGAGGCTGTGCCGCAGGCTTTGTCTGAGTCTGCTGTTGGGACTCAGTCTGCGCCTCAGCAGGGTGGTCATCCTCTTCAACACCCAGCCCAGCCCCACCGCGCTTTATTATGAGCACCTCCTCAAGTGCGCTCAACCTAACCAGCGGTTTGACATCGATTTTCTGAAAAAGATCGACTGGGTTCTTATAGACGGCATGTACGACACCCAACCGCAGCCCCTTGGGATAAATACCGTCTTTGCCGGAAGTGATCACGAGGTCACCTTCTTTTATATCGAGGTTACCACGAATGTATTTTAAAAGGCATCCATTTGCGTCTTTGCCACAAAGAATACCTCGTACGCGATTTCGCTGGTCAATGGCGTCTACATCGCTGCCCTGATCGGTGATAAGCAAAACCCGGCTATACCGGTCCGAAACGTCCAGAACACGCCCAATCACCCCTTCGTCATTGACGACGGGCATATCGGGAGCTATTTCATCTCGAAATCCTTTATCGACCATCAGTGTCTGAAACCAGCCGGTCAGATCGTGTACTATGACTTGTGCAGGAATCGTTTCAACCTTGGTCGAGGTCTTGAAATCCATCAGCCGTCTCAGCCGCTGGTTTTCGACATAAGCCTCCTGGTAAGACGTCACCCTGCTTTGCAGCTCGACAATTTCTCTTTTGAGCGACTCATTCTCGACGCGCAGATTCTTGAGCCAGAGATAATCCTTAAAGAACTGTTCGAGGACCGAAAATAGTCTGCCGAACAACCGGATCGGAGGGCTCACCGTTTCCGTCACGGAACGCTGCAAGACGTCCATTTTGTTGGGAGTTCGGAAATTGAGGGAAAAAATATACAAAAAGACACTGATAAACACGAGGATCAGGAGGGCGCCACGCAACCGGCGAAGCCAAACGCCCGTATTGAAAAATTTCATATTCAGCACTTCGATTTTGAAAAATGAAGGCCTGCCAAGTTGTTAGCCTGCCCGGATGAGGCATCGAATATGGACATAATGAGAAAATCAGTGAATCCGGTTCCGGCCGCAGGCCGAAAAGCGGCGATCAAGCACCTGGGCCGACCGGCCAGGCCGAAAAAGCTCGCCGTCCGCCGGCCTTGGCTACCCCTCTCAGGATAGAACGTCCTTTAAGAGTTCAATCTCCTCCAAAGCCTTACCGGAACCGAGCACGACAGTAGACAGGGGGTCCTCAGTCAGCATTATCGGCAATCCCGTCTTAAGTCGCAGGAAGTGATCGAGATTTTTGAGAAGCGCTCCTCCACCGGTCAGAACGATCCCGCGATCCACGATCTCGCCCGCCAATTCGGGAGGCGTCTGCTCGAGGGCAACTTTTATGGTTTCCAGGATGGCATCGATTTGTTCCTGGATCGCTTCCCGGATTTCATCCGAATTGACCTCAAGGGTTTTGGGGATCCCCGTTACCAGATCGCGGCCCTTTATCATCATAGTTTCAGTTTCACCAAGAGGATAAGCATTTCCGATGGTGGTCTTTATAAGTTCCGCCGTTGTTTCGCCTATCAGCAGATTGTACTTGCGTTTAATGTGCTGGAGAATGTCCTGGTCCATTTTGTCGCCGCCAATGCGCACCGACCGGCTGTACACAATCCCGGCAAGCGAGATGATAGCGACTTCGGTTGTTCCTCCGCCTATGTCCACAACCATGTTGCAAACCGGCTCGGTTATGGGGAGTCCAGCCCCGATTGCGGCCGCCATAGGCTCCTCTATCAGGTATACCTCATGGGCGCCAGCCGACTCAGCGGACTCCCTGACGGCCCTTTTTTCAACCTGCGTCACGCCCGAGGGAATACAGATTATTACTCTTGGCCTGACAAAGGCGCTCCTGTTGTGCACTTTGCGTATGAAGTATCTCAGCATTGCCTCGGCTACTTCAAAATCCGCGATCACGCCATCTTTCATAGGCCTGATTGCAGTGATATTGCCGGGAGTCTTGCCAAGCATCATCTTTGCCTCTTTGCCCACAGCCACGACCCTGTTTGCGCCGCGCTCATCCTTGCGAACCGCGACGACCGACGGCTCTGTCAGCACAATTCCCTTACCCCGCACGTAAACAAGCGTATTGGCGGTCCCAAGGTCTATTGCAAGATCGTTTGAAAAAAGCCCGAGTATCCTGTTGAGGAACATCCTTTGGAATTCTCCTTTCGATACAGTTTTAAGGTAAACTTTCATAGCATATGAATTGCCTATGCGCAATCCCTAAGAGAAAGGAATACACATCACGGGGATAATTTACCCAAATCGGGGGCAAAAGGCTCAAAATCCTCAAGTGTCACTTCTTATGCCTTTTGCGGAGTCATAGAATCGGGGCGATCTTGGGGAGATGGTTTTTGAGCGGCTTTTTGCATGCTTGACAAACGATGAAGATTTCGATTAAAAGTAAGGTTTCGTGCATGCCGGGTCGTTTCAGAGGGCTTTGGACGCGCTTCCCGGTGCTTGATCCAGAGCGGGAAAATATACCTTAAAAGGGAGTTTGATGTCTAAGAGAACATTTCAACCTAGCAATCTGAAAAGAAAACGCACGCACGGCTTCCTTGAGCGAATGTCGACAAAGGCTGGCCGCAGCGTACTGAAGCGGCGGCGCGCAAAGGGCAGAAAACGGCTGTCGGTTTGAGACGAGATGGGACCCTGGAATCTTCGGATGAGGAATCTTTGAGGGGCAAGTTCAGTTTCCGGCCTCAGGAAAGAATTCGTTGCTCCGCCGATTTCCAGCGCGTCAAAAAAGCGGGAAAACGAGCGAAAACCCCCCATTTCGGTCTGAATTTCATTCCAAACGGTCTTGCATATCATCGATTGGGCCTTATTGTGCAAAAACGGTTTTGGCCTGCGGTAGGGCGCAACCGCATCAAGAGGGTCATTCGAGAATGGTTCAGGCTGAATAAGGGCCGAATTCCGCAGCCGGGGAAAGACATAGTCGTAATAGCCCGCCATGGAGCGGAAAAACTCTCACCGGGAGACCTCCTCAGGGAGTTCTCAACGGTTTTCAATAAACAGGAAATATAACAGATGATCCGGTCGATATTTCTGGGTCTGATTCGATCATATCAATATTTCATCTCACCGCTGCTTCCCCAGACCTGCCGCTTTTCGCCCAGCTGTTCGCATTATACCCACGATGCAATCAGGACGCACGGCATTGCCAAGGGAATTTACCTGGGGTTGAGACGAATTGTGCGCTGTCACCCTTTCAACCCTGGGGGCTATGACCCAGTTCCACGACTCGCGCCCTGGAGTGACAAAGATTAATGGAGACTTCCTGAATGGATTCAAAGGCCCTTTTGGCAATAGTATTATCATTCCTGCTTTTTCTGGCTTGGCATTTTTATTTCGGTCCCGCACAGCCCCCCCCGCCCCAGCAAAAACAGGCCGCCACCACTACGACTCAACCCCAAACGATGCCGCCACCGGCCGTACTTCCACCGGCGCCCCCGCCGAAGGTGGATCTTTCAGCCCAGAAAACCTGGTCGATCGGGGATTCACTCTTCAGGATGAAGATCATTGCCCAGGGAGCGCGAGAAAGATCTTTCGAACTCCTCAAGTTCAAGCAGGAACTCAAACCCGATTCCCCCCCGATGCAAATGATTCGTGACACCGCATATCTTCCACTGGACATCGAACTCCTCTTCCATAAGGATTGGGACCTCTACAGGAGGCCTTTTACGAGCGATGCGCCCACCGAGATCAAGATTGCTCCTGGAGAACCTCCCAGAAGCATTGCCTTCCAATCCGAGATCCCAGGGAAAATCCGCCTGACAAAGATTTTCACGGTACAAGCCGACTCCTACGCCATGGATCTGGAAGTTCAGATTCAGAACCTTTCGGCAGAAAAACTTTCCGATCAGATGGGACTCAACTTTTATTTCACGCCATATTCGGATTCTGCGCATCAGACCTATAACCAATCGCGGCTGACATTCTCAACGAACGGGTCGAATCATGATCTGGGGCCCAAGGAATTTGCAAAGCCGGACGCAACCCCCAAACCCCCTTACGACTGGGTGGCATATCAGGATAATTTTTTCATCCAGGCAATCATTCCGCTGACACAGGGCGGTTATCAGGCAATCCCCAGCGTAGTGACCGATGAGACTCAGCATACTCAAATCACCAGGCTGGTTTTCCTGACAGATAGGTTCGATCTCGAGCCGAACGAGTCCAGCTCATTCAAGCTCAGGGTCTACAACGGCCCCAAGATAATACACACTCTGAATGAGGCCGGCCATAACCTCTCTGCCGCAGTTGACTACGGCTGGTTTACCTTCCTGGCAAAACCGCTCCTGGTGATGCTCAGGTGGTTCTACTCCTACACCCATAATTACGGGATTGCGATCATTCTGCTGACAATCATTATCAAGATAGTTTTCTGGCCTCTGACCCAGAAAAGCTACACATCCATGCAGAAAATGAAAAAGGTTCAGCCCAAGATTCAGCAAATCCGGGAAAAATACAAGGATGACAAGGAGAAGCTGAACCAGGAGCTGATGCAGGTCTACAAGACCTATAAAGTGAATCCGATGGGCGGATGCCTGCCGATGGCGCTTCAAATACCGGTTTTTTTCGCTCTCTATCGCATGTTGAACTCAGCGGTCGAGCTCCGGCACCAGCCGTTCGCGCTCTGGATACACGATCTCACCGCTCCTGACCGCCTGAACCTGGGGTTTTCAATCGATCTTCCGATGATTGGCCATTTAGACGGGCTGCCGGTTCTGACAATCCTTATGGGCATAACAATGTTTCTTCAGCAAAAAATGACGCCGTCCTCAGGAGATCCTCGCCAGGAAAAGATAATGCTCATAATGCCGGTCATGTTTACCTTTTTCTTTATCAACTTCCCGGCTGGTCTTGTGCTATACTGGTTTGTAAACAATATTCTCTCTATTGCGCAGCAATACTGGATCAATCGTCATGCCAGCACTTAGCGGTAGTCTCTCCGCAAACCATCTTATATTTTTTCCGTGAATGACGGAGGAGAGCATGTCCACTCTTGAATTCGAAGAAAAATCAGTCGAGGAGGCAATAGAGCTTGCCTGCAGGCAACTGAAGCTTCCACGCGAGAAGCTCGAGATAGAGATCATTTCGAAGGGATCTTCGGGGATTTTCGGGATTGTAGGGACGAGGAGGGCTAAAATACGGGTAACCACGAAAGTTTCTCCCATCGGACCTGCGGCCGACAGGGCGAAGGAGGTTTTGGACGAGATACTCAAGCACGTTGATTTGCCGATGGTCGTCGAGTGCGAGGCAAAAGAAGGATACTACTACCTGAACATAATCAGCAACGGTTCAGGGTTGCTCATCGGCAAACGGGGCAAAACGCTCAGCGCGCTCCAGTTCCTCGTATCCAAGATAGTGAGCAGGCAGGCCGGAGAAAATGTTTCCGTAATAGTGGACACCGAACACTACCGTTCCAAGCGGGAGTTGAGTCTGAACGAACTGGCGCGCCAACTGAGCGAAAAGGTCAAGAAATCCCACCGTTCCCTTACGACCGGCCCGATGAGCGCTCAGGACCGCCGGGTCATTCACCTGGCGCTAAAGGACGACCACGAAGTCAGGACCAAGAGCAAGGGCGAGGGGAACCTTCGACGCGTTGTAATTTACCCGGTAAAGAAGACAAAGACCTCCCCGAAAACCGCTGAAAAAACGGATTAGCAACCGCCGCAATTTATCATGGACTTCAGACTCCTCCAGGATACCATTTGCGCAATAGCCACCCCCATTGGCGAAGCAGGTATCGGCTTGATCAGATTAAGCGGGTCCGAAGCGCTCAATATGGCCCGAAAGATTTTCACGCCTAAAGATTCCACTCGAAGCTTAAAGTCCCACACCCTCCATTACGGTTGGATCAAAGACCCCGTTTCAGGCGGAGTGGTGGACGAAGTGCTGCTGAGCTTCATGGCCGCGCCCAGAACTTATACCCGCGAGAACGTAATCGAAATTAACTGCCACAGCGGGTACGCAGTGCTCAACCGCATCCTCGAGCTCGTTCTGGCAACCGGCGCCAGGCTCGCCCAACCGGGAGAGTTTACGCGCCGCGCCTTCTTGAACGGACGAATCGACCTATCACAGGCTGAAGCGGTTATAGAGATAATTCGTTCCCGCTCTGAACAGGGAATACTTCTCGCAAACCGTCATCTTCGGGGGGATTTCAGACAACTTATTGAAAAATGGCGCGAAACGCTGATCCAGGTACAAACACGTCTCGAAGCTTTTATAGACTTTTCGGAAGACCTTGCCGAAGAAACGGAGCAAGAAGCCCCTGAGTATGAATCGCTTCTGGAGGAGGTGCTAGAGGGAGTCACAAGACCCCTCAGGGCCATCTTGAACAAGTACGAAGAAGGACGCGTGCTGCGCGATGGACTCACCCTGGTGCTGGTGGGAAAACCAAACGTCGGCAAATCCTCGATGCTCAACGCCCTTCTCGGCAAGGACCGGGCCATTGTCACAGCGGCCCCCGGTACGACCAGAGACGTTATCGAAGACACATTTGTCCTGAAAGGGGTACAGGTTCGGATTCTGGATACGGCCGGAATTCGCAATCAGCCGGATGAAATCGAATCGTGCGGAATCGAAATGACGATTCGCTCCGTATCCGAAGCCGATGTGGTGCTCTGGCTCCTTGACAATAGCAAACCTCTTACGAGTGAGGACCAGAAGGTCTACGAGGCCGTAAGCGGGTCACGCTGCATCGTGCTGCTCAATAAGAACGATCTTGCTCCAGCCTTCCCGATCGAAAGAGTTCAGCAATGCTTTCCCGGTCCTGGTCCAGTCTTCAGGCTATCCGTAAAGAATCCCTCAGACATCGAGCGTCTCAAGACCTACATGGCCGAGGCGTTCATCATGAGGCCACTGGAGAGCTGCAGATCGGAAATCGTGCCTAACATGAGGCAGAAAGAATGTCTCGAAAAGGCAATGAGCAGCCTCCTAAGGGCTGGAGAACTCCTGGGCTCCAACGCCTATGGTGAACTGGTCAGCCTTGAGCTCGAAGGAGCGCGAAGGCATCTTGAGGCCGTTCTCGGCTGGGAAAATGACGGCGAATTGCTCGACAGTATATTCCTTCAGTTTTGCGTCGGGAAATAGCCCGCCGTTTGTATCTCAATTTACGCATGATAATCAGCCCAAAATATAATTAAGTTTAAGGCTATGCACACTTATGGGGACGGCCTTGGACAATGAATTCACCAATCTTATCCTGCAATTCGCCAGCAAATCAGGGATTGCGCTCACTGAAAGGCGGGCCCAACTCTTGAGCCGGCATATTCAACTCATGATCGAGTGGAACCTCCGCTTCAATCTCACCCGGATAACGGACAGGGAAGAAATAATAGTTAAACATCTCCTTGATTCCATCCTGCCCGCGAAATTTCTTCCCTCATCCGGGTGTGCCCTGGACGTTGGCACAGGCGCAGGATTTCCTGGAATTCCCTTGAAGATTGTTTATCCTGATCTCCAAATGGTTCTACTCGACTCGAGCAGGAAAAAGGTTAGTTTTCTAACTGCTGTGGCCGCTACGCTGGGGCTGAAAGGAATACGGGTTTTGCACGGGAGGTGGCAGGACTTCTCAAAGGTTGAAGGGCATGCTAATACATTCGAACTGATCACCATGCGCGCATTAAAGCTGGAGCCCGAACTCATTACCTGTCTTGCCTCCAAGGTCTTGGTTGCCGGCGGGGTTTTAGCGTGGTGGGGAGTGGGAGACGCAGAGCGCCTCGCGGGCGGGTGGGCGGGCTGTGGAGGTTCTGAGACTGGTGAGAGGATCTATCGCGATATGGAATTTCAGGACGATCCTAAGTATTTGCTCCCCGGCATAAAACAGCGGAGAGCCGTCTGGTTATGGAGGAAAACCGGTATCGGAAGGCCGGGGGCCGGCGTCACGTCATCGTGACTCGCAGGCGAGCCTCACCTCTTTGCAACCATACGATTCCCAAGCCTCCCCTCAACCTCTTCACGCCATTTGAGCCGAGCAGCTTTACTGTCCAACTCCTTAAGCGATTGGCAAACTTCAACAGGATAAACCTGCCCGGGGTGAAGCGCCTTGAATATTTCCGGCAACTTTCGCCACTCCTCCGAGAAACGTGCCCGAATTTCCAGCAGAGACTCAGGCGCCCTAACCATTTGCCCTCTCTCAATGATCAACTCGATCAGAGGCTCCCCTTCCTGTCTTCCGGAGTCGAGCAGGCACACACGGTCAAAAGTCATCTTCCCATCGGCGTCGTAGAAGCGATAGACCTGCTTTTTACCGATCCAGGTTTTCTTCCCGGTGGAGAGCTTGAGCACGGGTCTGCCTTCATATTCAACCAGCTTGTAGGCAATATCGAGGTAGGGAGCGTCAGCGGAGACGCCCATCCGGGTGCCCACAGCGTAGAAATCGATTTGAGCCCCACCGTTTAGGAGAGTTTCAATCTGATATTCATCTAAATTTCCGCTAGCCATTATTTTTACATCAGGGAAGCCTGCTTCATCCAAAATGAGCCGCACTTTCCTGCTCAAGTCGGCCAGGTCGCCGCTGTCCAGTCGGACCCCTAACAGTTTCTTTCCCTTTTTCCGCAAAGCTATCGCCACTTCGACCGCCTTGATTGTGCCGGCGATGCAATCATAGGTATCAACCAAGAGCACTGTATTGTCCGGAAACACACGCGCGAAGGCGTGGAAAGCGTCAAGCTCGCTGGGGAAACTGCTAATATAGGAATGTGCCATGGTACCGAATACGGGAATGCCATATATTTTTCCGGCGAGCAGATTGCTAGTACCCAGAAAACCAGCCAGATAGCTTGATCGAGCGGCTTTTATCGACGCATCCACACCGTGGGTACGCCGCATCCCGAAGTCTATGAGTCCCCTGCCTGAAGCAACCGATGAAACCCGCGCCGCTTTACTGGCCAGCATAGTCTCGAGCTGAATCACGTTTAAAACCAGAGTCTCGATGATCTGAGCCTCTATCATCGGACCGGTTACCTCCAGGATAGGCTCCTGAGCGAAAAAGATGCGTCCTTCCGGAATAGCCCGTATGCTTCCCGAAAAATGAAAACCGCGCAGGTAGTCTATGAACCGGGTGGAAAACTTCCCGAGGGAAACAAGGTATCTAAGCGATTCATCGCTGAAGCGGAAATCGGGAAGAATACGGAGTAGGCTCTCGAGTCCTGCTGAAACGAACCATGAACGATCCGCCGGATAATCCCTTATGAAAAGGCTGAAGGTTGCCTCGCCGGTCATCCCTTCCTGAAGATAACTCTCAGCCATTGTAAGTTCATAGAGATCAGCGATCAGTTCCGGCGCGTACTGCTCCCAGGGCTTCATCTTCCCTCCTTTACGTTACGCAGCCGTCTGAATTTCCTGTATTACAGCCCCAGTTCTTATCAGTCTGGCGCCGTAGACCTTTTTCATGCGCTCCAAGGCTAACTCATGCCAGACCGGATCAATATCGGCAACGGCCTCTACGGGGATCACCACCTCATAATCCCGGTCTCGCAGACCGCCGGTCGTATCCATAACGCAAATGGAGGTCAGGACTCCGGTAACCCACACTTCATCGGGCTTGATCTCTGCGATCAGATCGGCAAGCCTGTTTCCAAAAAGCCCGGAAAAACGAGTTTTGTCAACTATAAAACTATTAGGATCCGGCGCAAGCTCGCCAATTAAGTCAGACCCCCAGCTCCCCTTTATCGCGTGCGGGGGGAAAAGTTCGAATTCCTTGTCGTTCTGAGCGTGGGCGTCCCTCAAAAAAATGACCGGTTCACCCCCGGTGGTAAACTGGTCAATGAGCGACCGGATTACGGGAATTATTTTCCTGGCCTCTTGACCGCAATAGAGGGCACCCGCCGGATCGAGAAAATCATTTAGCATGTCAATGACCAACAGAACCCTTCGTGTCATTTTCATTCCTCCCGTCCAACCACTGACGGCCTGAAACTTTCCTGACAAAACTGCAAACCGAACATATGATTCTTATCACCTTTTAATTATATCTTCTTTTCCTTTGATAAGCGCTGCTCAGATTTGAGCTTACCATATCCCAGCGTATTTTCAGACCTCTTTTGCCATTGATGCAAAACGTCCTGGCGTGACTCGTATCAGGCCACCTGCCTCGCGGCGCTCAGGGTTTGATGAAAGACGCCGCCTGGGCCGGGCAGCGGGGAACTTGTAATGGACATGCCGGCAGTCGTAAGGCAGCTCTGCGGAAACTTATCCAACACGACCCCTGCCAGAGGCAGTCTCAGGCAGCTCATTTTCTTATAATTTCACAGATTGGCCAGTTTCATTGAAAAAAAAAAGCCAAAGAAGTAGTATCCTGAAAACGTGAGCGGGGTGGAAAATGGAATTCGAAAGCATCGAGGTTTCGACCCGCGACCAATACAAGGGAGCGCAGGAACCTGTCTTTTTTGTATGGCGCGGCGAAGAGCGTCACGTCGAGCAAATTGTCGACAGATGGTATGAAGGCCGAATTGATTCCACCCGAATGCCCATGCTCTATTTCCGGGTGAAAACCCGGTCGGGTGAGATTTTCTTGATCAGGTATCATGAGTTTTTCCGAGCATGGAGCATTCGGGTGTGAGCCAGAGGGGAAAACTCTTACCATTCATGGAGGAAAGTTCTTTGATCCGAATTGCTGTCATAGATGGACAGGGTGGCGGTATCGGTACTGCCATAATAAAAAGGATAAGAGAAGTTTTTGGCGAGCGCACCGAGCTATGGGCGTTGGGAACAAACGCTATTGCCACAGCGCAAATGATGAAAGCCGGAGCGAATCGGGGCGCAACGGGTGAAAACGCTATCCGCCACAGCGCGGCCCAGGCGGATGTAATAGTAGGGCCTATTGCCATCTTGCTTGCAAATGCGATGATGGGCGAAATGACGCCTTCGATGGTCCGGGCTATAGGCGAATCGAAAGCCGCAAAGCTGCTCCTGCCTCTTACTCAGGAACCCATCGCGGTTGTCGGAACCATCAGAGAACCCCTGCCCCACATGGTTGACCGGCTTATCTCCGAACATCTGTCGCGCTATGTGGCCCCCCCAGGTGAATACTAATGGTTCCCCCCGACCAGGATTTCAGAACGCCTTTGTTGGTACTCGGCGGTGCCAGAAGCGGAAAAAGCACCTGGGCCGAATCGGTTGTGCACCACTTCCCTCCGCCTTACGTCTATGTTGCAACCGCCCAAGCTCTGGACGACGAGATGAAACTGCGAATACGGCTGCACAAAGAGCGCCGCAAAGACCTTTGGCAGACCATCGAATCGCCGATCGATCTTTCGGCTGCGCTGGAAAGCCTCAAGGGCCGGAGGAAGCCTGTTCTGGTGGATTGCATAACGCTTTGGCTCAGCAATTTGCTCTGTTCAGCATCCACTCAGGCTGAATTGGCCGTTGATGGAGTATGCGAGGCGATAAAGGCTGTGGACTATCCCCTGGTGATAGTTTCCAATGAGGTAGGCGGAGGAATAGTGCCGGACAACTCGCTCGCACGAAAGTTCCTGGACCTTTCAGGATTAACCAACCAGAGGCTCGCTCGAATCTGCACTTCGGTTTTCCTGGTTACGGCGGGTTTACCTTTGCGCCTGAAGTGATGGTGACTTTGTAAGAATCAGTTTTTTGAAGTGATTGTGCAACCACGCTTGGGATAAAGCAAATGAGCCTGATGGGGCCGACAAAACCAACGCAGTTGGAAATTCTGAAAATCCTCAAGCAGAATGAGGGGAGCTTTGTCTCCGGCGTGGGTCTTGCCGAAAGGCTCGCAATCAGCCGCCCAGGGGTCTGGAAGCATATAAACAGGCTCAAAGAGATGGGCTACGAGATCCAGAGCCGACCCAGGCTAGGCTACAGACTCGTAGCCGTACCGGACTCACTTGCACATGAGGAGATCGTCCCAAATCTAAAAACTCAGTGGCTCGCGCACTCGTATCATTACCTCAGGACCATTGGCTCCACAAACGATTATGCTTTGCTCCTGGCTATCGAGGGCGCCCCTCACGGGACCTTGGTCGTCGCAGAGGAACAAACTAAAGGGCGCGGCCGCCTCAGACGGCAATGGATATCCTATCCCAACCGTGGGATTTATCTCTCGATTCTGCTTAGAAACCCTCTGCCGGTCCGCGTTGCGCCCCAGTCAGCCTATATCGGATCGCTTGCTCTTGTGAAGATGCTGCGCGAACAATTCGGCATCACTGCCTCGATCAAGTGGCCAAACGACGTATTGATAAATGGGCGGAAAGCCGCCGGAATCCTGACCGAGACTCAGTCAGACCAGGACTTCTCACGATTCAGCGTGATGGGAATAGGAATTAATGTAAATCACAGCAGGGAGGAAATGGAAGGACCTTTTCGATACCCTGCGACCTCGATAGCCATAGAGGTGGGGTTTGCCGTCAAAAGACAGAGAGTGCTTCTGGAGTTTCTCACCCAATTTGAGCGGGACTACGACCATTTCCTCCAAAAGGGGTTCTCGGTAATGATCCCCGAGTTTGAGGCACATTCGGAGATCCTGGGCAAAATAATAACGGTGGTATGCGGAGAACGTGAAATTATGGGGAAAGCGCAGGGCTTCACTCCCGAGGGAGCGCTGATGCTGCTAAGAGAAGATGGATCACAGGAAACTGTCTGGGCAGGAGATGTCTCACACGTTGAAAGAGCGGTCTAATATTATTATTTATCTAAAAACTATGCGCCTCTGGCACGCTCCATGGCTTCCTGCTTTCGCTTGCACTCTATGCACAAAGTCGTGACAGGCCTGGCGTTTAGTCGTTCTATTCCGATATCGTCGCCACATTCGTCGCATTGCCCGAAATGGCCTTCCTCGATCCTTTGCAGCGCCTCACGTATCTTTATGATCAGCTTACGTTCACGGTCGCGGATGCGGAGGATGAAGTTTCTGTCCGATTCAAGGGTGGCGCGGTCTGTAGGATCAGGGAAATTCTCCTCGTTATCGGTCATCCCGGCCACTGTTTTTTCGGCCTCCGAATAGAGCTCATCCAGCCTCTTAAGAAGGACTTCCTTGAAATATGCTTGGGTTTCCTTATCCATATTCCAACTCCGCTGCCAGATTTGAACGCTACCGACTAACATAATCGCCATCAAGAGTAAAGGGGAATCGTAATTCCGGGATCACTGACTACGCTCAAACCGACCGCTCTTTCCACCCGTTTTGAAAGTCAGGCGAGTATTGCGTATGGTCATACCACGATCGACAGACTTGCACATATCGTAAATGGTCAAAGCCGCATTTGTGACCGCAACGAGTGCTTCCATCTCGACACCGGTCCTGTCGTTGGTTTTGACACGCGAACTGATCCTGATTTCGCTTTTCGACTCATCGGGGAAGAAATCCACCTCGATGCCGGTCAACTGAAGTTGATGGCAAAGCGGAATAAGCTCCCAGGTCTTTTTGGCAGCCATTATTCCGGCGAGCCTCGCGGCTTCAAAGACATTTCCTTTATGGATATCCCCCGAACAGATGCGCCGTAGAGTCTCACCTGAGAGGCTGACAAAGGCCTCCGCCCGGGCTTCCCGTCGGGATGCCTCCTTCTCGCTTACGTCCACCATCCTCAGGCGGCCCTGCGAGTCGACATGAGTCAGTTCGCCGGTTGACATCTCTTTGTCTCAGTTCCCATCAATGATCTGCACGAGCAGAATCAGGTCCCCGGGCGCGGCCGCAGGCAAGATGGCATCACCTGCGCCTGCCACCCGAATCCTTGTTCCGTCCACGATTCCCACCGGAATCCAGACTCGTAGCGAGCAGGCCTCTTCACACTCCCCGATCCCACCGCACAACTGGCATCCGGACCTCCTGGATCCATTATTACAATGTCGGCAATAGACCATCCTAATATAACTGATTTCTTCGTGAAAGCCCCCGTTTTGAAGAGAGCTTCTCGAAATCTGCAAGTCGAACCTGAGGTCGCAGCCATGGCTGGTCCGGACCTGGCGCTTGCCTATCCCGAACAAATCCTGAAATATCTCGTCGAATGAAGAAGCCTCGCCGCCTTCGTTATGAATGTCTGTCCAGGATGAGTCGGAGTAGGTCTTCCTTGACTTCCGGTAGCCGCGAATCCTATCGTATTTTCGGCGTGCGGCAGGATCTTTAAGTATTTCATACGCCTTGCGGACTTCCCGAAAACGTTCGGCCGCCATGGCACTGCCAGGATTTCGGTCCGGATGCAGCTTCATCGCCAGATAACGAAAAGCGCTACGTATCTCCTCATGGGAAGCCCGAACCGAAATACCCAGGGTTTTATAGTAGCAGGGTTTTTTTCTGGCTCTTACTTGTGGTTCCAAGTGGCATCCTTGTGTTTTGCTGAATTGAGGTTCTAATTTTATTAGGAATGACGCAATAAGACAAGAACCGAGTCATCTCACTGAATGTGTTCATGAAAAACCGGTTTTTCAAGACTCTGGCCGGCGCAGCTCAGAGTCTGTGTCCTTTGTTTATCTACAATCAGGATTCTTCATGCATACGGATGAGTACGAAATATCCATCGGCAGGCAGAGCAGCCTGTGCGGAAAGCTCATCAGGCGGCTCATGCGCTCGATTCAAAAAAGATAGAAACAATTCGAAGAGGAACTCAAGCAGTTGAATTGAGTTGAGATGAGATCGTTCAAGGCATCCCGCGCCCGCCCAACTTCCGCCTAAAGGCGGTAAGAGGATCTTCCGCCTAAAGACGCTAAAAGGGTTAATCTGGTCATTCAATGTACCGCCTTTAGGCGGAAGGGACCAGATTAAGACCAGATTAGACACGCCATGCGGTCGCCTTCCGCGCTCCGCGATGTGAAGCTATTTAAATGATATATGTAAGTCTATCATACGAGGATTAACGGCATCCAGGGCGCAATCACTCTAAGTCCCGGCCTGCCTCGGGCCAAACAGGCCGGGATTTTAGGAATATCGGTTTAAATGATCCCTTTGGCTTCCAGTTCTTTTAGAGCCGCAGGACCATAGCCAAGGTATTTAAGATAGATGTACCCGTTATCATAGCCCACCGGGCGACAGACCCATTTTGTCCTCGGCGGTGTTTCGGTGGCCTTCCATTGTGCCTGGGCACAGACAATGGAACCGTAAACCGGATCCTGTACAGGGGTGAAAACGCCCCGATCCTGCCAGTTCTCATCGTGCATCGTTTTCCACGGCGAGACAATTTCTGCCACAACCGGAGCAATAGGGGCCAGACGCCCACTTTTGGAGTACTCGATTGACTTATTGGTCAACTCTTGGCTCGTATATTGCGAGGTGAGCGGATTGATCATGGACTGGTACCGAAGCTGCCAGTCCCTCTTCATAAAAGGAGCAAGTGAAGTCCATTCGCCGGCCCCCCATTCATCCCACTTGCCCAGCATATCCACCAGAGCCTGCCACATTTCCAGGCGCAGTCCCCCCAGAAAGACACCTCCATCTTTGGTCGGGTAAAACCCATAGAGCCACAGGCAGGCATCCAGGTTCCCAAATCGTTCGTTGACGACCTGCTGGTCGGCATACCAGTGAAGGGCATAGTCATTGAATCTTTCGTAGGCTTCCGGAGTCGCCACATCGATTGCCTGTCCTTCTCCGGTCATATCCCGGTGATAGAGGGCCGCAAGGATTCCCACCGCAGCAAATGTTCCGGATGTAGCCCACGCCATCCATGGGCCCGACTTGGTCGGAACTGCATACGGCGTCTCCCGGCAACTGGAATCTTCAGGCAGAACTTCGCCCGTCTGGTACTGAATTCCCGACCGGGCCTGACTGATGTTATCATAATCGTACTGTCTGTTGACACTTTCCGGGCCAAATTGACCGAACGCCGAAATAGAAGCGAAGATCAAACGGGGATTATCCGCGCTTAACTCCTGGTAACCGATCCCCCAGTCATTCATTATTCCGGCCGGATAGGTCTCGATCACTATGTCGGCCTGACCTGCAAGTGATTTAAGGATCTCCCTGCCCTCTTCAGTTTCGAGGTTAAGGGTGATGTGAAATTTGTTTCTCCCCTCCTGAAGATAAGCAAGACCGGTATCCTTATATATAATCCCACCAGGGGAGTAGGTCCTCACCAGATCACCGCCGGGAGGCTCGATTCTAATGGTTTTTGCGCCCAATTCCGCCAGCAGTGACGAACAGAAACAGCCCGCCATGCTGCGGGAACTGAGGTCCAGAACGACGAGATCATCCAGCGCCTCCGGTTTTCCAGAGGCACTGGCGGGGTCGTCCAAAGATCTTATATGATCAGCCCAATCAGCCAAGCTTGATCTTTTTCGCTCTTTCATTTTCATCACCTCCTCAAAATAGCGCCGGATTTTTGGTCCCAATCCGCAGGCGGCCGGCGGCCCTGCTGATCTTTCCATTTACCAAGAACCCCGTGGTGGTAGAGATCATTGATCTCAGACTGGCTCTTCCCGAGAATTTTCGCCATGATGAAGTCATTGTCAAAACCCACCGGCCGTACAGTCCATTTGGTCTTAGGGGGCGTTTTGGACATCATCACCGGAAATTCATGTTCTACGTATCGGCCGTACATGGGATCGTCGATCTCCTTCACAAAACCTCGAGCCCTTCGCTGGGGATCCTCATTCATATTTATGGCATTGTGGAGACGAACGGCCGCAAATCCGAACTCCTTTCCCAAAGATTCAATCTCGTCAGCGGTCTTTGTTATCGCCCAATCGGAAATAATCTTGAGAATGGCCAGGGCATTCTCTTCCTTGAGCCGGTCGGAGTGGTCCCTGAACCTGGGGTCCTCTGCGAGTTCCGGTCTTTTTATAGCTGCGCAGAGGCCCTTGAACTCTTCGGGCGCCGGAGCGGCAATTGCAGCGAATTTTTCATCCCTGCACAAAAAGGTATCCGCAGGACAGATGCACTGGTCCCTGTTTCCCGAGGGTTCAGCGCTTTTCCCGGCAAATTGCTGGTAGGGCCATACCCATCCCATCGGTCTCATTATGTTCTCGATTTGAGACATCTCTATGAACTGCCCCTTGCCGGTCTTCTTTCTATAATGGAGAGCGGACAGGACCGCTACTTCGCCCATCAATGCCCCGAAAACGTCGCACACCCAGATGGACTGTTTGAGAGGAGGGCGGCCCTGGAAACTTGAAATCCATGCAAAGCCTGCCAATGCCTGGGCGGCGCCATCGTTCGAGGGCCGGTTTTCTTCTGCGTACTCGCCCCACTGTCCAAAGCCGTTTTTCTCGATGTAGATAATGCCGGGATTAATCTCCTTGATCTGCTCATAGCCCACGTTCCAGCGTTCGGTAACTCCAGGGCGCATGTTGAATTCAATTATGTCTGCCTTTGCTGCAAGATCTTTAAAAATTTGCTGGCCCATATCGATATGCAAGTCCAGGGCAAGGTAAAGCTTATTTGGATTGATGTGCATGAAAGCAGGACCCTGTTCTTTGTAGAACCAGCCAAA
The DNA here is from genome assembly GCA_049515795.1 of Syntrophobacteraceae bacterium. Taxonomy (GTDB): domain Bacteria; phylum Desulfobacterota; class Syntrophobacteria; order Syntrophobacterales; family Syntrophobacteraceae; genus SbD1. The sequence goes on from JBEKTT010000009.1 coordinate 75,521, forward strand.
TGGATTGAGTGATCTCGTCACATCGCCAAGCGGGGGAAGCTCGACCTTGATCACCTCGGCCCCCATTTGACCCAGAAAGGACGGACCCGCTGGTCCGAACAGGAGCGTACAGACCTCCAGGACACGGACTCCCTTAAGCGGGCCGGGCTTTTTGAACTTATTCTTTACGTAATTCTGGAATACCCCGGACATAAATCGCCTCCTTCAATGCGAGTGGGCTGCTAAAAAGGGGAAAGCCACCTTCAAACACACGGGATTGCACAAAAGAATTCCTTGTCCAGCAATATCGGTTGTCGAAAAATCTTTTGATACGCCTGGGCCTGAGATTTCTAAATTAGATGGGATGTTTTCAACAGTTCAAAAATTTGCCCGCTGATATTGGGCAAATCGATCGGGGCTAAACCTCAGCGCGCGCTCCAGACCTCCTTTCCGTCAACGAATAACTCCTGTAAACATTGTTAGAAGCAAAACACGACGATTCCTCTGGACCTCTCGATGGCCAAAGTTTTCGAAGAACGCGACACAATGTCGTAGCACAGCATTCAATATGCTACAGCCGCAAAGCGAATAAAAGCGAGAAAACTGGAAAGTTAAGCGGAGTGCATGATAAAGGAGCACCAGTGACATGTCAACGAAAGGCTTTCCCATCTGCTTTGCAGGCGCCCACAAACCTTTTCTAAACAACATTCGGCGGAACCTGGAAGTCTTCGGCCCAAAAGATGAGGTCGTTGTAGCCTGCGCCACGTGGAGAAGTGCACTTAGGAAAGAACGCGCCGATTCTTGGAAGAAATGGGAAACAATGCTGAAGCTGCCCGCGAGTTGGGGCAAAAGGCCCCGGATATCTCCCAATACATTTCGGGCATCGACCTGGAGAAATACCTCCGGCCGGTTCAGGGCCGAGTGACCTATCATGACCCATGCCACCTGCTGCGCACCCAGGGGGTAAAGCAGGGAGCCTCGAAGCTTACCTAGGCCCATCCCGAACATGGAATTCGTAGAAATGGCGGGAGCTGACCTCCGTTGCGGAGCAGGAGGTGATTTTCAGCTCGCGCATCCTATGATCTTATGGATTGAAACAATTTCACTGAGAGGCATTAGAGGGAGGGCGTGGAAACTGATTATCCAGTTTCCATCCGGAAACCGCTGGTGTCCCATAGGGAGTTTCCAGATGGACACTATCTAATAGCCAAACGAAGTAGCCAGGCGGGGTCGCCCGACTCCGATTCTTTAAGTTCATAATAGAAAGACTATGCCGAGCACATCGAACTACTTTCGCACGTGGCATTGGCCGCAGGCAACCGGCCCTTCTTTCATGGTCTCATGGCAGGTTTTGCACTGAACGTGGAAGGCATCCTTGAGCGAAGGCTGGCCATCTTCGGCTTTATTCTTGTGGCAGGATTCGCAGGTCTGCCCCTCTCCGCCACGATTATTCAGGAATGCATCAAAATCATGATGGCACCGGGTGCAATCCAGCTTGTTTTCCGCATGGAGTTTGTGATTGAACGCGACCAGGGGTCTCTGGTGCTTTCCAAGCTCTTTATGATTAAGCACAAAGGTATCATCCTGGGAATGAGCCAGCGGGACAAAAGCCGCAAGAACCAGGACAACCAGCAAAAGTCTTATGTATCTCATCGGAATTCCCCTCATTGCAACTCTGTTTCGAAAACTCTTTCCCGTCGAGTTAATCCTGCGCTCCCTCATCTGCGGTCTCAACAGGTCTAAACTTCTCCGGAATGATCATCGCCTCCGTGATCACCTCCTTGAATTGAACCACCTTGATCCCGAGATTATACTCTTTGTCGAGGTCCCTGATCTGATCGAAACAGTTATGGCAGGGAGTGATAACAATCTTTGCGCCGGTCGCCTTTATCTGCTCGGCTTTTATCCTTCCAGACTCCAACCTTCTTTTTTTGAACTCGGGTCCCATCGGAATAAAACCACCCCCGCCCCCGCAACAGTGATTGTAGATGCCGCTGGGCGTCATATCCCGGAAATCCCTGGCGATGTACTTCATAATTGCCCGGCCCTCCTCCCAGAGTCCGCCGTTTCTGGAAACATTGCAGGGGTCCTGGTAAGTTACGGGTTCTTTGAGCATCTTGTCCGGATCGATCTTAATCCGGCCGTCTCTGAGGTATTCATAAAAAAGGCGCACTGAGTGGACGATCGGAATGGGCGGTTTGCCGTTGCGGTAGCCTAACATGTATGGGCCTTCGAAAAGAGCCGACCTGTAGGCGTGCCCGCATTCGGTGATTGCGATCGCCTGGACCCCGAGCTCCAGGGCCTTCGTGTACATGTTTTTTACAATCTGGCCTCCCAAGGCTTTATCCCCGGCAAACATGGCCAGGTTGGTGTCGTCCCAGCCGGTGCTGGGCATTGTCCAATCTTCCTCGGCAACAGTAAATATCTTGGCCGCCATCGCAATATCCTGCGGATAGTACATGGGTTCGCGGGCATTTACCGTATACATTATTCTAGCGCCCTGCTTGTCGATAGGGATCTCGAGACCTCTCATCTCTTCGGATGTTTCCTCGGCCATCCATGAGCAGGTTTCGACAAAGTCCTCTGTGCTCATGCCCATCTGATTGCCGGTAGTACGGTAGTTCTCCGAAGTCTTGAGAAGGCCTTCCGGGACGATCCCCTGGGAGTTGCAGATCCCGCGCATAGTGGCGATCATTATGGATATATCAATACCGAACGGACAGAAGAGCGAACATCGCCTGCATGTCGTACATTCGCCCCAGATGATGTTGTAGCATTTCTCCAAAAACTCGCGGTCCACCTCGCCTTTTCTGCGGTAGAGTTCTTTCAGCGTTGTCCTGACCTTATATGCCGGACTCAGCTTGGGGTCCTTATTTTTTGCAAGGTAGAAAAAGCAGCTCTCGGCACAAAGACCGCAGCTCGCACAAATACTCAGCCAGGTCCTGATCCTTGCGCTATCGTTTATGTCCAAAAGCTCTTTTATCACTTTCGTATTGATCGGCTTTTGAAGCGCGTCACTCATTTTTCCGGTTCTCCTCTAAAGTAAATCCAAACCCAGTTCAGACTTGTTTTGAACGGGCGGCTACCAGGTCCGCGCCCCTCGCCTTCCCATTTCGAATCCCAAAGAAGTGCGCGAAAAAAAGAAAAGGACAATATGGCCAAGCTTGCTGAATGGAATGATGATCAGCAGTATTTCGGCAAAAAGAACATGCAGAGTCAAAGTCAGCTTATAGGGGCCGATCTGGTGATATGCGAGAAAACCCGTAACGAAGGGCGCACTCGTCAAAATGAGAAGAGCATAATCCCAGGCTGTGGACAGAAAACGCACTTCCGCGCGGACTATTCTTCTGGCCAGCAGGACTAGAGCCGACAACAGAAAGACCACCGTGAGCACGTCGGCGATAGAATCAGGCAGCGAAGGAAGACTGACGCCGAATGCCGCCTGCCAGAGTGTATTGTGCGCAAGCAGAAAGATAGGAACGCCCAGCAGACAAACATGGAACAGGAAAAAGGCTATTGCGAAAACCGGTTGTGCCCGCAAGCTTACGCTCCCAAGCGGTATCAGCCAGTGGATGATTGAACGAATGGCCCATTTCATATTCACGTGGTTGTAGAAAACCCTGTCGCGTTCCTTGCTAATTCCATAAAGATAGGTCACCCGCACACTGAGGCCCACGATAAATATTATAAAAGCAGCCCAGATACCAGGCCCGGTGAGGAATTCATAAAATTCGTTCATGCGCTGCGCCCCCATAATGTGGATAGATCGGGTATAAATTGGATTTGTACATACATTCACTAAGTTAGGTCAAATCTAGCAACCGGTTATCACATATTCATGCTCGACAGAAAAGATAAAAAACAACGCCCAGGTCTATTTTCCCGCTTCCGCATAAGCCTTTCCGTCAAAAAGCACCAGAAATTGTTCCGATTTTGAAACAACACCAAAATAACCCGTGATCCATGAACAAGATCGGAAGAAAACAGGACGAAAAGCGATTGGGCAGGAACAATGGATTGGGATTGGCTTGGTATAAAACATATCCGGAAGTCTTTTTCAAGAAAATTGTTTCAAAATTATATCTCCGGAATTCAATGCAGGTTCAGGAAGAGGATACACCCTGCTCTGCGGTTTCATCTTTTTTGGGAGACCAACAGATGCAGAGGCGGATTTTACAAAAAATCGTAATTAATATTTAGAAAATTTGACCCAGGGCGACTCCTGATTCAAAGGCGCCCCTTTTTTATATTGCAGCCGACAACGCACAGGAGAACATGTATGGGTGTCAGCCCCCTGGCCGGGAAACCCGCCCCGCAATCAATTCTGGCAAATATTCCCAGACTGGTTTCCACTTACTACACCAATCATCCGGACCCCTCAGAGAAAAGCCAGCTTGTCGAATTCGGCACCTCCGGCCACAGGGGATCGTCTTTCAAAAACACTTTCAATGAGGATCATATACTTGCAATAGCCCAGGCTATCTGCGAATTCCGCAAAGCAAGCGGCATCTCGGGGCCCCTTTTTCTTGGAAAGGACACGCACGCGCTTTCAGAACCAAGTTTCGCTACGGCAATCGAGGTGCTCGCCGCAAACGGCGTTGACATAGTGATCCAGTCAGACTGGGGATATACACCTACCCCGGTGATCTCGCACGCCATTCTGGCACATAACCGCAAAAAGGACTCCCTGGCTGACGGTATCGTAATAACCCCATCCCACAATCCGCCCGAGGATGGGGGTTTTAAGTACAACCCGCCGGACGGCGGGCCCGCCGACACGGAAATGACCACAGTGATTCAGAGAAGGGCGAATGAGCTGCTACGGGGAAAAAATCGCGAGGTGAAAAGAATTCCCTACGAGCGCGCCCTTAAGGGCGGACAAATAGTTTTACACGATTTCATCGGATCGTTTGTGGGCGACCTTCGAAGTGTAATCGACATGGATGCGATCCGTTCAGCCCGGATTCGAATCGGCGTTGATCCGATGGGTGGCGCCTCCCTGCCCTACTGGGAACCAATAGCTGAAAAGTATGGCATTTCGCTCGAAATTGTGAACCGTTCCCTCGATCCGGCTTTCAGTTTTATGACGGTCGATAGGGATGGAAAGATCAGGATGGACTGTTCTTCGCCTTATGCGATGGCAAGGCTGATAGGACTCAAGGACTCCTTCGACGTGTCTTTCGGAAACGACCCGGACAGTGACCGGCATGGGATCGTAACCAGAAGCGCCGGGCTTATGAATCCGAACCATTACCTTTCGGTAGCTGTCTGGTACCTTTTCCAGAACAGGCCGGGATGGAAAGAGGATGGAGGCGTTGGGAAAACGCTCGTCAGCAGCGCAATGATAGACAGAGTCTCCGCACATATCGGCCGCAGGGTGTTCGAAGTGCCGGTCGGGTTCAAGTGGTTCGTGGGCGGCCTGCTTGATGGCTCATATGCATTTGCGTGCGAGGAAAGCGCCGGCGCCTCTTTTTTGAGACTGGACTCAACGGCCTGGTCGACTGACAAAGACGGCATAATTATGGACCTGCTCGCCGCCGAGATCATGGCCAAGACCGGTAAGGACCCGGGGCAAATTTACATCTCTTTGACCGAACGATTCGGAAATCCTTTCTACGAAAGAATCGACGAGCCGGCAAACCAGGACCGCAAATCCATACTAAAAAAACTCGGTCCTGAAATGATCTCATGTGACACACTTGCAGGCGAGAAAATTGAGGCAAAGCTGAGCCACGCGCCGGCCAACGGGGCGCCAATCGGCGGAATCAAGGTCGTAGCCCAAAACGGCTGGTTTGCCGCCCGCCCCTCCGGTACCGAAGATATTTACAAAATCTACACGGAAAGCTTCAAAAGCAGGGAGCATCTTCTCCAGATACAGCAAGAGGCCAGGGAGATCGTCAACAACGCCTTCAAAACGGCCGGAGTATAAACGGACCTCGGAAGCGGGAGCTCAGATTACCCGGATGCGGATTTGCGGCTTCCAAACTCCCATGTCCTTTGTCAGCTCTCCGTTAATCCGCCCTCCGTTCATTCCTCTTGCTCGATTGTCACGGCGGCCTGATTCGGGTCCTGGTTTATTGCGGGCGCATACATATTCGGCGGAACGTTTCCTTGGGAAGCCGGGTAGCCGCCAACATTGGGGTTAGGAGGAGGCGTCATCTCGGCCGGAGGCAACTGTTGCGGGTTTGCCGGATCGTAGCCCGGCTGAAGCGGAACACCTGGAGGCTGATTGGCCCCTGCTTCCTGCGGCGCAACTCCGGGCGCAGCCATCGGCTGCTGAGCAGGAACGGGAGCTTGGGGGGCCGATAGTGGAGTAACCACTTTATTTCCGGCAAAAAGACCGATCGTAACCGTTTGACCATCCTTTTCGAGCGAGATGCTTTTCGATTCGATTTTCGACACACGGTAATCGCCGACCATCTGACCCTCCCGAACTGTGACGAAGGGAGACGCGGGCCGCCCTTTCTTGCCCGCCGTGCCGGCCAACTGGTCCTTCATTCGCAACACGGCCCTTTTTGAATTGCTCTTGATCATTACTCCATCGAGTTGAATGTTTCCGATCGCCATCCCAGGTTTCGCGGCTTTGGCAGATGCATTCGCGGACTCTTGTGGAGGCTGCTTGCGGTCCGAAGCGAACAAGTTTTTCTCAACCATGAGCGGGGCAGCCGCGCAAATAGAGTTAAACACGCCACCCCATATAAGGAACAAGAAAACCCAAAGAATTCTTTTCGCAAACACTTGTCTGCTCCTGTGCCTCTCGCCCTGGATAGTCCCCGCCCACAAAGGCCCTTTTCCAATTCGCAAACAGTATCTCATCGGGTGTTTTCGGATGGACACCGGACAAGCGCAAGTACTGGAGGGTCAAACCGGTAATCGATCTCGTCCTCTATAAATTTACCTGATCCCAGGCCAAGATTCCACAACAACGTAAATTTCGCTCGCGATCGTGCGAAAAAACATAACCGATCATTGCGCTCTCTGCGTCTCGGTGGTGGATGCTTGCGCTTTTAATGATTGAATAATCTAAATGTGAGAGTAATAATTGCAGGCCTGCCAAACCGGAAATCGACACATTTTCAGGAGGTTTCCGCAACGCTCAACGGCCACTTAAAAAAAGGAATCACAGATGCAAACAGGACTTCTTATTCTTGGCGCACTGCTTTTCTGGTTCGTTCTGAGCAAATGGATATTGCCCAAACTGGGCGTACGGACCTGAATATCGGCTTCCTGTGGTGTTGGAAGTCCCACTGAAGATAAAAAAGAAGACGAGTAAGACCCCACAATTTCTCAATAACTCCGAAGAAAGCTCTTGGCCCGTTCCGGACGCGATGTCAGTAGAACGTGATCAGCAAGGCATCCCGCGCGCGCCCAACTCGCACGACTTCCGCCTAAAGGCGGTAATTTGAATGACCAGATTAACGCTGAAGGGTGTCCGCAATCGATAGGGCATTTTCTTGCCCAGTGTTGTTCATAAGTCTGTCTTAAGAGGAACGGGGGGCGCCCGGGGGACCACCCGCAAGAGGTCAGAATCAAGCGGCTGACAGGTAACACTAAAGGTAGATCTTCGAAAGCTTGTCGATCATCTCGTGAAAGGCTTCATGGGTTCCCTGCCCGATCTCTTCCTTTTCGAAGCGGTCGAATTGCTCCCCGATCAATTTCAGCTTATCGGCGGGAACCGCTTTTTCGGCCAGCGGGAACAAGACATTGTTTTCTTTCCATATATGGCTCCTGAGCAGGTTCACATACTGCAGCGCCGGGGTTGTGAACACCAACAGAGCACCCGATTCTCCTTTCTCGTAAGAGCTCACAAGATTCTTCATCTCTTCTGTGAATAGCCGACCCCTGCCGTGCTCTGAGAGCATCACTGCGAGCGGTCCACCCTCTTTCGGAACCCCCGCCGCCTCCATTGCCGAAAAAAGGAGCCGCTCCTCTTTGCCGTGATGACATTTGTCGGCAAAACCCTGCAAAAAATCCAAAACCTGCTTCAGATGATCGGTTGGGACGCTTTTACCAGCCGCGATCCTCTCCGACATTCTTTCGAGTACATCAAGCATCAGAAGAATTCCCTCATGCTCGGCCTTGAGATCCTCTATCGGTTTCATGGCTCATCTCTCTATCGAGACTTGTGCTAAGAATGGCTGAGGGCCCCCTGGGATTTAGCGCTTGGATTTACAAACAGACGGATAGCCGGTTTCCGTCCTGGAAGGGTGCTTTTTGCGAGTCGTAAAAAGAAATACTCAAATACCCCCCGGAAAGGTGGGCGGGGGGCAATTATTGAAAGCAGGGAGCAGGGAGCTAGGATCACACTTTTTGCTTCTCACTGCGGTCTTTGCCTGTTCATGATTTATGCTTTCACGCTGCGTTTCTATCAGGCCAACCCTTCTTCTTCGAGCAGCTTTCCGAGCATGAAAGCCGTGTCGCCAACGAGCTGCATGCAGATTTTCCTTCGGCTTTCCGGATTGCTGTAAAATTGCTTCACCATCTCCTTGTCCTGCCAATCCATTTTGGCAATGTCGCGGCAATCCGTGCCGCCGTGTTCCTGGGTCAGCCTTTCGAATTCCCTGATGAACTTATGGCTCACCGACCACATCCTGGGGTCTTCTTTGCTTTCGAGATTTCCCCTGCTAAAAAGGCTCGAAATCACGGCAATGCCCCCGGTCAGCGCCCCACACACGCGGCAAGTACCGGCGATCCCGCCCCCAAACGCCCCTAAAGCCTTGACTACTTCTTCATTCACCATCCCAAGCTTTTCCTGCCCAGCTGCAAGGACCGCCTGGCTACAATGGAATCGCTTCCTGAAAAGATCGAGTGCTCTGTCTTGCATTTGTTCCGGACTCATAGTAACTCCAATTGGCGAAGAAAGTGAAAAAGGTCTTCTATCAGTGTCTAACCGTTTTCAACCTTGAAGCTGGAACACGACTGAAAAACAGTGGCTCAAAACCCCAATCGCTGTCGCTCCGGCTTTCTATGCGGTTTTTCGCATCACTTTGAATTCCAAGTGATTTTATTCTCCGGAAGCTTTATTGTCCAGAGTAATTTCCGGAAACCCGGCGTGCAAAACGGCACGAGAGAAACTAACTTGTAAATTTCAAGGACAGATTATGGCTCAAGCTCTATGGCACTTATGCACTCAACTCCAAGAACGGGCAAATCTCGCCTGCAGTTCAATAGCCGGGCTATGCCCCATCTGGGCTGCGCTCTTACTGATGTCTGCCTGCTCCACGGCAGGTGGATTGCTTCCGCCGCCCTCTGAGCGGCCAGGTCCGGCGGAGCTTCACGTCGGCGCGGTAGTCGAGACTGCCACAGGCAATGTGATCGGCATGGACGAGCTTATAGGCAAGCTTCCCAACGTATCCGTCGTTTACGTTGGGGAAATGCACACGAGCGCAGAAGATCACAAGATTCAACTCGCGATCCTTCAGAAACTCTCTCAGGGGGGACGATGCGTTGAACTGGCAATGGAGATGTTTCCGGTAACGGCGCAACCGGTTCTGGACCGTTACGTCCGGGAAGAAATGTCCCAGGAGAACTTTCTTAAAGAGGTCGGATGGGAAGAGGTCTGGGGATTTCCCTTTTCTCTCTACCGGGACCTTATCGACTGGCAGAAACAGAAGCGCATGCCCATTATCGGCCTGAACGCCCCAAATAAGGTGGTTAGAAAGATAGCCCATAACGGCCTTGGTTCTCTCAAGCCCGACGAACGCTCCCAGGTGGCCCGCGAATTTCATCTCGACGACCCCGCTAACCGGGACCGTATCCGCAAGGAGTACACAGTGCATGAAAAGGATGCGATCAAAGATTTCCAATCCTTTTTCGAAGCGCAACTCGCCTGGGAGGAGACAATGGCTCAAACCCTTGCGGAGCGCCTGGATCAGACAGGAGGGAAATGCAAAATTGTGGTCGCTATCGGTGAAGGCCATATAAGGGGCCGCCTCGGGGTCCCGTATCTCGCCCGTCTACGAAAACCGCACGAGTACTGCACCGTAGCCCCGGTCCCAATAGATTATCCATCCAGTACACTCGACCCGAACCTGGCGGACTACATCGTCATAACAGACAAATCCGAACCGTTCCACCGGCCCCGGCTCGGCGTTGCGATCCAGCCTGCGGCTTCGGGCCGGGGAGTCGAGATTCTCGCAATTTTGCCGGACACCCCTGCAGCTGCAGCCCATTTACGCAAAGGAGACATCATACATTCAGTCAACGGCTCGCCGGTAAAAAGCGTCGAGGAAGTTCAGCAAGCGCTGGCCCGGGGTGGTTCCGACCACAAAGTCCTCATTGAACGCGATCATAAAAATATAACGGTAACTGTGACTATTGGGCAGTAATTAGTGTCCATCCGGAAATACCGGATGAGACACTGACAGTTTCAGATTAGGAAAGGGGGGCTTTTTCGCTCTGGCAAGGAAATCGAGGGGTTGCGCGGAGGCGTACGTCGGTACGCCGCACAAGAAACCCCGAAGATTGACACCGCCAGGGCGGAAAAGGACCCTTTCCGGACGGAAACTAATTGGGTTAGGGACACCCCACAACCCCCACGCTCTGCGAGAACCTGTCAATAGGGTCAGGGGCAGGCTCTGACCCGGGGGACCAGATCCGGCGTGGGCCCGCCCGAGACGAACTTTTCGAAGAAGCGCTTGGCGAATGCGCCTGGCAAAAGCTGATGCACGGGGAGGCCTGCTACCCTTGACGGCCTTCGATAATTTTTTTCAAATCAGGTTTGGAAACCTTTCCCATGGCATTTCTGGGCAACTCCTGAAACTCCAGCGCATCTTTGGGAACCTTGTAAGGAGCGAGCCGCTCCTTCCCCCAGGCCCTTAGTGCGTCGGGATTCAAGTTCGCCCCTTCCCGCATCACCAGCGCAGCGACGACCCGCTCGCCCCAGGCCGGGTCGGGTATTCCCACTACTGCGCATTCCTTGATGTGCGGGTGGGTAAGAAGGGTTTCTTCGATTTCCAGGGCCGAGACCTTGTAGCCGCCAGTCTTGATGATGTCCACACTGCTGCGTCCGAGAATGCGGTAGATCCCTCTTTCCCGCAGGGCCACGTCGCCGGTTAAGAACCAACCATCCCGGAAAGCTCTGCTGGTTTCCTCCGGTCTTTTCCAGTATTCCAGAAAGACGGTCTTTCCTCGCACCACGATCTCTCCCGGAGTTCCGGGCTCTGCCGGCGCCCCTGTTTCATCAGTTAACCTCACTTCCACCCCTGGCAAGGGGATCCCGACGCATCCGGGAAACCGTTTCCCATGCAGCGGGTTGGAAAGACCCATGCCGATCTCAGTCATTCCGTATCTCTCCAACAGGATATGTCCGGAAATCTCCTTCCACCTCTCTAAGGTAGGGACCGGCAAGGCCGCTGAACCGGACACCATGAGCCGCATCCTGCGGCAACCCCGGGACATGCGTTCCCGTTCGGCAGGAGATGCCTTCTCCCAGGCGTCTATTAGCCTTACATAGATGGTGGGGACTGCCATGAAGAGTGTCAGACCGCCTTGGACGATGCGGTCCCAAACTTTTTGGGCGTCGAATGCTGGAAAGATCTCGCACACTGCCCCCACCCAGAGGGCGCAGGCGATGACGTTTACAATCCCGTGGATATGATGCAGCGGCAAAACTTCCAATATCCGATCCTCCCCGGTCCATCCCCAGGCCTCAACCAGACTGGTAATCTGGGCGGCAATGTTTTCATGGGTGCTTACCACTCCTTTGGGCTTGCCCGTGGTGCCGCTGGTGTAGAGGATCATGGCCCGCTGCGACTCCACCACCGCCGGCAGAGGACCAGCCGCATGGTCCAACGCCTCGGTGCTCAATGCGAATCTAAGATTGCGCTTCTCGGTCACTGAATCGATCCGATTGACAAAATCCGGATGTGCCACCACCGCCGCCGGGGTCGTGTCATCAAGCACGTATTCCAATTCCGGCTGCGGGTGGAACAGAGACAACGGGACGGCAATCCCCCCGGCTCGCCAGATACCCCACTGCAAGGCCACGTAATGGAACCCCGGAGGGGCCAAAAAAGCCACCGGCCTTTCTTGCAAATCTACGGATCCGTCTAGGAGAAAGGACGCGACCTTGCCCGACGCGTCAAGGAGTTGCCGGTAGGTAAAACTGCCTTCCGGCGCGATGATCGCCGTCTGCTCGCCATACTGTTCGGCTCGTGATGTGAGAAGTATCGACATGGCTGGCCCTCCTGGGAAATTCGTTTAAAATCTCTTTTTTTTTGCGGCCTGTTTCCCGTCATCCTCTCCAACTCAGAAATCCCGTCATAAAGCGCCGCTTCGGTCTCCGTCAGCACCTCATTTCCCGGCCTCAGCGGCCGTAGGGGATTAGCTGTCAGCGAGAGCTGCCGGTAATAGCGCCTGAACCGCAATTACCGCGCCGGCAGGTTTTGCCCTGTCACCACCACCGGCTTGGGCGGCTTCAGGGCCAGGCAACCCAGGGAGGCGGCCAGGGCCATGCCCGCCAGAACATAAAAGCCGCTCACAAAGGTACCGGTTATATCCACCAGACGGCCGATGACAGGCGGCAATACCATGACGCCGGCGGCGCCCCAGGTGTTGACAAATCCCATGGCCACGCCGGGAGTGGCCGGACAATTATCCCTGGCGCCGTTAAAGATGCCGGCAAAGGGTAAGCCGGCCATAATGCCGGTAAAGATGATGGCCAGGGCAGCCATGCCTATGGTAGTGGACAAACCCATCCAGGCAAACCCCAGGGCCAGGCCCGCACTGGCCGACACCAGCAGTGATTTGGTGGAAAGAATATTTTGACCAAGGATGAGACCGCCCAGCGGCCGTGAGATAATCCCCAGTAACAACACGGCGGAACCCACCATACCGGCGGTTTTGGGATCGAGGTGAATGCTTTTGATTAACAACGTGTTTACCCATACCCCGGCCGCAATGATAACCCCAAAGCTGCCGAGTTGCGCCCATGACAGCAGCCAGATATTGGGGTTGGCGAGGACATTGGTCCAGTTGATCTTTGGACTGGTGGTATGGCTGGGAGTGTCGGGAGCAATGAAATGCCACAACACCGCAAACACCCCCGCCATGCTGCCGGTGACGAAGAAAACGCCATGCCAGCCAACGGCAGCCAGGAGCTGGGGGACACCGTAGATGACGAATCCGGATCCTAGAAGGATGGAACCGCCATAAACTCCTTGGGCCCGCTGGATTTCTTTGCCGGCAAAGAATGTGGGAACATAGCGGGCCCCGGCGATAAAAGCTGAACCTGTGCCGATGCCGATGATGAACTTCAACACGAGGATCTGATAATAAGAGTCGGAAAGGCCGATGAGAGTGTTGCCCGCGGTGATGATCACCAGTGACCACAGGGCTACTCTTTTGGCCCCCAGCTTGTCGGCCAGCGCTCCACCAGGTATCTGCAAGGCGCCATGCGTGAGAAAGATGGCGGTGGTAAGAGCCCCCGCCAGCGCCAGGGTGATATTCAGGTCTTTGATCAGTGTCGGCACCAGCGGGCCATGGTTGGTATAGTTAGCGGAAAAAACAAACCCCAGGGCCGTAACAAATCCCAGCGCCTTCCATCTCTGAGCCCAGAATGGTTCCATGTCCATTTTTTCCCCTTTCTTGAAATAAGAAAAAGCTGATTAATCCCTGAATCTCTAATTAGAGTCCATCCGGAAACACCGGATGAGACACTTGTAGTTTCCGATTCGGAAAGGAGGGATTTTTCGTTCTGGCAAGGAAAGCGAGGGCTTGTGCGGAGGCGTACATGGGTACGCCGCACAAGGAAGCCCGAAGATTGACGCTGCCAGGGCGGAAAAGGACCATTTCCGGACGGAAACTAATTATGATCGTGCACTGCGAAAACAACCATGACCACCTGCTTATCCGCATCTATACGGACAAAAGCCTCAAAAGCTATACTTCACGCTCCGCGAGGCGCCGTAGGCCGTTCGCGAAAGGCGGGTTGACGGGTAAGGGTGATCGAGTTTCATTGCGAGGCGGAGAGCTGGGATAAGCTCCGAGGGAACATCTGTAAAATAGAATGGCACGTGAGTAAACTTTTCCCTCTTATCGGATTTATTGTGACAAATTCCAACAGGGCAGTGACAGGGCCTGGATGCGCCTGGGGGTGATCCTGTGTTGAAAGGAATCTGCGATGCGCACCGCTGGATGCAATCTTAAGCTTGGTAAAACAGTACCCGGCTTTTTCCCGCCGCCGGTTTCGTGGTCTTATAAGGCCTCCCGCTCCCGCCCCGTCTCGCGGGTGGGTGGGCTGTCGAGAATGAGCGGTCGGCCTCCGCGCTACGCGCTCACATGTCGCTCCGGGAGGCCGGGCAAGCCCACTTCACAAAGTGAAGCAGGGCGAAGCCCCGCGAAGCGAGACCTTTACACCATTGTAACTTCACTTTCTAATGCGCTTAACATTTGGCTTGCCTTCAAACGCACCACGTTTAATGTATGTGTGTTCTGCATGGCTGCGCGCACGATCGCCGTTCCTATCATGTCAGGCGCATTTTTTTTCGCGCAAGGTATTATATAAGTCTATCATACGAGGACTTAATTTCAGCAGTTAGATTCCAGCCGGCTCGCTCAGTACATAACGACAGGCCCTTCCCTTCCCTATCCTCAGGAGCCTGCCTGAGTCGACCAGTTCGCTCAGTTCGCGCAAGGCCTGGCGCTCGGAAATTTCGGCAAGTTGTGAGTAATACTTATTAGTGATGAACCCGTGTGTGTTTATGAATACCATTGCCCTCATCTGCCGCACCTTAAAACCCGAATCGCTTAGACGGTCACCGGCGTTGAGCCCGGGAATAGGCAAAATGCCCGTATCAGAAATTTTCTGGTCTGCCGTGCCGGTTGCGGGCGCTTCGGCACTGGGTTCTCTAACTTCGGAGGGAAGATCCTTGACCGAAATTTCATGTCTGTCCGAAAGAATAATTGCCCTCTCGATCACGTTTTCCAACTCCCGCACGTTGCCGGGCCAGTGATAATCGAGAATGCGTTCCATAGCGCCCGAAGAGATCGAGATCGACTCCTGATGATTTTCCTTTGTGTACTTGGCAAGGAAGTGATTTACAAGAATAGGCAAATCGTCGGTCCGCTCGCGCAACGAAGGCAAATGGACATGGACCACGTTCAGGCGGTAATAAAGATCGCTGCGGAACCGCCCGTTTGAAGCATCCTCCTTGAGATTACGGTTAGAGGCCGCCACTACCCGGACATCGACCTTTAGGGTGTGGCTGCCCCCTACTCTTTCGAACTCCATTTCCTGAAGAACTCGAAGCAGTTTAACCTGGAGCGGAGGAGACATCTCACTGATTTCGTCCAGAAATAGAGTCCCTTCATGAGCGAGTTCGAACCTGCCCTTCCGCTGGCTGACGGCACCGCTGAACGCGCCCTTTTCATGCCCGAAAAGCTCGCTCTCAAGCAGTGTTTCAGGCAAGGCCCCGCAATTTACTGAAATGAAGGGCTGGTCTTTTCGCGGGCTGTTGTAGTGTATTGCCCTGGCGATCAACTCCTTGCCGGTGCCCGAGTCACCCGTTATCAGAACGGTCGCCTTCGTTGGCGCCACTTTTTCAATCAGGTCGAATATGCGCTGCATCTTCACGCTTTTGCCGATTATGTTTCCGAAGTGATACTTACCCTGCAGCTCGCGGGCCATTTGCCGGTTCTGCCTGACCAGGCGATAATGGCCGATCGCCTTGCCGATGGTGAGTTTTAATTCCTCGTTTTTGAAAGGCTTTAAGATATAGTCGAAAGCGCCCTTACGCATCGCTTCGACAGCTTTCTCTACGCTACCAAAGGCGGTCATCATAATAACCGGAAGGTCCGGCTGGCGCAGTCCAATGCGTTCCATAAACTCCATGCCGTCCATTCCGGGCATTTTCATATCCGTGATCACCACGTCGAGTTCGTTCTCCTCTATGCACTCAAGGCCGCGCCGTGCGCTTTCAGCGGTGATCACCTGATAGCCTTCTTCTGAAAGCAGCGCCTCCAAAACGAGCAGGTAATTTCTTTCGTCATCGACAATGAGGATTGTATCCATTCTATTCGGCAGCTTCCCCTTCGGCCTCAGATTCCGGTTGCGCAAGCGGGAGTCGTATGATGATGGTGACGCCCTGCCCTTCCTGGCTTACTACTTCAATTTCGCCGCTGTGGTTATCGATAATGGTCTGAACGATGGCGAGCCCCAGTCCCGATCCTTTTTCGCGCGTGGTGAAAAAGGGATTGAAAATCTTTTTCATTGTCTCTCTGGGAATGCCCGTCCCGGTGTCCTCGACCTGGATTTCCACAAGGGAGGCATCATTTCTTCCGTTGGTAATCGAGGTCCGAATGGTTAACATTCCTCCTTCCGGCATCGCCTGAAGCGAATTGGCGAAGATGTTGACAAAGGCGCGGTAGAGCAGGTCCTGATCGGCCTCCAGGCAACAGTCCCCTGTCTGGTAAAATCTTTGGACCTTGATTCCGAGCCTCTGACACTCAGCTTCCATTACCGAAAGATTCCTGTCCAGAATATCTTCAATCTTGCATACGGCAGGACGAAGCCTCTTGGGCCTGGCGAAATCCAGAAACTCGGTCAGGATATCGTTCAGACGTGTGGATTCTTCGACGATAATGGAGGAAAACCTCTTTTGTTTATCGTCCTCCATGCGGCAATCCAGAAGCTCTGCGGTGCTTCTTATGATTCCCAGGGGATTGCGGATTTCATGGGAGACCCCCGCAATCATTTCGCCAAGCGCAGCAAACCGCTCTGATTGATGAAGCTGCTCTTCAAGCTTGTATTTCTCCCGGCTTCTTGCCGTGATTATCCGCTCAGCTCGCCGGGCGATAAACAGAATGGTCATAAAGAGGATACCGACGAAGAGGAGAAAACTCAGTGCGACTATCCACTGAAACCGGTGTATGGCTTTATAATCATGACTTATGTCCTGTGTTATTTCAAAGACGCCGAGGACCTTTCCCTTTCTCCAGCTGAGCGGCTTCTCCTCCCACATCGGCAGATAGGTAATAAGCCTTCTGGCGCCGCCTTTGAGTGCGAATCCGAAAAAATTGGTCTCCTCAGCCGACATAACCGAAACGGACTCTTCGTTCAAAGCTCGAGTAAAAGAATCGCCAAGGTCGCCCTTAGTGCCGATCAATTCCTTATTCGTACTGTTGTAGGTGAGTATCTGCTCCAAATCGTAGATGTTCACGTGCTCCACCGACAGTCCGTGGATAGTGTTTCTTACGACCTTGTCGAGCCTGTCATACTGGCTTTCGCGGCTAAGGCTGATTTCCCCCTCGGTGATAAGTGTAGGCAAGGTGAATTGAAAAAAAACCTGGTGATTCAAGTTTTCGGCGACAATGAGCGCGTACTGTTCGCTTTTTCTCAGCAGAATGGCCTTTGCTTTTTGCGAGATAAACCCGGACAGAACAATGGTGCAAACCAGGATTACCATCAGACTTGAAAGCGCAAGATACTTGACCAGTTTAAACGGCTTGACGCTTTCGAGAACTCTTTTCTTGGCTTGAATCGATCTCATGTTCCTGAGCTGTCTTTTTTGTCCAGTAGTTGCTTTACCTTTGCGCGCCTTTGCTCGAGCCGGTCTTTGAAACCGGCTTCCCATCCGGCACCCTTGGGATCATAGAAAAGCACGCCGGCGAGTTCCCCGGGCATGTAGAGTTCGGGGAGCCACCCTCCTTCGAAATCGTGAGCGTATTTGTATTCTCTGCCGTAGCCGAGTTCTTTCATAAGTCCGGTGGGCGCGTTGCGCAGGTGCAAAGGCACCCGGGCGGCGCCACTGTTTTTGGCGGCTTCCAGAGCCCGGTCCAGAGCGACGTAGAGCGAATTGCTCTTGGGCGCGAGACAAAGATACACGACAGCCTGAGCAAGGGCAAGCTCGCCTTCGGGACTGCCGAGGAAATGATAGGCCTGGAAAGCGTTTACAGCCTGAACAAGAGCGGCTGGATCAGCAAGCCCGATGTCTTCGGAGGCCATCCTTATGATGCGCCTGGCGAGGTAGAGTGGGTCCTCGCCCGCGTCAAGCATCCGAGCCAACCAGTAGAGGGCCGCATCCGGATCGCTTCCCCTGACGCTTTTATGGAGGGCGGAAATGAGATTGAAGTGTTCCTCGCCCGCCTTGTCATAATGCACGGACTTGCGCAGCAGAGCTTGTTTTGCGGCTTCAAGATCCACGGTACGTATGCCTTCGGAATCCGGCGCAGTAGTCAGGACACCAATTTCCAAGGCGTTCAAAATGACTCGTGCATCCCCTCCGGAGGCCGCAAGCAAATAATCTTGCGCTTCCTCGGCAAGGCGCGCCGGGAACTTTCCCAGTCCCCTCTCTGCATCGCACAAAGCACGGTCAATTATTTGTTTCAAATCAGCCTCTTCGAGCGGTTCCAAAACGGCAACCTGAGCCCGCGACAGAAGCGGACGTATAATTTCGAACGATGGATTTTCCGTGGTGGCCCCGAGCAGAAGCACAGTTCCATTTTCAACATGCGGCAGGAGGGTGTCCTGCTGTGCCTTGTTCAGCCTGTGGATTTCGTCCATGAGCAACCATGTTCTCATTTTCCTCTTGGCCAGAACTTCTTTGGCCTCCTGAACGGCGGCCCGTATTTCCCTGGCCCCTGCCATGACCGCAGACAAATACACAAGGTGGCTTTCAGTATGAGTTGCTATAATTTTGGCCAAAGTCGTCTT
This sequence comes from Syntrophobacteraceae bacterium, assembly GCA_049515795.1. Classification (GTDB taxonomy): domain Bacteria; phylum Desulfobacterota; class Syntrophobacteria; order Syntrophobacterales; family Syntrophobacteraceae; genus SbD1. The sequence goes on from JBEKTT010000009.1 coordinate 94,152, forward strand.
GCCACAACCCGGAGGCCCCCAAAAGATAAGGGAGTGGAATCGCCTGTTGCGCAGAACTCTGTCGAGTATCTTTCCCGGCCCGAGCAGGTGCGGCTGCCCGATGAACTCACCAAGGTTACGGGGGCGCATCCGCTCGGCCAGAGGCGCCTGTCCCCCAGGTTCATCACCGGAACGATTTTCGAACATATTTAACTGGTCCATCAGCTTCTGGTTTTGCCAGGTCAATTTCATGCCCCTCGCCGCCCTTTGAGCGAAAAGCCGCACATTTGCCCTCGAAAAATGGAGTTCCTAAAGGATAAACCTAATTGTAATGAAAATGTACGAATATTCCAGCTTTTTGCCGTGAAAGGCGTTGGGATAAAATCTTAACAACGATTATCCAGGTAGTGAACCAACCGTTCTAAATCGCCAAAGCCGGCAGTGGGGATTGAGCGTAGTTCCAGTCATGGCGGGTGATGATGGACTGAGTGCAATACATTACTTTCACTCAAACAAATCCACCCGGCAGGTCTGACAACCTTGTGCTACTCGCCCAGGTAGGCTTTTCGGACCCTTTCATCTTTTAGCAGTTCCCCGCCCGGGCCTTCGAGAACTACCGCACCGGTCTCGAGTACGTATCCGTAATGCGCTATGCTGAGGGCGGCTACCGCGTTCTGCTCGATCAGAAGGATGGTCGCCCCCTCACCGTTGATCTGCTGAATAGCCCTGAAGACCTCTTCCACCATGAGGGGCGCAAGCCCCAACGACGGCTCGTCCAGCAGAATCAGCTTTGGTCTGCTCATGAGCGCACGGCCAAACGCCAGCATTTGCTGCTCACCGCCGCTGAGTGTGCCTGCCAACTGCGTCCGCCTCTCTGAAAGCCTTGGAAAAACCGAAAGCACCCATTGGAGTGCCCTGTTAAATTCAGCGGAAGTGCGGTTGTAAGCGCCGAGCTCAAGGTTTTCCGTAACCGTGAGGTTTCCAAATATACGCCTTCCTTCAGGACTGACCGCGATACCCAGTTGAATGATACTGTGAGTACTGAGCCGCGTTAATTCAGTTCCGAGAAAATAGACCGCGCCGGAGCGCGGCCTTACGAGACCGACAATGACTTTGAAAGCTGTCGTTTTGCCCGCGCCGTTGGCGCCGATCAAAGAGACTATCCGCCCCTGGCCGATCGTGAGGCTGACCCCTTTTAGCGCGTGTATTCCTCCGTAATATACGTGGAGGTTCTCAGCCCTGAGCATGAGATGCGCCTCCGAGGTAAGCCGAGATGACCTCCGGGTCGCTCCTGATTTCATCAGGCGTACCTTCGGCGATCGACTGGCCGTAGTTGATGACCTTTATTCGCTCGCAAATGTTCATGACGAACTTCATATCGTGCTCGATCAAGAAAATCGTAACCTCGCTTTTTTCCCGTATCCGGCGAATGAAGGCGGCAAGCTCCATTTTTTCCATCGGATTCATCCCGGCAGCCGGTTCGTCCAGTAAGAGCATACCTGGTTGGGTGGCAAGCGCCCGGGCAATTTCGAGCTTCCGCTGAAGCCCGTAAGGAAGGTTTTGAGCCTTTTCAAAAGCAAGGGGGGCAAGGCCTGCTTGTTCAAGGTATTTCATGGAATGCTCCCGGATCCTTTTTTCTTCCCTTCCGTGTTTGGGCAGCCCGAGCATCGCGGTCAAAAAGGACGACTCGATCGAATAATGGCAGGACACCATAACATTTTCGAGCACGCTCATATCGGCGAAAAGCTTTATATTCTGGAAAGTGCGCGCAATGCCCCTGGCCGTTATCAGGTGAGAGGCAAGCCGTGTGATGTTTTCTCCATTCCAGGTTATATCGCCTGCAGTGGGTCTCAGCATGCCGGTTATCATGTTGAAAACCGTAGTTTTACCGGCGCCGTTGGGACCTATCAGGCCTGTGAGCTCACCCCGCTCAAGCGTGATGGAGAAATCGCTTACGGCTTTAAGCCCTCCGAACTCTCTTGTCACGTGGCGCATCTGGAAAAACGAGCTCACGGCGTTCGAGTCCTCCTCCATCCGGCCAACTTCGATTCCAGAGAATTCCAACTGAGTTCACTGCGCCCCATAATTCCCTTTCTGGCGAACAGAATAACCAGCATCAGGATCAGGCTGAAGATAACCATCCGCATTCCGGGAATTCCCGGAATCGTGAAAGGGCCGATCTCCATGGGCTGTTCCACTGCTCTGAGCGCTTCGCCCCCCCAGGCGAAAAGCACCGCCCCGATGACTGCTCCGGTCGTGCTCCCAAGGCCTCCAACGACTATCATGATGAGGAGGTTGAAGGTGAGAAAAAAGGTAAACAGACCCGGCGAAATCGTCGTTATAAGGTGAGCCAGCAGCCCCCCGGCGATTCCCGAAAAAAAGGCGCTTATCAGGAAGGCAACCATAAGACACCGAAACGGATCGACTCCCATTGCCCTTGCAGCCGTCTCGTCCTCCCGGATCGCCTTCATCGCCAAGCCGTAATTGCTGTTGATCAACCGCTGAATGACGACCACCGTCAGGGTTGCCACACCCCATGACCACCAGAGGTTTGTATGCGGATAGAGGCCTTTGAGTCCAAGCGGTCCGTTAGTGACGCTTTGGCTGGCATTGCAGAGTACCCGGATGACCTCCCCGAAGCCCAGGGTTACGATCGCCAGATAATCACCCCGCACGCGCAGAACCGGAAAGCTGATGAGAAAGGCAAAAAAAGCAGCCACAACTCCTGCCGCGACGAGCGACACGACGAAGGGGACCTGGATCACGTCTATCGGCCAGATCGCATGCTCAAGAATGAAATTGATCTCCTTTTCCGCCGGGGTCATCGACAGCAACGCGGAAGTGTAGGCGCCTATCGCTATGAAACCGTTTGGGCCCAGATGAAGAAGGCCGCAGACACCGTTTATAAAGTTGTAGCTGACCGCCAGGGTGATGAAGATGGCGATATTATTGAGTATTCTGACCTGATAGCCAGAACCGTAGCGGCTGAATAGACAAAGAACGCCGAACAGGAGAACGAGCGAAACGACATTAAGCCGGAATTTCAATTTTTTGCTCATGACCCCAATCCCGCATTACTGAATTACAGGCTCACCCATAATCCCGGTCGGTCTGAAAAGCAGCACGCCTATAAGAAGCAAAAAAGCGAACGCATCCCGGTACTCGGCCAGGTTGGGCAAAAGGGCCACGATCAGAATTTCGCAAAGTCCAAGCAGAAAACCACCGAAAACAGCGCCGACGATGTTTCCGATCCCTCCAATAACTGCTGCAATGAAAGCTTTCACACCGGGTATGACCCCCATGAACGGATTTATCTGCGGGTATTTCATCGCCCACATGATCCCGCTCGCTGCCGCCAGGCTCGATCCGAGGAGGAAAGTGAGGGCAATGATCCTGTCCAGGTTGATTCCCATGAGCCGAGTTGCCTCGAAATCCCGCGAAGCTGCGCGCATCGCCTTGCCGGCCCTGGTCTTGAAGACGATATAAAGGAGCCCCAGAACCAGAAGCAGTGTTATGATCGGAGAGTAAATCGTGAGCACCTGGATGTGGAGGTCTCCGGCCTTGATCACGTAGCCGAAAAAATCAGGCCTGGGAAATGGCTTTGGAACTCCCCCAATGAGCACAAGGGCAAGATTTTCCATCAGGAAAGAAGCCCCGATTGCGGAGATCAGCAATGAAACACGTGGTGCCTGCCTCAAAGGCTTGTAAGCTGCACGATCCAGCAGAATACCGATTGCTCCGGTTGCGATGACTGCGAGTGGAAAACTAACAAACCAGGGAAGTGAGAAAAGCGAAACTCCATAAATGGCGGCATAGGCTGCAACCATCAACAGATCGCCGTGAGCGAAGTTGATGAGCCTCAGAATTCCGTAAACCATCGTATATCCGATGGCAATCAGGGCATAGAGACTCCCCAGCGAAACGCCGTTTATGAGTTGTTGAAGGAAAAGCGTGAGGCTCATTTCGGGCCGCCTTCCGTCTAGAGGTTGGAAGCAAATGATTCACATAATGAATCGGTACCTGAAATGAGCCTTTAATACACCTCAGACGCCCTTGGCGCAAGCTTGCCTGATGCGTACCACCAGTTCGGAAAGATCGCAGGGCTTGACAAGGTAATCGAACGCCCCGTATTCCATTCCCTCGCGGGCGGCGGTTTCAGACCCATGCCCTGTGAGTATGATAACCGGCATTTGGGGTTCCATTACCTTAAATATTTTCAAAACCTCAATGCCGTCCATATCTTCCATCTTCAAGTCAAGGACAGCGAGATCAAAAGATTCATTGCGCAAAATGCGAATCGCTTCGCTTCCGGAGAGGGCGGTTTTCACCTGGAAATTGCGCTTGGAGAGCCTTTTTGCCAGGACTGAAACATACCCCTCCTCGTCATCGACAAGCAGAAGTTTCGTCACCTTGCTTTGGTCTTGTTCAGGGTTAATGGGGTCTCCAGGCGGCATAGAATATCACCCATGCTTAGTGGTGTTGAGAATCACCGTTCACCTCATCTTAGAACTATTTGCAAACAGTACATCACGAGGTCTCTGCGTGAATGGGAATGTTTACGTGAAAAGTCGTGCCGAGCCCAACCGAACTGTCCACGGTGAGATTCCCTCCGAGTTTTTTAATGATTCCATAGCATATCGACAGTCCCAGCCCGGTGCCTTTCCCGACGGGCTTGGTGGTAAAAAAGGGATCGAATATGCGCGCCATAACATTCTTGGATATTCCGTACCCTGTGTCCGCAATGTCCACTACCACCTTGTCGCCATCCACCCTGCTCCGTATTTCGAGCAATCCGCCTCCGGAACCAATCGCGTCAATCGCATTATTGATGAGATTCATGAAAACCTGCTGCAATTCAGTGGGGGAGGCCGAAATAAGCGGCAGGTACTGATCTAATTCGGTTTGAACTCTTATGTTGCTGAATTTTGAGCGCTCCTTGCAAATGCTCAGTATTTCTTCAATTGTATCGTTGACTTGAACTTGGTGATGGACGGGGTCCGTCTTGCGGGCAAAACTAAGCAGTTTATGAGTTATCTCTTTGCACCGCACTCCCTGAAGGCTTATCTGCTTGAGGGAGCGCCTGAACTCATCGACGTTTTCGCTCTCCTGAAGCTCTTCCTCCTCGAGCAGGTCTCCCATCCATCCGGCTTCCTCGACCATAATGGCGACGGGATTGTTTATCTCGTGAGCTATCCCCGCAGCAAGCTCACCGATTGAGGCAAGTTTCCCAGCTTCTATTACCTGCTCGTTCATCATTTCCTTTTCCAGGTCGGCCTTTTGGATGTGACCAACCACCTTTTGCGAGATAAAAAGGGCAACCAGCACAATTGCCAGGCAGCCGAAGGTAAAGATAGCCAGAGCAATTACCCTTGCGCGATTGATCTCGGAGAACGCGTCAGCCTGGTCCTGCTGGTAGACAAGCGTCCACTCGCCTGACTTGAGCGGCATGAGAATGTAGATGATGTTTCTGTTCTGGCTCTTAATTATTCCCGATGCGGCATTACTGCCCGATGAGGACGTTTTGACCTCCTCAATACTGGAGGCAACAGGTTTGGCGCTTTCCGCTGCTCCCATCCTGGCCCATGAAGTTCTGCTGAGAAGGCTGGTAATGTTGGGCGCCAGTTCAGTCGCGGGGCGCGTCTGAAGCTCTCCCGCACTGTTTACTATGAAAGCTGATCCCGTTTCACCGATGTGAATTTGTTCAACCAGCGAGTTGAAGGCCACAAAATCTATAGTCGCCCGCAAGAGCCATTCGGTGTCTCCCCGCCTTTTTTTTACAGAGATGATAAAGTGCGGGGTACGGCGAATACCCAGGAAAACGTCGGTCAGGTAATAATCTCTCTTTATGGCTTCCCTGAACCATTCTGCTTTGGAGTAGTCAGCGTTTAGGAGCTTGAGGCTCCCAGCGTATGAAATCTGCACTCCGGCCGAGTTTACCACCCCTAAATCGACAAAAACACCCGAATAGGCGTTTTGAAGAATAACCAGCTTGTTTTGGAGAAAGCTTTCGTCAGTCAATTCATCGTAGGTGTAAGAATCGGCGAGGACCTTGATGTAGGATAGCTTTTCATCGAGAAACGAATTTATGAGCTGCTGATGTTTTTCCACCAGTTCGTGGAGGTGCTGCATGACCTTTTCACGATAAGAGGTCTCAAAATAGTAGCCGATGAGACCTGCTATCAGGATGAGCGGTGTAAAGGAGACCACGATCACAATCAGGGTCATGTTCCTGGTCAAAGATGTGTAGTAATGCTTTTCCATCATATCGGATTTCAGGCCGATTCGTTCGTTCAGCCCTCGGAATTCGTTAAACGGCCCTGCTTGCCAGCAGCTTCTCGGCCCTCTTCACGGCTTCCAGAATATCGCCGATGTCCGCAGGTTTTCTCAGGTAGGCGAACGCACCAAGATTGCGGCCATAAGCATCATCCATTTCGGACCCATGGCCCGAAAGGATTATCACTTCGACCTCGGGATGACTTTTTTTTACGCGGCGCAAGACCTCCAAGCCATCCATTCCGGGCATTTTGAGATCGAGCACCATGACTTTCACGGCGCCCTGGTCAACAATTCCCAGCGCCTGCTCACCACTGTTGGCTATATGAGCGGTGAACCCCCTCAACCGAAGCCGTTCCGCAAAAGCCTCAGCAAATTCCACTTCGTCGTCAACGATAAGAATCTCGAGTCCCATTCAGATCAAACCTTTTCAGATAGAAATCACAAGGCCCAGGAACCCAATCGGGCCGGTCCGAAAAATCATTTCGACGGGACGGTCCTTTCAGGGGTTTGCCCGCCGGGAAAAAAGAGTACAAAGTCTGCATCAGAGGCTTGCCAGTTATAACGCATACCCAAACTGGAGGCCAACTCTTCAAACTCCTGCCATTCGTCGAATTTGGCAACAGCTTCTTTTACAATTTTTTCACAGGATTCGCCTCCGAAATAAACATCCAGACAGGGAGAACCGAGATCGTCCCTTGCGAGCATCAAAATTGAGCCACTGCCGCTCATAGATCCTATAAAGGCCTCGATGGCCCGGGTCAAAGCCATCTGGGTCCTAAACGCATTGGTAAAAAGCATGATGGGGTGATCGCAGACCTGTCCCTTGAGTTCCACATTTCGGAGTGCGGCAAGTCTTTGCGCCAGCGAAACCGTCTGAGTCAGGATTGAATTCAGATCAATATCGGCGCAGGCGTGGTCCATGCTGTGAGCGAAGCGATTGAACCTGGAAGTGATTTCGACCCCTCTTCGAACCTGCTCTTCGATCTTTTGCACTGAGCGCTGAAACTTCTCCCGGTACGGAAACGGGGCCTCCCCCATCATCCCAAGCAAATCGGCCATCAGCCCATTTGTTTCGTTAATTACGGCCAAAACGTTTCTTAGCTCGTGAGTCACACTGGCGGCTATTTTACCGAAAAAAGCAAGCTCGTTTGCTTTCACCCCGATTCCCCTTGCGCGATTTGCTAAAAGTGGCGCTCGTTCAGTCAACTTTGGCCTTCGCCTTTGATTGTCTTACCTTTCTATATGCCTCCTGCATTGCCTGGGTGAGTTTTTCGATATCAACAGGCTTTTCCAGGTAGGCGCATGCCCCAAGCTCCGCACAAAGCCTGGCTGCATCCTCGGAACCATGACCCGTAAGTACAATCACCTCGACGTTCGGATGCTTTTCTTTGACCCGGCGCAAAACTTCCAGACCGTCTATGCCCGGCATCTTTAGATCCAGGACCATTACATCGGGCTCATCCTCTTCGACAATCGAGAGGGCTTCCTCTCCACCGTAAACCACAGCCGAAGAGTAATCCCGCATCTGAAGGCGCTCCGAGAGGGCCTCGACAAAGTCTCTTTCGTCATCGACCAGCAACACCTTGGACGGCAGGGGAAGATCGAAGTCCCACTTGCGGTAGACATCGGTCTGGTAGTATCCCGGCCCCACTTTGGTCTCTGCGCCTTTCACGCCCGGAATAGCCGATGCAAGCCTTTTGAGCTCTTCTTCAAGTGAAGCAAGCATCATCACGTGCTTATTGATTTCCATGACAACTATGCCGTCCTTTGCCGAAACCGAAACATCATGACCTTCCATGGCCAGCTTGTGATTTACCTCAGAAGCCAGCGCAAAATCGGCCACAGCCTTCATAGAGTCCTGCGATACCGTCAGAACGCTGCTCTTCAGATTGTCGCATATAAGGCGGACCGCGTCGTCGTGAGCGATCTTATTCATCGGAATAACGATATCATATAGCCCAGCGGCCCAAGGGTCTTTTTGCCCAAAGAGATGTTCAACCCAGAGAACGAGGGACTCGTCATCCTTGTGGATCTTCTTCAGCGCATCCTTAACCGAAATCTTCTCCAGACGGCAGGCCAGGTTGGAACGATATCCGGTGTCCGCTATCACGCACACGTTGAGTACGTGAGATATTCTCCTGGGGACCATCAGACTGCAGAGCCCGAACAGGAGGAGATCATCGCCCTTCAGAGAATCGGCAACGAGTTGCCTCAGGCAGGCCAGGCTGCGCTCCTTTTCATGCGTAAACTTATTGAAAATGGAAGCTTTCCCTCTGAGCGCATTCCAGATTTTGCTCTCTTCAATATTGAACCGCTTGCTCGCCGCAGCCACCAGATTCGCATCGTCAAGATACATGTAACCCGTTTTCTCTATGACGCTGCGTACGACTTCCTCGGCTCCGCAATAAGAACCACTAAAAACATTGACAACCGGCATGATTGATTATTCCTTCTTCGCGAGTTGTGGCGTGTCATTTACAAAGCGGACCGAAATGAGCGGACAGCTTTCCCGGCACTGCGTGTGGCTGCTCGAGTGTATTGCAGCAACGGCATGGGAGATCGTCGAATAAATATTGTTTTCCTGGATTTTTGCCAACAGATGTGTGCGCTTCATAACTCCTAACACTCTTTCGTTCAGCCCGGCAAAGGATATCCCGTAGCCGGCGCTTCGCACCCGATCCACAATGAGCGAGAGCATTTCCTCCCCCGAGGCGTCCATATCGTTTATACCGTTGGAGACAATGAGAATGTGTTTCAGTTCCGGCATTGCACGAATTCGCTCTGTAACCTTTTCTTCCAGATAGCCGGCATTGGCATAAAACAGTGCTCCGTCGAAGCGGATCATAGCAATATGCCTGCACTCTTTGAGGCCGTGATCGCGGGCGCTCTGAAAAGAACTGTCCTCATACATCGAAAGGGTGGTTACCTTCGGACGCATGCTCTTGTAGAGAAACATTCCGAGCGAGAGCAGAACGCCGATCATGATTCCCTTGTCAAGATGCGGGGCGGTAATAAGGGTTGCCAGAAAGGTCAGGATTGAGAAAAGCCCGTCGTACCACTGCGCCTTCCAGGCGTGAATGAAGCCCGAGACATTTATCAGGCCGATGACCGCCATCATGATAACTGCGGCAAGCACGGACTGAGGCAGGTAATAGAGAAGCGGGGTAAAGAAAAGAAGCACTATGGCAACTGTAACGCTGGTTACCGCACTCGATAACCCGGTTACCGCACCCGCCTGCATATTTACGGCCGATCGGGAGAATGAGCCCGATACCGGAAAACTTCTTGTGAAAGCCCCCATAATGTTGGCAATACCCTGACCGATGAGTTCCTGATTGGGGTCGAGCCTCTGGCCTGTTTTAGCGGCCATCGCCTTGGCAATCGAAATTGCCTCCATGAATCCGAGAAGAGAGATAATAGCCGCTATCGGGAGCAACTTGAGCAGGATATTCAAATCCAGCCTGGGAAACCCGAAACTTGGCAACCCACGGGGAATACTTCCAACAACGCTTCCACCGCCCATAAGTACGACAGCTTTCTCATCGACCGAAGAGTTGCCAATCCTTACCCTCCATGTCGAACCGTCTCCCTTTAGAGTTTCATCAAGTTTGCCGGATGGAAGGTAAATCTTTTTGCCATCAGCATCAGCAGCGGCAGTAAAGAGATAATCTCTAATCCTCGAGCGCCTTCGAACCATTGTCTCCTTGAGATCAGTGAGTCTTAAATCGACCACGTCGCATTCATGCTTTATCTCCAGGGCTTCCCTGGAGTGGCTGCCGTATAGTTTCTCAGCGTCTGTGAGGCGGGGAGTGAGTTCGGCCCGGGTTTCCGCCAGCCCCTTCGACTCCTTTGCGGCTGCGTTGAAATTGGCTATCAGGTCCCGGCAGTCATTTGAAGCGATCGTATCCAGAGGGACCCGGACGTTGTTTTCATATCCAGTTGCCCAAGAAATCACAGTGGTAACGGCTACAGCGACAAGCACGTATGGAATGCGCCTGTTGATCCGCCTCAGCCCATACATTATAACAAAAGCGGCCATCCCCAGCGCCAGGGTCTGCCAGTGTGTGTAGCGCAGCGCCGCTTTTATGACCAGGTATACGGTCTCATAGTGATGCTCGGCGTCGTCCACATAGACGTTGAACATCTTCGAGAGCTGGGAAGTGGCAATGATGATTGCGCCGGCGTTTGTGAATCCGTTTACCACCGGGTGCGAAAGAAAATTCACAACCAGTCCCAGCCGCAGAATTCCCAGGGCAAGCTGGAAAACTCCGACAATTAGCGCGAGCAGGATGGCATAGGCTATGAAACCCGTGCTTCCGGTAGTGGCATAAGGTGACAGGGCTGCTGAAGTCATGAGGGATACGATCGCCACGGGACCCGTTGCAAGCTGCCGGCTCGATCCGAACAGAGCGGCAAGCACCGGAGGAAGAAAGGATGCGTAGAGTCCATACTGGACCGGCATTCCGGCGAGCTGCGCATAAGCCATCGATTGTGGAATCAATACAAGGGCCACGGTCAAACCGGAAACGATGTCCAGTTTGAACGAGGAGAGACTTGAAACCTTCAGCCACTCAACAAACGGAAAAACCTTGCGAAGCATGAACACATTCCCTTGCCGCATAATGGCTACAAAGATAGTCATATCAGTCTTTTTTAGAGATCGACTGGATTTTTCGAATCAGCTCGCCGATATTGACCGGCTTGATGAGATAATCATTGCATTCAGGACCGAACTCGGTGGCGCCGTGTCCGGTCAGGAAGATGACGGAAATGTCCGGGTGATTCAACCTGATCCTGGCCTGGATTTCCTTTCCGCCAAGGCCTGGCATCATCATGTCCAAAAGAACCACGTGCGGGTGACAGGCCTCGATCATCTTCAATGCTTCTTCTCCTCCCGAGGAGGTCAAGGTAGGGATTCCCCTCATGTTCAGCCTTTCGGCAAGGGCTGAGGTGAATTCCTCTTCGTCATCCACCAGGAGCACTCTGATTTGTTCCATCCGGGATTACCCTGTTTGCTGTGATCTGAGCGTTTTAGGCAGATGAACGGTTATCGTAGTACCCTGCCCTTCCTTGCTCTTGGCCTCGATGCGCCCGCCAAGCCTCTTGATGATGCCGTAGGTAATGAACATACCGAGCCCGGTTCCATGTCCCTTCTTTTTTGTGGAAAAAAACGGTTCGTAGAAGCGGTTCAGAGTTTCCTCCGACATCCCGCAGCCGTTGTCCTCAACTGAAACCGAAAGAACATCACCACAGTCACAGGTGCATATGGTAATTGTTCCCCTGTCCTCCACAGCCGCAAAAGCATTGCTCAGCAAGTTGAGAAAGACCTGCTGAAGCTGGCCGCGATCCGAGGCAATTTCAGGAAGGTTGTCCCCAAGTTGAAGCCGAAGGTCCAGATTTCGGTAGTGGGCTTCCTTTTCAACGAAACCCACGGTTTCGCGAACCACCTCATTTATGTCAAGATTCTCGATATGAGGCTCCATCCTGCGCGCGAACCCGAGCAGGCGGTGGGTGATCGAGCGGCAGCGCTCGACAGAGTTGATAATTGCATCGGTCAAGCCGAGAAATTTATCTTTGTCCTTAAAACCACTGTCGAGCTCGATCAGGTCCTTCATCAGGCCGGCTTTCTCATTTATAATCGCCATCGGATTGTTTATTTCATGCGCCACCCCTGCGGCGAGTCTTCCGATGGACGAGAGTTTGTGGGTGTGCTCGATTTCCCGAAAAGCGGCCTCACGCCTTTCGTCGCTTTCCTGGAGCCTGCGAATGAGAGAGTCGGTCAGCTTGAATACAACGAGCAGGATTATCAGTACGCCTGCAATAAACACATAAAATATTTCGCTCTTCAGTGTGCTCCAGGCCCTGAAAAGTTCTCCCCTGGGTTTCACGACCACGAGTATGAAAGGAGAGTTCTGGAAATAGGCATATGCCACCAGAACTTCACGGCCGAGTGAATCGGTTGTCTCTATGCAGTTCGGCTCGCTTGAAAAGGGCGGCAGACCAACGGAGAAATGGTCCTGAACGCCTCCGTAATTCCTGGTGGCGGTTTGCAGCACGCCGTCCTTGTTTACAAGAAATCCATCGCTGTTCGCGTCCAGCCGCATCGAAGCAATCAGCTCATCTATCGTGTGAGTATCGATAGTGGCCCGTAGAGTCCAGGATTTCCCGCCTTCGATTCCTCTCTGCACAGCCATTGAGATATGAGGAAACCTGCGGAAACCCATGAAGACATCGCTGATGTAGGCGCCCCGCGATCGAACTTCATGAAACCAAGGCTGCTCGCTGTAGTTGCGGCCCTTGAGATCGTAGGGTCCCACGTAACTCACCTGCACACCGTTTTCATCTATCAGGCCGAGATCTACAAATCCGCCGAACTCCTGTTTCATGACACGAAATATGCGGTTGAGATTTCCCTCGTCAGCCAGTTCTTCAAACGAATGCTCGGAACCGATGAAACTTATGACCGAAAGCCGTTCGCCAAGGAACAGTTCCATGGAATGCTTGCTCTTGTTCACCAGGACGAGCAGCGGGTTAACGATCTGCTGCCTGAGTGCGTGCTGGTACTGGTGAGAGTTTATCATCACCATGGAAAAAAGCGGAATAACCGTGATCACGATCATCAGGACAATGATGCGTTTGCGAAGCAGGCGGTAAATTTCAGGGGACCCGCCTTCATCCGGAAACTCGAGCGAACTCAGTTTTTTGAACCAACCAGACAAAGACACCTCAAGCCTTCCGTTCTTTTAGAAGTATGTCCCGGGACTTAAGGGATCCCTTTCGAAATCGTCTGAGAGCAACTTCAGCCGGCCCTATAACCGAGTGAATTACTTCGACATTCTTCCACTCAAGGTACTGAAGGTATTCCTTCTCGATTCCTCCGCATATTACCGTATGCGCATTCTCGGCGCTAACCACGCGGCAGAGCTCCTCGACCGATGGCCGCGCCAGCACCAGGTCCCTTTTCCTCGCCGGCTTTCCACCCTTACCGAGAGAAACAATCAACAGCTCCAGGCTGAGATCGAATCTTGGAGCGATGTCATTTCCATCAAGCACAATGAGAACTTTTTTCATTCACCTGGACCGATTCGCAAGTAATCCCGTAGTGTCTCATTTTCCGCCACAGAGTGCTCCGCCCCCACCCCAATAATTGAGCTGCCTCGCTGCGGCGTCCTTTCGCTTTCATGAGCGCATCTATTATCATTTTGCGCTCTATCGTGGACCAGTCAAAACCCCTATCGGCACTCAGCGCATCCGACTCCCGAGGCGAAGGCGAATTCGGGGATTTTGCATCGAGGCAGGGAAGATTTTCGGTAAGATAGGCCGGCAGGTCTCCAAGCTCGATTCGTTCCGCCTGGCTTAAACTGACTGCATATTCGACTATGTGCCTGAGTTCGAGAATATTTCCCGGATAGTCGTATTCGAGGAGTCTTTTAAGGCATGGGTCCGAAAAACCGGTAATCTTTTTGTTCAGGAGCGAAGCACTGGCGTGGAGAAAATGATCCACAAGGAGTCTCAAATCCTCAACGCGCTCCTTTAGTGGCGGCAGATGAAGGCTGACCGCGTTCAATCTGAAATAGAGCTCGTTTCGAAATGTTGCCTCCTTGGCCATTTGACTTAGGTCCCTGGTCGTGCCGGCAATTATTCTCACATCAGCATGAAAACTCTTCGAGCTGCCCAGCGGATAAATGATTTTTTCGTCCAGCCAGTTGAGGAGTTTGGCTTGAAGTGAAGGCGTCAGGTCGCCAATTTCAGTAATATAGAGGGTCCCATTTTGAGCGAGCCGGAATTTTCCCGGTTTATTGTCGGCCCCCGCAAAGCCGCCTTTTTCCACCCCGAAAAGTTCGGATTCAACCAGGAACTCGGGCAACGCCCCGCAGCGGAAAATAACAAACGGATTCTTAGCCCGCGATGAGGCATGATGGATCGCTTCGGCGACAAGATATTTTCCCGTGCCGATCTGGCCGGTAATCAAAACAGGCATTTCGGATTGCGCTATAACGGGCAGAGACTGAAAAATCTTTCCCATCTGGGGGCTGCGGCCGATGAGGCGGCCTAAACTGAAAGGATTTATCCTTGCGAGGTCGAAATTACTAACCTGACGCAGGTCTTCCAGAGTTTCAATGTAGCCTGAAATCCGTCCTGTCCCATCGATCAAGGGAGCAAATGTCATGCGTACCGGTAACTTTTGATTATCCTGGTTGATTATGTCACCTTCCAGAACGCATCTTTGCCCCCCCTCCATCCTTTTGACCGGGCAGTTGTCGAAACAGTGGTTCAACCGCAGAATGTGCGAGCATGGAAGCCCTGTGCAGTCGGCTCTCAAAAAGCCCGTCATGGCCTCGAGTGCACGATTCATCAGGACAATCCTGCGCTCTTTACTAACGAGGCAGACGCCGATAGGCATTTCATCAAGAACGGCAACAAGGTTTATTGACAAGTCTTGCATTTGCAGGGATCGGCTGAGATATCGCATTATGCAATAGTCTGTTTCATTATTGTTGCAATATGTAACGCCATGTTTCGTACCGTATCAAGAGTACTGCTGTCAGGGGATAAAACTTAGAATTCTCCGCAAGATAAGTCAACAGGAAACGTGTCATATCGATTCAGTGTGATACGTTTTTTTGCACAATGGGATGATCCAATGAGGCCTGAAGGCCGATGACTATCTCTTGATCCATAGCGCAATCTATTCGACCGCCCGAGAATAACCCTCTAGCCAACTTTCATCCCACGCGACAACTTTATTTTCCCGACAATTTTCGGAATGAAGAACGAAAACACAAAGAGGCCAAGGGAAAAGAAAATCTTCCAGGAGAGAAGTTCTGCCCACCGGCCGTTTGCCCAAACCTCCTTTACTGTTCCTATGAAGAATGTAAAGATAAAGGTCCCCACGATAATACCCAGGGCCGTTCCGGCAAAATAATCTCTGAAACGCGCTTTAGTGAGGCCCATCCCGAAGTTCATGGGCGTAAACGGGAAATAGACAAGGCGCAAATATAGTACGGTTGCAAAGCCATTTCTCTCGATGCCGTCATCGTATTTTTTCAGCTTATCCCCGATGAGAGAGGCAGCAAAATCCCTTCCGAGATAGCGCCCGATAAAGAAGGCGAGGCTGGAGCCGATCATAGCCCCGAGCCATACGTAAACAAATCCCAGGTAAGGGCCGAATATGGCAGCGCCCAAGGCAGTAAGAAGAGTTCCGGGTATGAAAAGGCAGACTCCCGCAGCATATATCAGCACGTATGCCGCAGGCGCCCAAAACCCGGCAGTTTCAAGCAGAAGACCTAACCTTTCGGCTCTAAGATACTCCTTTAGAGGCGTGAAACGTACAAGCACTATGGCCGTGATTACAAAAGCAAGGAGAAAAACCGCCTTGATTGCGGCGCCTCTACGATTCTTTTCAAACTCCATAATCCCACCTTCGGTCTTCCCTGTAGCGCTTCACAAGGACGGTTCATAGCGTGCCTGGTCAGTTTCAGCTCCGGCCCGCTCTGGCCCGTTGTGAGCACACGGTTGCCGGCCCTGCTCTCTTATTTTCCAAGGATGCGGCCCAGTATTCCCTTCTTTTGTTGCTCCGGTTCGGGAAGCCCCACGCATCGACAAATCGCCGATTCCACTTTATCCTCTGAGATATCGGAACCTTCGACCACGATTTGCTCGTCCACCATGATCGCCGGGGCGACCGGAAGATCGAGTGCAAAGTACTCATCGCACTGGTATTCGGCGATAGGTTTGGATATTATTTCAATTTCAACAGGGTATTTTTCGCCCAACCTGGGCATCATCGCGATGAAGTTCTTTCAAGGTTTTCCATTTGGTTCGTTAAGGAAAAACCTTACCTTGGCCATACTTTGTCTCCTTTCTCAGTTGCCGGGTTTTTTGACTTCAGCCATTTTGCCAATAAACTGAACTGGAGGGAGATAATCGACCAGGCGCAAATCGGACCTCTCTTTTCCGTTCCCTTCCAAAAACACTATCGTCGGGACCCCCTTAATCCCAAATTGCTGCACCAGTCGTTCATGAACAGGATTTCCGCCCCTGGTCAGATCGACCTTTACCATAATGAAGTCCTTTTCCGTGGCCTTGACTACAGATTCATCATGGAAGGTGACTTCTTCAAGTGCTCGGCATGGAGTGCACCACGTAGCATAGAAGTCGATGATCACAGGCCTGTTCAGTTTTTGCGCCTCTTGCAAAACTTCATTTGAATATGGCTTCCAGGCAACGCCCGGTCCACGCATGGCCCAGGATGAAACAAGAAAAGCGGCAAGCACAAGGCACGCCACACCTGCACCCGTTTTCACCCATGCAAAAGCTTTGAAAGTCGCCCGGCTCCTGTCAAGCCATCCCAGATGTATCCCCGCAGCCAGCGCTACGGCGGCAAGGAGCATCACACTCACAGATTCCGGCAGGATGGGCCTGATGAAGTGGACTGCCATGCCGACGAGGACCCAGCCCATAAGCTTTCGAACCCAGATCATCCAGTCGCCGGAGCGTGGAAGTTTCTCCAACTGAGCTGAGAAAACGGCGAGGAAAAAGAGCGGAACCCCAAGCCCGATACTCAGCGTAAAGAATATAACGAATCCAAGCCAGGGACTTCCCATGCCGGCGACCCAGGCAAGCAGCCCTAAAACAAAAGGTCCGATGCAAGGGGCTGCAACCACCCCGAGGGTAAGCCCCATAAAGAGACTGCCGAAGTAGCCGGGGTAGGATTTTGCGGCAGACCGGGTAAGAGCGCCTGGAAGACGAAGCTCCCAAAGGCCGAAAAGGCTTGCCGCAAAAAAGACAAGGACTGCTGCAACCACTATGAGAACTACCGGATTTTGCAGCATCGCCCCCATCAATCCGCCGGTTAAAGCCGAAACGATGCCGAGCGCTGAATTCGTGAGCGCCAGGCCGACCATGTAGCACAGGCCGTGCGCGACGAGGTTGCTTTGACCCTTTTCGGCCCTGGCCGCCTGACCGCCGAAATAGGAAACAGTGATCGGAATCAGGGGATAGACGCAAGGAGTAAGGTTTAGGGCCATCCCTCCCGCAAAGATGCCCAGGAGGGTCCAGATCATTGCCCAGCCATGTAGAGGCCCTGGGGCTTTGGGCTCTTCACCGGTCAGAGTAAGACCCGCAGGGGCGCTCTCGATGGGCAGGCCCCTGCCCTGCCACTCGGGATAGCCTTTGGGATCACGATAGATGTTCTTGTATCCAAGTGTTGCGGCCACACGGGCTGCAGAGTCGCTGCGGGCTCATGTAAGACCCGCTCAGTAGAAAACGACCATGCGATCTTTATCCGGCCCCAGAAGGCTTTCGAGGGCCGATGCCTTGCTCCGTCTCGACCACCAGGTCGGCTCGATGGGGAAATTTAACGCTCCTTTGATGTGCCCTGTCCGGTATTCCCACTCCTGACGGCTATCCACCAGCAAAATGCTCTTCGCGTCCTGATAGCGTTCGGAAAGCTCCGAGGTAGTTATAAGCCTATAGCCCCCGTTCTTAGCTTCCGCCAGAACATCATCCCATGAGGCATCATTCGGAGTGACGGCCCGGTTGGTAAACCACAGTGCTCCAACTGTAATGAGCACCGCCAGAGAAGCTATGAACGCAGTTTTCTTGTTTTGCATGGAAAACCCCTTGTTGCGTCCAAAAGCCTGTCAAGGCCCTGCATCTGCCTCGTATGATAGACTTATATAATACCCTGCTCGATGTGTGAGCGCGTAGCGCGGAGGCCGACCGCAGGATAGGTCTGTCACACGCGATGAGCGGAAGCGGGGGGCCTCGTATGATAAATTTATATGATACCCTGCTCGATGTGTGAGCGCGTAGCGCGGAGGCCGACCGCAGGATAGGTCTATCACACGCGATGAGCGGGAGCGGGAGGCCTTCAAGGTTCGATCCCCCGTGTGAGCTAAAAAGTTTTTCTTGCCGAGAGCAAATCCCTTGCGACGGTGCTAAGGGAATGGATTATATTTAGAATTCTCGGATCGCTCAATTCGTAGTAAATAAATGGCCCGTTGCGCTCGATTTTGACAAGAAGAGAGCGTTTCAGCTCCCTCAAGTGATGGGATACAAGAGGCTGTGAAAGGTTTAGCTCCTCGACTATATTGGTAACCGACCTCTTTGCGCCGCTGATGTACTGAAGAATTCGCAGCCGGTTTTCGTCCGAAAGACTCCTGGCTAAAAAGGCCACAGGCTGAAAATATTCGGTCGCTGATACCAGCTTCTCCCGCCTCAGTCCGTTCACCGGTTTTTCGCCGCCTTTCAGCGCATCACCAGGGTTTGACGGCTTTGCTCCAATTATCTCTTGCATTGCAACCACCCTGTGTCATCGGTAAGCATCGGCCGGTTCAGGCTGAACGGCCGTATGCTTTCCTTGCGGCTTTCTAGCTTCTACGTAACGAGCCGCAGCCAATCCGGCGATGCAGCCTTCGGAAGCCGCAATTACAATCTGTTTGGCGTAATTTTGCCTCAGATCCCCGGCGGCAAAGATTCCAGGAATATTCGTCTCGCATTTGTCATCAGTCAGCACGTAACCTGTGGTGCTCGTCTTCACGCCTGGGGGCGCCAATTCGCTATGTGGCGAAAAACCGACAAAAATAAAAACACCATCGACTTCAAGCTCTCTTTGTTCGCTCGTCTGGGTGTTTTTTAAGGCGACCGCCCGGACACCCTGCTCACCGGAGAGAATCTCGGTGACAACTGTATTTAGAATGATTTCAACCTTGGGTTCCAACAGGATGCGCTGTTGGAGAATCCTGCTGCCCCGGAACTCATCACGCCGATGAATCAGAAAGACGCGCTCCGTTATCTTTGCCAAATAGAGCGCATCCTCGAGGGCTGTATCTCCGCCACCGACCACGCAAACGATTTTATTGCGAAAGAAAAAGCCATCGCACGTAGCGCAATAGGAAACTCCTTTGCCAAAATTGTCGATCTCGCCCGGAACGTTGAGCCTCCGGGCCTTACCTCCAACAGCCATGATAATGCTGTGTGCGTTCAACACCTGCCCATTGGCGAGGCGAACCGAGTGGAAATCGCTTCCCGGCTCTACCGCCTCGGCCTCTTGCTGCACTACTTCCAGGCCGTAGCACCTGGCGTGCTGTAAAAACTTGTCTGAAAGATCAAATCCGCTTATCTCGATAAATCCAGGGTAGTTTTCCACTCCTTTTGTGATGGCTACCTGACCGCCTGGAATGCCCTTCTCTATAAGCACAGCCTTTTGAGCCGCGCGCATCGCATAAATTCCGGCCGTAAGACCCGCGGGTCCCCCACCTATGATGATAACGTCATACATTTCGTTTCGAACCATTTCAAATTGCCTTTCCATTCACAGGGCTTCAGATCGACTGCACATACCTTTGCGCAAATTTTATAAACAAAGGGGTTAAAAATACATAAACACGCGTTTATATTATGTCCCGCGTAATGTCAAGGCCTCCCGCTCCCGCCCCGCGAAGCGAGACCTTTACACCATTGTAACTTCACCTTCTGATGCGCCTAACATTTGGCTTGCCTTCAAACGCACCACGTTTAATGTCTGCGCGTTCTGCATGGCTGCTCGCACGGTCGCCGCTCTTATCATGTCAGGCGCATTTTTTTTCGAGCAAGCTATTATATAAGTCTATCATACAAGGCCTCCCGCTCCCGCCCCGCGGGTGGGTGGGCTGACGAGAATGAGCGGTCGGCCTCCGCGCTATGCGCTCACACATCGAGCAGGGTATTATATAAGTTTATCATACGAGGGATAAAGTCGCTTTGTCATTTTCGGATTGAATTTTTCGTCGCCGGTGATCTAAATAGATTACGCACGTCGCATGCCGGATTCCGGATAGTGGATTCCGGATTTTGGGCGGGGCGGTTTTTGAGCGGTCCCCGGCGCCAAGGTTGCATTAAGATTATAACTCGTGCCCATCCGGAAACTCCGGATGGAACACTAGCAGTTTCCAATTCGAAAAGGAGGCATTTTTCGTACTGGCAAGGAAATCAAGGGGTTGCGCGGAGGCGTACTTGGTACCGCCTCGCGGAGCGTCGAGATTGGCGATCGAGCCCCCCGAAGCCTCTGCGGCCACCGCCGAAGGCAGTGGCCAAGTCGGCCGGCGGTCCCACCGCCCCAGGACGGAAAAGGACCCTTTCCGGACGGAAACTAACTCATGAGGCAAAAGTGAAAAGACCAACCAAGAGCCAGTATTACGTGGATATCGCCAGTGCTGTGGCAATGCGCAGCACGTGTCTCAGGCGCAGATTCGGCGCGGTAATCGTCAAAAACGATCAGATAATCAGCACCGGCTATAATGGCGCCCCGCGACAAACCACCAACTGTATCGACCTTGGGTATTGCATTCGCCAGGAGAAAAATATTCCTACCGGCCAAAACTATGAACTTTGCCGGGCGGTTCACGCCGAGATGAACGCCCTAATCCATGCTTCACGCCTCGACATGGCTGGGGCCGATCTGTATCTGGTAGGCATTGAAGTGGCAACGGGCGAGTTGGTCTCACAAGTCATTCCCTGCCTGCTCTGTAAACGCGTAATCATAAACGCAGGCATCAGCCGGGTCGTTCTTCCGGATGGACCGGGGGTCTTCAAGTATATTGACGTCGATGACTGGACCATCGAGGAAAGAATCTCTCATCGCGTGAAGGAGCAATCTGATGAAGGATAAAACAGATTTCACACAATGGCTGAAAACGAGCGGCACATAATCCGGGCTACGGACTTGCGAAAAAAATTCGACGGCTTCCCGGCTGTTGACGGGGTATCGTTTCAACTGGTTCCCGGTGAGTGCCTCGGTTTGCTGGGCCCCAACGGCGCCGGCAAGACGTCGACTATACGCATGGTATACGGATTCTCTCCGATGACTTCCGGCAGCCTGGAGGTCTTCGGTCTGGACATAAACACCAAGTGGCGCCAGATAAAAGCGAGAATCGGTGTATGTCAGCAGGACAACAACCTCGACCCAGATCTTTCCGTACTCCAGAACCTGGAGATATTTGCACGCTATTTTAACATTCCGCGAATGCAGGCTCGCGATCGCTCGCTTCAGCTTCTGAAGTTTATAGCGCTTGAGAGCCGAAAAGATGAGAAGGTAACCAGCCTTTCAGGGGGAATGATGCGCAGGCTGGTGCTTGCACGAGCCCTCATCAATAATCCTGAACTGCTCATCCTGGACGAACCGACCACCGGGCTCGATCCACAGGGACGGCACCAGGTCTGGGAGCGGCTGGAACTGCTTCAGGCAAACGGGCTTTCGATCCTTCTTACCACCCACAATATGGACGAGGCCTCGCGGCTGTGCGAGAGGCTGATAATCATGGATCACGGCAAGATTCTGGTTGAAGGAAAGCCTGCCGATCTGATCCGTTCCCATGCCGGTGATCACGTGGTTGAAATCGTAAACCCGGGCCGCGATGTAAAGGAGTTCGTAAATGCTCACAATTTCCTGCACGATGCCCTTGAGCATCGGATGATTATCTACGGCATGGAGGCCGATAGACTCTTCGAGATAATTGGGGACAAATTTTGCCGGGAAACCTGCATAAAGAGGCTGGCAACCCTTGAAGACGTTTTCCTGAGACTCACGGGAAGGGAACTTCGCGAATGAGCGGCGGGCTTCGGATTACGAATATCTCATGGCGCTTTATCCGCGTCTGGAACCGTAATATGGTAGTGTATCGCAAAATCTGGCTTGTAAACTTTCTGGTGCCCCTGTTCGAACCTCTCTTATACCTTGCGGCCTTCGGAGTGGGGCTGAGCGCCCTTGTCGGGAAGGTACACTACCATGGAGAAGAGCTTTCCTACATCGCTTTCATCGCCCCCGCGCTGCTGGCTATCACGATGATGTACAACGCCTTTTTCGAAAATACTTACGCTTCATTCGTGCGCATGTACTACCAGAAGACTTTTGACGCCATGATGGCCACCCCGCTTTCCCTGGAAGATATCATCGCCGGTGAAATCGTCTGGGGCGCCACCAAAGCGGTTATCGCAACCGCTATAATGCTCGGGGTGGTAAGCTTTTTCGGATTGGTCCATTTTCCTCACGGCCTGCTGATTCTGCCTCTGTCTTTTCTGGGCGGGCTTGCTTTCGGAACGGTCGGGATGGTTTTTACGGGTCTAGTGCCCAGCATCGACATGTTCAACCTTCCGATTTTTCTTTTCATAACCCCTATGTTCCTATTCAGTGGGACCTTTTTCCCAATATCGGCCCTTCCCGGATGGGCTCAAAAACTTTCCTCGGCGCTCCCGCTGACCCACCTTGTAGACCTGTGCCGCGCTTTTTGCCTGGGCGAATTGACCCCTGACCTCGCGTGGCGTATTGCTTACATCACGATTTTGTTTGCCCTGCTTTTCCCTGTCGCACTGGTCGTAATGCGCAGAAGGCTCATTAATTAGTAAAGACGAATCTAGCAGGGTGATGAAAAAGGATTGAATTTCCCACTTTGCAGTAAAAACCCCGTAAGGCCGTCACCCCGACGAAGGTCGGGGTCCAGTGTTTTGCTTTAGAAATCAAATAGTTCAAAAAGCTCTGGATTCCGGCCCCCGGACTTGACACTTCCGGGGCAGGCTTCGCCGGAATGACGAAATCGCCCGTCTTTTTAAGGCCTTTCCCCACCAGAAAACCCCTTTTTAGCACCTGCTAGACAGGATTAACAGGATTAACAGGATTGAAAAATAACCTCGCAGAGCGTCAAGATCTGTTTTGCCCTTTGCGCGATGCGCGATGCTTGCGTCTAACACCAAGTTGCGTTCAAGTGAGTACCAAAAGAAGCTGAAAAGCTCGGGAAGCTTTGCCCCCCGAACCCCCTCGCAGCTTCACTGCTATTTAAGAATGGCGCTGCAGCGGGCGCCCAGCAAGTGCTGGGCAACCGCCGCCGGCGCCGAGCGCTTGGCCACGCGCAGACGCGCGCGGCCAAATCTTGCGGGGGCTGGGGGGACCAGGGGAAGTCACTTCCCCGCTCTTTTCGATTACTTCAATCTTGAACGCAAACTGTTATCACCTCCCACTCTTCACCTTATCCCCCGGTCCTCTTGCAAATTCCTTCGGAATGCAAATCTTTAAGGAAAGCTCTGTGATTCAGGAGGAAAAAGATGACCAAGATTGCAGTATTGATCGGCAAGGATTTCGAAGATTCCGAATATACCCAGCCTGCCGAAGCCTTTAAAAAGGCAGGGTATGGGCTTGTGCACCTTGGGTTGAAAAAGGGCAATACCGTCACCGGCAAAAAACAGAATACCCCCGTTCGGATAGATATGGGAGCAAATGAGGCCAATGTGCGGGAATTCGACGCATTGCTTATTCCGGGAGGTTACTCCCCGGACAATCTTCGGGCGCACGAGGGGCCCGTGCGGTTCGTCAAGGAATTCATGGAGAGCGGCAAGCCTGTTTTTTCGATATGCCATGGCCCTCAGCTTCTGATATCGGCCGGAAAACTCGAAGGCCGCAAGGCTACCGGATGGAAATCGCTCATCGAAGACATAAAATACGCCGGCGCCCATTATATTGACAAAGAGGTGGTAGTTGACGGCAACCTGGTTACAAGCAGACAGCCATCGGATCTGCCGGCGTTTATCGAGGCCGGTTTAAAAATGCTGGAAAGCCGGCATCCCAAGGCGGCCTGATCGGCAGGGCCGCAGGCTGGACCGGCACTCATACCAAGTTACCTACAAAATAACTTTATTTTGATGATTCGCGGGTGAGGCGGGCATCATGGAAAATTGCGTTCAAGTGAGTACCAAAAGAAGCTGAAAAGCTCGGGGGATGGGGGGACATTTGCCCCCGAACCCCCTCGCAGCTCTCCATGTCCGGACCATGATCCTGCTATTCAAGAATGGCGCTGCAGCGGGCGCCCAGCAAGTGCTGGGCAACCGCCGCCGGCGCCGAGCGCTTAGCCGCGCGCGTAAACGCGCGCGGCCAAATCTTGCGGGGTGCGGGGAAGTCACTTCCCCGCTCTTTTCGATTACTTCAATCTTGCGCAAACTAGCATGAGCTGCCTCGTGGAGCGCCACGGCTGCGCAAGCGCCATCAACAAGAAGCTCGGCACCTTACTGTTCTTTCAGCAATCGCGAGTTAACATATTCAAATCATTTTCGTTATGCACTCCGGCCACATCGGGATTTCTCACAGTGGCAAGATCTGGATGTATCTGGAATCCGTGGATGCGCCCGGAACAGAGAAAATACACAAAAGCAGGCGCAAGACATGGCTGTGTTCTCATCTGTTCCCGGTTGAATTTACAGCTTAAAGTTTCTCGAAGAGATCTGCAATGCTCTATCCTACTGGGCATACTCCATACGGGTGACAAACAGCTTGCCGTCACCGATCTTTCCAGTGAGGGCCGTGTTTTGGATCGTTTCCACCACCTCTTTACCATGCTCATCGTTGACTGACATCGTGAGCATCAAATTGGGTTCGAAATTAACCGTGTATGAGGCGCCCCGATACGTCTCGATGTGCCCATTCTGTCGTCCGAACCCCTTTACCTCGAAAACGCTCATAACCTGGACACCGATCTCCGATAGTGCTTTTTGAACTTCTTCCAGTTTGAACGGCTTTATGATTGCCTCGATTTTTACCATGCTCATTCTCCTTCTTTCCCTGTTTGAATTGCGAGTTTATTAATGATGTTTGAGTAAACCCGGGCAATTGGCAATCCGGCCATTTGTGTCCAGAGTCCACAGACTCCGAATCGAGTCCGGGGCAAGCCGTTTCCTCGATTACCGTCTGTTCTTTCCTGCTCGTGTATTCAATAGCGTTTTCGCGTGAAGAATTTCCGCCCCCTGACAGATGAAGACTTCTGGTGCTGCGAAATGCTTAACCAGGGAAGCAATTTATCTGCCAACAACTCTTGTGTCGGCCTGGGGAGCGCTTTGGAAGGTTTTTGCTACCAGGATGATTTAAAAATATGCAAACTAATTGACACAAAATAGTATCAAAATCGGAGGACATGAACAAAATTGCACCATTTTTGCGTGAAAATTCATCGACATTGTGGCATTTCCCTTTCCAAAACGGACCTTGTCCGGTTTGGCACGGAACTGGAGGTTATGGAGCAAAACCGGTTTCTCGGGGGAGACAGCCCGGATATTGAGTTTCTAAACGAACAGGAAGCCAGCGTGCATGGACAATCTCTGCGAACTGCATCTATGCAGTGCTGACTCCGGAGCAGCGCGCCGAAGCTGAGCAAATTCGCTCCGGGGCAAAAACCCGTGGTCCATACGAAAGGCGCATGGATGCAGGCTGAAAAGATTAAGAATCAATCCCCGCACATTGCACGGCATGGGGAAATGATCCGTTTTCCATCCGGCTCCGTTTTTCATCATTTTGCTGCGGCCGCAGCCAGAATCGGCACTCAAACCTTTGGCATAACTATGCCCTAAAGTTTGCGCCGGCGGGCAGTGTTGTGTGAGCTGCCTCGTGGAGCGCTCGGATTGCGGAAACGCCATCAACAGGGAGTTGCCCACCTCACTGTTCTTTCAGCAATCGCGAGTTAACATATTCAATGATATATTCCTGACGGTAGCTATGCATTTTCCTGCAGGAGGTACGGAAGTGATTCTTGCTAAAAAATTGTTGAGCGTGTTCAGCGGCTTCCAGAACCATTGCAGGCTGAGGTTCTGGACTTCGTGGAGTTCCTTCTTGCTAAGACTTCCGGGGAGTCTGGGAAAGAAGAAAACCGGCGCTGGATGGGATTTGCACTGCAATCTGCCTTTCGAGGCATGGAAGATGAGCCGGAATTGTATGCAGACAAGGATCTAAAGGAACGATTTCAGTGAAACATCCAGGGCAGATTGTGCTTTTCAGGTTTCCGCATACCAGCTTGGCAGAAGGGAAAGCTCGGCTGGCTCTGCTCTTGGCAAAAGTGCCCAACGACTTTGATGATTGGTTGCTTTGTATGATTTCCTCCCAACTGCTTTAAGAATTGTCGGGTCTGGATGAAATCGTCAGTGAGGCCGATACAGATTTTCTTTTATCCGGACTAAAAACGACCAGTCTGATCCGCGTGACGCGATTGGCTGTTGTAAGTGGCGATGTTTTGCTCGGCTCTGTAGGGGAGGTTGATCCAACGCGGCTACGCCGCAAAAAAAATCGTTTGGCACGTTGGATCGAGGAAATGTAGTCGTCTTTTGCGGTTGCTCGCCTTGGCCAATTTGTGGCACGACCCCGGATAGCACGATGACGATCCCGCGTCCCTCACAAATGCGCACGCGCAGATTAAAGGGGCCTTTTCATGGTCATTGACCGGCTAATCTGTACCACTTTGTAGTTTATGGAAAGTGGCTAGAGATGTGCGGAGCCGGACGAGACTTCTTAATACAGAGTGGAGCTTGCGATCCGCACTTTGATCACCCAACTGGCG
>JBEKTT010000010.1:0-117306 GCA_049515795.1 Syntrophobacteraceae bacterium
CGTTCTCGTTCCGTCAAGGTCACTCGGTATCGTGGTGTCATGGCAAATCCCTCCCCCTGGAATTTGCCACGATTATACCGAACTCTACGAAAAAAACAATGTTACATGGTACTAGATTACAAAAGATCCCATCGCAGGACCGCTGTTTGTCATGAAACTACCGTCTCCGAAAATCGCCCGCAATTATAAGTAAGATCTTCCGGGGCTTCAATAAAAACGTTTAGTTTTTCTCATATGCCCGTCCGATATGATAAGTCCCTCACCGGGGCGTTTCCGCCAGATTAATTGCCTGGACCTGAACCTCCAGCTTTCCTTCGGAAGGCACATCTGTTTCAACCCTCAGTACAGTTGGGATCCGGCTGCCCAGTGGGATATTCTCCATTTTGGGCGTCACTTCCAGGCTGAATCCGGGTCCGCTGGGAACAGGCTCCTGCCTCACATCAATGAGTCGTTCGTCCCACATGCATTTTACGATCTTGAAAGCTTTATTCTTATTATCAACAACCAGCACCTTTCCGGTGATTATTCCCTGATCGAGACTTAGCCGGCCCACGACCAGACTTTTAGGCCTGATCCCAATCTCGCCCTCGATTGAACCGTTTACCCAGATGGTAAGTTCGGGTTTTTCCGCAAAGTCGGTATAAACAGTAATGGATCCCCTGTAACTTCCCAGCGAGGTGTTATTGGATACTCTGAGCCGGTAATGTTTCCCGTCCTCTACGGTTTCAAGTTTGTATATGACCTTCTTATCGAGAGTGTCATCCACTTTGCGGATATGAAACATATTCGAGGTCGTGATCAGATCGATGGTTTTTTCATCAAGACCATCGGCAGTTCCCTGAAAATAGACGGTTTTCTCGGGCAGAACCTCGATCAGAGGCTTAACGGTCCCTTCCAGCAGCAGGACCATACGAGGGTTTGCCGGATCGTCGCTCACAACGATTGCCGTCTTTTTTACGTATCCCTGGAACCCTTTCAGATTCACCTCTAAAGTAACTTTTCCCTGCCCACCTGGAGGGATCGCCCGGTCAAAACGGGCAATGGTACAGCCTCAACTGGGTCGAACATCTCTTATATTGAGAATGGCTTTACCGCTGTTTTTCACAATAAAATCATGAGTTAGCGGCTCCATTTCCGAGAGTTGCCCAAAATTATAATTGGTTTCGGCAATAATGATGCTGGAAGTCTCAGTGCCGGCAAACACGGCAACCGGCAAAAAAGGACCAATTCCAAAGCATACGATAAGGACCTGCAAGAGCAATTTGAATAAGTTTCCCATGGAACACCCCCGAGTGTTGCCTTATACCACCTTGGCCCAAGTTCGTCATCACTTGACTGATTCTTGGTCCTTTGACTTCGTCCTTGCGATTGTTAACCCCCTGCGCTAGTGTCCATCCGGAAATTCCGGTATAAATTCCACGCCCCGCGAGGTTTCTGTTCGGAAAGGCGGGATAATCTGTTCTCCACGCTCTCCTTGGCCTGTCTATGACCAGAGGCGTTTAGCCGGAAGGGGTACACCGCCTCGAGGGTGGGTGGGCGGGCTGTCGAGATCCTGCATGTGCCGCCCGCCGAAGGGTCGATCTCTACGCTCCGCGAGGCGTGGCGGTCCCGGTTCCCAAACGCCAGGGCGGAAAAGGACCCTTTCCGGGCGGAAACGAGCTGGAAGTGCCCTTGGCCGCAGAGGCCGGGCGGCGCGAAGTTCTGTGGCCCGTGCGGCCGGGAGGCTGGGCAGGAAAAAGGGCTGAGAATTAAGGACGCTGTGATTAAGGTTGCATCATGGGTTTCGACATGAGATGGAAAACCGTCTTTGGCGGCTTTGTGGTTTTTGCCGCCCTGATTATCTCCGGCTGCCTCTATCTGGACATCATGCTCGCGGAATTCGTGTCGGAAAAAGTCGGTTTCGGTTTTCTTTGCTCGGAGAGAATATCCAATTTTCCGGACCTTTTGTTCTCACTGGTGTGCATCATAACTGCTGTGAGTTGGACCGGGCGCTTGTACCAGGCAGGAAAACCCGCCAAAAGCCGGATGGTGTATTTCGAGGAGCATATCGGTTTGACAGTTCCATTGGCGTTTGTCCTCAAAAACCTTTTAAAAGTGCTGTTTGGAAGAACCAATACGCGCATCTGGCTCCTGCATCCCGATCTGTTCGGCTTTCATTGGTTTCACGGCGGGGGAGACTTTTCGAGTTTTCCATCGGGGCATATGGCGGTCTTCACTGTCTTGATGCTGGGAATCGGCCGTTACTTCCCCCGGCTGCGTTCCGTGTGCGCGGGATTGCTCTTTGCCCTTGCACTGGCTTTGCTTGTAACCCAATACCACTTTTTCAGCGACATAGTGGCGGGAGCCTGTCTTGGTTTGATTGTCGATTTGCTAACCTGGCGGGGACTGACATATTTTCGCGATTCGAAGAACCCGGCAAACTAACAAGCCTTCAATCTAAATAAGATGAGATACTCACATGGAGTTGAGTACGCAAAGCGAAAGGTTGACGATGAACGGCCGTGAGAGGTTTTTGGAAGTAATGCGCTTTGGCAAACCTGATCGTGTCCCTTATTTCGAAGAGGGGATAAGGGATGAGGTCCTGAAGGTCTGGCGAAAACAAGGGCTTAAGCGTGGCGCTGATATCCGGAAAGTGTTTCCCTCAGATCGTCATGCGGAGCTGGAGCCTGACATTGATCCGGTTCCACAGATAAAAAAATGGCCTGCTTCGCTCTCCGAGTTGGCAGTTTTGCGAAAGAGTCTCGATCACCGTGACGATGGCCGCCTTCCGGCAGATTTGGCCGTTCATATAAAGGCGGGAAAGGCGCGGGATTACCCTTTGATGCTGCGGGTGCACCGCGGTTTTTTCCTCTCAATGGGTATACGGGGGTGGAACCGCTTCAGGGAATTAATCGAGCTGCTCATATACGATCCGCAACTCGTGCGTGAGAGCATGTCGATTCAGGGTGAGTTTGCAGCCAAACTAACCGAACGCTTACTGCGAATGGTCGATGTGGACGCAGTCGTGTTCAGCGAACCTATCGGCGGCAATGACAAACCATTGATCTCACCGGGGATGTATGAAGAATTCGTGCTCAAAAGCTACGAGCCGGTTTTAGCCGTAATCAGGCAATATGGTGTGGAGACCATAATATTTCGCACTTATGCGAACGCTCGGATATTGATTCCAAGTATTTTGAAGTGGGGCTTCAACTGCCTGTGGGCCTGCGAGGTGAATATCGAGGCAATGGACTATCGTGACATTCGCAGGGAGTTTGGCCGGGATTTACGCCTGATAGGAGGTATCGATCTGGATGCGCTCCGGCGCGGCAAGGAAGCCATAAGACGGGAGATCGAAGAGAAGGTCCCCACTCTTCTGGCCGATGGCGGATATGTGCCTCTGGCTGATGGCAGGATTCGTGCTGACGTAACCTTTGAGAATTATGCTTACTACAGGCGGTTGCTGGAGACAGTTACGCACAATTTCTGATAACTGGTGGGGTAAATTCGAGTGCTTCTGTCCAACGCCAGATTACAAATTATATAAGAGGGCCGGCTGTCAGTGCAGTTAAGCGCTAATCCGGCCCCTCACCGCAGGCGGCTTTGGCCTTCCGCGTGTTAGAAGACATCACGATTATTAACGGGCGAACAATCTCAAACCTGATCTCATTAGACGGCGGAAACCGATTTATTCGCTCTTCTGCTTACGGCGTCTTTTCACGACAGGTTGCTTCCTTTCCTGTGAACCTGACGCAACGCTTTGCGCCTTGCTCTGTCTCCTCGCCTCTATGGCTTTCACCAGATTCGCGGGTAATCCCCTCTTTTTTGCAGCCTTGCTTCGCGCCTTGGTTAATGCTTTTGCAGCCAAAGGAGTTCGCATTGGGAAGCCGTATTTTTTCTTGTACTCTTTTGAACTGATGCCATGGGATGTCAGATGTTTCTGAGTCAATTGCTTCATTTCGGCGCCGCATTCAAGACAGATTACCTTGTCATTCTGAATTGAACTTTCCGCTGTGATTGTTCCAGGGGGTTTTTCCTGTACAGCGGCCGGTTCCTGTGCCAGGGCCAGTTCAATTTCGCCGGATTCTGCCTTTTGCAGTTCCATGAGAGTACCAAAGACTTGCCGGAGTGATGACGTGATTTCAGTAGCTGACATTGGAGCTAAAGAAACTTGAGTCTGTACGATCTCTGATGCGATTTCGATCATTTTTCTTGCCATTGGCGCAACCCTCCATCGTGGAGATAATTCGTTCCAAGAAAAAATCGAGTTTAATGAAAGTCGTTAAGCTCGAACCAATTGCAGATTACAATTATTATAAATATATTTTAGGCTAATGCAATAGGAAATTGCAATTATGATCTTAGATACTCGAGATCCACAGTGCAAGACCATGATCCAGGGAGCGTACGGGAACTGAAGCCGATCCGGTTACCCCTGTTATCGGGCGCGCTCAATGAATTTAAAAGGGCCGGCTTTTACAAAATTTATTGCACTGCTAAAGATAACAATAATTATCCCTATTACTATTTCCACATCGGCCAGGTTGAAAGTGTAGGGCCGAAGTCCAACCAAACCGAAGTTGACAAAGTCAAGCACCCCCTCGAATGCGATTCGATCAAACAAGTTAGACAGGCTGCCACCGCAAAACAGGGATAAACCAAGTAGCGGGAGAAATCGAAGTCCTTTGGCAATCATTAGAAAAAGAATGCCCAGGCCCAGCAATACAGCGACTCCCATAGTGACGATTTTCCCGCGCCACATTTTCGGCAGAAGTCACTCGAGAGCGAAAACCCCGCCCTTATTCTCCACATAGTCAAGGCTGAGCATTCCTTGCACCAATGTTAAAGGCTTTGTTCTCGGCAGGTCCGATCTTACTATCTCTTTTGTAAGCCGGTCGGCGCCAATACAAAGAATTATAATGAAAAAAATGAGAAAGATTCTCTTCTGATTTTTCATGCTTTAACCCTATCTGCTATATTTTAAAAACCGTCCGCGCATTTTGAGTGGTATGAGCGGCCACTTTTTCGAAGGGTTCTTTCCGGCACTTGGCGATTTTTCCGGCCGTATGGAGCAGGTAAGCAGGTTCGTTTGTTTTGCCCCTGTACGGGACAGGGGCTAGATAGGGAGAGTCGGTCTCCACAAGCAGCCTGTCCAATGGCGCGCGCTTTACCACGTCTTGAAGAAATTCGGCTTTGGGAAATGTGACCACGCCAGGTATAGAGAGATAGAATCCCATGTCCAGGCATCTGCGCGCAATTGCCCAGTCTCCTGAAAAACAGTGCATAACCGACGGGGGCAGTGAGGAGGCAAATTCGGGCACGATTTGAAAAAAATCCTCCCAAGCGTCCCGAATGTGAAAAATCGCCGGTTTTGCTATTTTAACAGCCATCTCGATCTGACGCTTCATGCACTCTTTCTGGATCGGACGTGGTTGTCTGTCGCGGAAATAGTCAAGCCCGATTTCACCGATCGCAACAACTCTGCGGTTGGCGGCAATTTTCTCCAGTTCCCGGAGATCGCCGGCATCCATATTAAAGGATGCGTGCGGATGAATCCCGGCTGAGGCGTAAATCCGGTCATAGCTCCGGGCCATTTGTGCTGCTTTGCGGCTCGTCTCAATATCGATGCCTATCGTCACGATCACGCTGACCCCGGTCTGCAGCGCCCGTTTAATGGTGGCCGGGATGGAACCGGCAAATTCAGGGAAATCTAAGTGAGCGTGTGTGTCAATCAGTTCAGGAAGTTTTTGCATATTTTGGTGACTTTCGCGTATTGAGATCCGATGAAGATGCACCACGTCAGGTTTTCCCTTGTCAGGCGCAGGATGCGAATCTATAATGCCTCGGGTTTGTTCGCAAACAAGTTATTAATGTATTTATCAGGTTGCGAGGCAAAAGAATATGGATAGATTCCGATTTGCGCTGGCGCTGACGACTGCACTGGCGATCCTGATCCCGGCGGGTGCCGCGCCGGCCGTAACAGCATACACGACAGACACCCAGGAGACGCTGCTTCGCGCCACCCCCTCAACCAGCGGCAAAATCCTTCTCACTGTTCCACCCGCATCCGGCGTCGAACTCGTGAATCCGAACGCATATACCAAAGTGCGTTACAAGAAAACAGACGGCCAGATGCAGGAAGGATGGATCCCATCGAGGTTTTTGAGCCAACGGCCGCCCGGTTCCTCAAGGACAAGGGAACTCGAAGCGGAAAATGAGACTCTGAAGGCGCAACTGGGCGAAGTTGACAAGGAGAAAACGGAACTTTCGCAAAAAGAAAAAGAACTCACGGACAAACTCACCAAGCTCAATGCAGCCTACGAGGTACTCAAAGACGGCTCGGCAAATTACCTGAAGCTCAAGTCCGAGAATGATTCCGCAAAGGCCAGCCTGACGAGCGCTCAGGAAAATATACAAACACTGGTTCAGGAAAACGAAAACCTCAAGCTCTCCAATAACATTCGGTGGTTTGTGGCCGGAGCGATTGTCCTGCTTTCCGGCTGGTTCATGGGATGGGCTGCGGCTAGGTGGCGGAAAAAAAGGAGGCGGACTTACTATTACTAACGGGAAACCTCGGTGGGATATAATCCTAGTGAGAGATAGACTTATTGAAAATAAGGCTATCTCAGTACGCCTTGCCTCATTCATCCGAGTGTATTCGCCCCAACCGAAATGGGCCTGTGTACATTGCAAAACTTTACACTATCCGCCCCATCCCACAGTACAAGTCATTATCGTATGATAAACTTATATAATACCCTGCTCGAAGAAGAATGCGCCTGACATGATAAGAGCGGCGACCGTGCGCGCAGCTATGCAGAAAGCACAGACATTAAACGTGGTGCGTTTGAAGGCAAGCCAAATGTTAAGCGCATCAGAAGGTGAAGTGAAAATGGTGTCAAGGTCTCGCTTTGCGGGGCTTCGCCCTACTTCACTTTGTGAAGTGGGCTTGCCCGGCCTCCCGTAGCGACATGTGAGCGCGTAGCGCGGAGGCCGACCGCTCATTCTCGACAGCCCGCCCACCCACCCGCGAGACGGGGCGGGAGCGGGAGGCCTTCTCGATTAGCGTCGCAAAATTGGGAGCCACGCTTCGCGCTGGACCTTACCTGTGCGCGCGTCGGCAGTGTGAGCCAATGCAACCATAAGGGCGCAGAATCTGGGGTGATGGAGACGCACTGGAAAGTCCGAAAGACGCCGTGCGGCTCCTTGATCGGTGTTCATCGGTGGCGTAAATGTGGTCTATCATTTGCGGTGGGCTGTTGCGGGGCGCCTTTTCCCCGGATGCGGGAACTTGTCATCCCTCAAACTGATTTGAGGCCCTGTCGAATTCCTTTTCCAGCGACTCGATCAGTTCCCTGACCGAGAGGATCTGGTTCACCCTGTAAGCGTTTTTTCCGGCAAAAGCGAACCCTGCTTTGAATTTCCCTTTCCTGGCGTTGGCAAGGGCCATGGCTATGCAGTAAGGGCTGTCCGTACAGTTGCACGAAGTGATGCAGTGATAGGGGCATTTGAATGGCTTTTTGCGCCCACTCTGAATGCTCTTTATAAAATCGTTTCTTATCGCCCTGCCGGGAAGCCCTACGGGGCTTTCTATGATTATGATGTCGTCTTCTTTTGCCTTTATATAGGCTTTTTTGAATCCGATATTTGCGTCGCACTCGTGGGTCGCGACGAATCGGGTACCCATCTGGACCCCCGCCGCGCCGAGCTTCATGAACTCAAGGATGTCCGCGCCGGTATATATCCCCCCGGCTGCTATCACCGGGATTTGGACGCCGTTTTCCCGTTCAAAAACACTGACCGCCTCGACAACTTCAGGAATGATCTTCTCAAGGGCATACCTCGGGTCGTCCTGTTGCTCCGAACTGAAACCCAGGTGGCCTCCAGCCAACGGACCTTCCACGACAAATGCGTCCGGGAGCCTGTTAAATCGCGGGAGCCACCTTTTGCAGATGATGCGCGCCGCTTTGGCGGAAGATACTATAGGGACCAGCTTGGTTTTGACCCCTTCCTTCAGATACTTGGGAAGG
This sequence comes from Syntrophobacteraceae bacterium, assembly GCA_049515795.1. Lineage (GTDB taxonomy): Bacteria > Desulfobacterota > Syntrophobacteria > Syntrophobacterales > Syntrophobacteraceae > SbD1. Next base: position 8,010 of record JBEKTT010000010.1, read on the forward strand.
TCAAGCGGAAGTCCCGCGCCGGACACGATGAGGTCAACTCCCTCCGCTATCGAGGTTTCGACCATATCGGCAAAGTTGGTCAGGGCGACCATTATGTTTACGCCGAGGATACCTTTAGTCGCCTCTTTGGCTTTCCTGATCTCTTCGCGCAACACATTAATGCTGGCTTCGACGTAACCTGTTTCTCTGTCGAAACCTAAAACACCTATTCCGGCAGTCGCTATTACACCGACTCCTCCCTGGTTGGCTACAGCCGAGGCGAGACCTGAAAGAGACACTCCAATACCCATGCCGCCCTGTATAATAGGGACCTTGGCGACGAGATCTCCAATTCTTAGTTTGGGAAAGTTCAAAAATAAACTCCAGTTATTATTGTTTGAGTCTTCTAAAACTAATATGTCGCAGAAATATTCTTTTTAGGCAAGCTCAATAAGCTATTACAAGACGGTGGGTTCATTTTTGACCCCCGTTGCGGGATACTCACCGCCCGTTGTGAGCTGATATCTCCAGGTAATCCTGAAGTTTTTGTGCGGTTTTTGGGCCGACTCCACGGATTTCAGTCAAATCATCGGCTTGTTCCCACGCTTTTTCGCGCCGTCTTTCTATGATAGAGGCCGCAATTTCGGGACGCATGTGAGGGATGAGAAGAAGCTCGTCAAGGGAGGCTGAATTCAAGTCGAGCTTGAGCCCGGCGGCGAGGAGGGCCGCGCCGGACATGCGTGCGAATTTTATTGTGATTTCCTTTTTGTGACTAACAATTTCCAGGGATTGTCCGCAGATAAGCTTTTGAGGCGCAACAGCCGCTGGAATTTCCCATGGGCAGCCTGCCATTGCGGCGGCGGTGGCGACAGTGGCTGTGGCGCTGTCAAGTGCGTAGATTCCAGGTTTGGGGATATCTCCTTTCACCTCCACCATAACGGCCGGGTGGAACTCGCGTTCCGGGAGCCGTGCGCTCCAGCGCGAGCGAGTCAGGAAAAACACAAATATCACGATGGATACTATCAGAATGGCGGCGAGGATTTTCGTATGATCTTTTTCCATTGCGAGGATCGCTATTTGGTTCTCATTTTGAGAAAAAGGGGTTAAATTCCCCACGAAAATCCCACCGGGAACAAGTCTAATGAGGCATCAGGGCTAATTTCCATCCGAAGATGGTTTTATCAGGGGTTCCGCCAAAGGCGGGATCAATCTTCGGGTTTGCGAATGGACACGGGCCGCTCGCCCTTGCACGGGATTCTATAGTGAGCAGATTCAATTTCAAAGTGCTTTTGTTGCTTTCGAGCGGCCATATGGCCGTGGATACATTCCAGGGAGCGCTGCCGGCAGTTCTTCCCTTTCTCAAAGACAATCTGAATCTGTCTTATACTATGGCCGGCATGATCCTCATCATGTCCAATATTACCTCTTCGGTAATTCAGCCCTTCTTCGGCCTGCTCTCCGATAAAAAGGAAAAGGCTTTCCTTCTGCCTCTGGGAGCTTTTCTGGCCGGGGCAGGTTTCTGCCTCCTCCCCCTGACTGGAAACTACAGTCTGGTTCTGCTTCTGGTGGCGATCAGCGGCATGGGTATAGCCTGCTTCCATCCGGAGGGATTCAAAACCGCGCGTTTTTTTACCGGCCGGAGAATGGCGACCGGAATGTCAGTCTTCTCGGTCGGCGGGAATACGGGAATGGCGCTCGGCCCGATCCTTGCTCTCTGCATCATCCACTACAGGGGCTTTTCATCTCTCAGTTGGATGGCTGTTCTGCCCCTGTTTTTTGTGACTGCGATCATCCTGCTTCGCCGGACCGTTGCCGTGCCCAACTCCGGGATGCACTCAGCTCTCAAGGCGAAAATCGCAAGCTCCAAAGCGGCCTACTGGGCGCTATTTATTATCATATGCGCGATCATAATTAGGACTTGGATTATGTTCGGCCTGATGACATATATTCCCTTTTATTACATAAATTACCTGAAAGGCAATCCAGTCTTTGCGGGAAAACTTGTCAGCCTTTTTCTAATCGGCGGAGCAGTGGGGACCCTTGCCGGATCTCCCCTGGCCGACAGGTGGGGCCACCGTTTCTGGCTGAGGTTTTCAATGTTGAGCTGCGCCCTGCTGTTTCCATTCATACTATGGCTGCAGGGGTTGGCCCTTTTTGCGATTGTTATTCTATTTGGACTAATCCTTATTTCCACTTTTTCCGTTACTGTTGTTATGGGACAGAACCTGTTTCCGCACAACCTGGGGGTCGCATCGGGCCTGTTGGTCGGCTTGGCGATCGGAGCAGGAGGGATCGGTGTAACCCTTCTGGGCGTCATAGCAGATCATTTCGGGGTCCCTGTTGCGATGAAGTGCATAGGTGTGCTTCCCGTTGCAGGATTCCTGCTGACCATGATCCTGCGTTATCCTGTCGCCGAACAGCTCAAAGATACACGTTCAGCACTTAGCGATTAGCTGGTGTCCGTCCGTAAAGGGTCCTTTTCCACCTCCGGATCAAAGCCTGCCCCGGAATTGATCCGCGGTCCGGGGCGGGCTCCGGCGGGCGGCTGGACCGCAACCAAGATTTCGACGCTCCGCGAGGCGCGTCCTGGAACTGGAAAATGGCGCTCTTTATTAGATTGCTGATTTTGCTTTGGCTCGTCAACCTCGCTCCGCCTTTTCTTGCGCAGATATTTGAGTCCAGATGGAACTCCCCGATCGATGGTGGTCAATTATTCCTTGATGGCCGGCCGATGTTCGGAAAGCATAAAACCATCCGGGGCGTTCTGGCCGGCATAATCACCGGCGGTTTAATCGGCCCCGCTTTGGGTTTCCCTCTGTGGCTCGGCCTGAGCACCGGGTTTTTGAGTATGCTCGGAGACCTGCTTTCAAGCTTTCTCAAAAGACGTTTCTCCTTTACCAGCGGGGACACAGTCCCCGGACTCGATCAAATCCCCGAGGGCCTCCTGCCGTTTATATCGATCGCACCTTATTATTCGCTCTCAGCCGGATACGTTTTCCTATTTGGAGTAGTATTCGGGCTTGGCGCCTATTTCGGATCCTTTTTTCTAAACCAGGTGCTTCTTCGCAAGCCTTTTGAGTCGTACCCACGGCGAATCCGAGCCCTGACCCGGTTTCGTGAACTCGTTTCGTGCAAGATAACCGCCAGCCCATTTCGTCAGATCCTGAATTTTGAAGATGCGGTTTATTATCACATGTTCATGAAATCCGTATTCAAGGCGCTACGCATCTACGAACGCGGCAAAAAGAACGCATTGGTTATCGAAAAGCGAGAGGTCTCATTTCACTTCAGCGACCTTCCGCCTGCCTTTGACGGCTATCGGGTCCTGTTTCTCACCGACCTTCATCTCGACGGGCTCGATGGCCTGACTGAAAAAGTCATCCAAATAATTCGTCAAACTCCCGCCGATATGTGCATCCTTGGAGGCGACTTCAGAATGGAGACTTCCGGTCCATTTGAAGCCGCGCTTTGCCAGTTGCGTCTCGTCCTCCCCGAAATTCGCGCAAAGGACGGTATCTTCGCGGTGCTTGGAAATCACGACTGCCCTGAAATCCTGGACTCTCTGAAGGAACTCGGGGTTGCCTTTCTTGTAAACGACTCCCATGTGGTTGAACGCGGCGGGCAGTGCATATGGATCGTCGGCGCCGACGACTGCCACTATTTTAAGGCCCACGACCTGGAAAGCGCTTTTAGCGGATTGCCTCTGCGAACTTTCTCCGTCCTGGTCTCTCACTCGAATGAAGTTTACAAAGAGGCGCTCAAATACAGGCCGAATCTTTTTTTGTGCGGCCATACTCATGGTGGACAGATATTGATTCCTCCATTTGGTCCCATATTCACCCACAGTAAAGCCCCCAGGCGATTTTGCCAAGGGAAATGGGATTATGAAGGTATGCCGGGTTATACGAGCGCCGGGGCAGGGGTTTCAGGGGTGCCGGTGAGGTTTAACTCGAAGGGCGAGGTGACCGTGGTTACTCTCAGGAGGCCTCCCGCTCCCGCCCCGTCTCGCGGGTGGGTGGGTGGGCTGTAGAGAATGAGCGGTCGGCCTCCGCGCTACGCGCTCGCACTTCGCTATCAGGACTGAACTACGCTTTGCTCCCTGAGGACTGAGGACTGAGAGCGAAACCTTGACACCATTTTCACTTAACTTTCTGATGTGCTTAACATTTGGCTGGCCTTCAAACGCACCACGTTTAATGTCTGGGCGTTCTGCATGGCTGCGCGCACGGTCGCCGCTCTTATCATGTCAGGCGCATTTTTCTTCGAGCAGGGTATTATGTAAGTTTATCATACGGGGGGTCGGGCTTAGCCCAACGGAGTGATCCATTAAATATTAAACCGGAATTGAATCACGTCTCCGTCCTGCACGGGGTAATTTTTCCCCTCGAGCCTGACCATCCCATGCTTTCGCGCTGCGGCGTAGTCGCCCGCTTTTTTCAAGTCCTCATAAGCGACCACCTCGGCCCGTATGAACCCCCTCTGCATATCCGAGTGAACGGCCCCTGCAGCCGCGATGGCTGGGGTCCCCTTCGCGATTGTCCAGGCCCTCACCTCGTCCTCGCCCACCGTTAGAAACGTGATCTGGTCAAGAAGGGCGAAGGAGCTTTTTATTACCCTGTCCAGGGCCGATTCGAGTATGCCGAAATCCTGCATGAAAGATTCGGCCTCCTCACTTGAGAGTTGAGCAAGCTCCATCTCGAGCTTTCCGCGGACTACGGTGGCCTGCGCCGACCTGAGGGGGACAGGCGGCATGAAGTCATCTTCATCCGAATTGTTCACTATCACCAGCAGAGGTTTTGCGGAAAGGAAGGTGTAGCCCCTCAGCTCGGGTGCGTTGACAAGTTGTGGGCGTGTTCGCAAGGGATCTCCGGCATTGAGGATTTCGCTGCATTTCTCTAATAGTTCCTTTTCGGCGCCGGTTGGCTTTTTGCCTCGCTTGAGTTCGGCATCCAGTTTCTCGAGGCGCTTTTCAACCGATGCCAGATCGGCAATGAGAAATTCATCCTCTAAGTCACTAAAATCTCGTGCCGGGTCAGGAGCTCCCAAGGCAGAGTCGGCGAAATTGCGCACGACCATGATCAAAGCATCCATGGGCCTCATGTGAGTAAGCAGAAGCGACATATACTCCCGCTTGTTGTCGGCCATGCCTGCAACGCCCTGGAGGTCCATATAGGTAATCTGCGCGTGCGTGGTTTTCCTGGGATGATAGAGAGCGCTAAGCCAGTCCAACCTTTGGTCCGGCACCGGCACGACGCCCGGCGCCGGTACGAGCTGCCCTCCCGGGGAGACCGATTCGCCGCTCCTTCTCGTTAGAGCGTTGAACACGGTGGTCTTGCCGGCCCTGCCCAATCCTGTTATCCCGAGTTTCATCGCGATCCCCCTCACCTGTTGGGTTGAAATCAGACCGAATGTATGCCCGCGCAGATTTTTTGAAAAGAGCAATTATCATGACGGCGGCGATATTTCGATCCGCAACGGCCCCCGTCGGCGCATTTCGTAAGCGTTCACCACGAACCGCTAATCCACCACAGAGACACAGAGGGCACAGAGAAAGGGACGAAGCAAGAAGCGAGCAGCAGGAATGGAAAAAGCTGCTTATTCTCGCTTCCCGCTCTCATTTTGCTTCCGGCTTCCTTTTATTCTCTGTGCCCTCTGTGTCTCTGTGGTGGAATTCGTCTCTCTTTTTGACCGGACTATGCCCCGCCTCTGCGGTGAACGGCTGCCGCATTTCAGGCGCCACGGTTTATGACTTGGAATAGATCTCATTTGTAGTATTCTTACGCGCGCCAACAGACCAATTTGTGTCCATCCGGAAACCCGGTTCAGATCATAAAGAAAGAAGCACATGGTATTCTGGAAGACACGCCAGCAGATCGGGCTGGCAGCAATGATAGTAGGTGGAGGCATCCTGCTCTCCCGGTTTATGGGGCTTTTCCGCGACAAGCTCATCTCCCTTCTGTTCGGGGCGACCCAGGAATCGGACCTCTATTTCGCTGCTTTCGTAATCCCTGATTTCATAAATTACATGCTTGCCGGAGGCTATTTTTCGATCACCTTGATTCCCTTTCTCACCAAATACTTCGAAGAAGACGAGCAAGAGGGGTGGAGGTTTTTTTCAAGCGTTTTCTTCTGGGTAACAGTTGCGATCTGCGCCCTTACTTTTCATGCGTTCCTCTTTGCGCCCAAGCTGGCCCGCCTCGCAGCGCCCGGCCTGACCACCGAGGCCATTTCCCGCCTTGCCTGGTTCCTGCGGATCATCCTGCCGGCGCAAATATTTTTCCTCTGCGGTTCGTGCTTGAGCGCGATTCTTTTCATGCGTAAGCAGTTCTTCATACCGGCCATGGTCTCAATAGTCTACAACCTGTTCATCATAATAGGAGGCATCCTGTTCCGGGCAAGGGGAATGGAAGGTTTTTGCTGGGGCGTTCTTGTCGGGTCCTTTATGGGGAACTTTTTGCTGCCCCTGCTTGCGGTGAGGTCCGGAGGCGGTCTGCGCATCAGATTCTCGTGCTTCCACCCCGGATTGAAAAAATATATCCTTGTGGCGCTCCCGCTCATGATCGGACAATCCATCACGGTCCTTGACGAGCAGTTCGTGAGGATATTCGGCTCTCTTGCAGGGGTCGGGGCGATCAGTTGGCTAAGCTACGCGCGGCGGATTATGATGGTCCCGGTGAGCGTGGTGGCGCAGGCTGCCGGGGTGGCTTCCTATCCGTTTATGGCCGAGCTGTTCGTAAGAAACGATCTTTCCAAGCTCTACCGGACGATAAACTCAGCTCTGCAAAATGTAGTGACCCTGCTGGTTCCGCTTTCGATATGGATGATCCTCGTCGCCGAACCGACAATACGGTTGATTTTCCAGCAGGGTCGATTCGGCGTTTCAGATACCGCTCACACCGCCCGGCTGCTGGAGATACTGCTTATCTGCGTCCCCTGCTGGGGATACCAGCAGGTCTTGGGCCGGGCCTTCTACTCCAGGCTTGATACGCTGGCTCCGGCTGTGTTGGGGACCTCCGTAACCCTGCTCATGATCCCGGTTTTTTATTTGCTGACAGTTCGCACCGGCGCACTGGGAGTGGCCTGCGCGAGCGCCGCGTCCATCTTTTGTTTCTGCGCGGCCCTGACGTTCTGGTGGAAAACCAGGTTCGGGGGTGAAGTTTTTGCCGGGCTACTGTCGGGTACGGGCAAAGTTCTCATTGTGTCCACGGTCTCGGTCGTGCCGGCCTGGGCAGCCGGAAAGGCAGTTCCGTTCGACCCGCATTTTTCTCCCTACCTGGCCGCCTTTTCGGAAATCATTTTTAGTGGATTGTGCTTCGGAGTCATTTTTGCCATCCTCTCCGGTTATTTTATCCCGGAGCTGGTAAGGCCATTCCTTGAGCGAACAGGCCCAATTGGAAGGCGGCTTCTCAGGGACAGGACTTCCGGCAGTTAATGTTTCGCAAGTTATTTTTAAACTGGCAATGTGATCGACATGCCGGAGGATGAATAATGGAAAGAAGGGATGACCTCAGGGAGCTTCCGAACAGGGACGGTCATAACTGCTTCGGGTGCAGCCAGAGCAACGCTTACGGGCTTCGGATGAAGTTTTTCACCGATGAGAAGTCTCTTTTCTCATGGCTGACAGTTCCCGGCCACCTGTGCGGGTGGGACAATCTGGTTCACGGAGGTGTTCTTGCTGCAATACTTGATGAGACCATGGGGTGGACGGCTATTCGCTTCTTGAAGAAGTTCGCGCTCACTCTTGCAATGACGGTCGAATTCCATAAGTCTGTACCGATCGGCGAGGAAATATGGGTGAAAGGGACGGTGCTCGCAGTCAGGGGAAAACGAGAGGCTTCCGTGGAGGGCTGTCTCTATAAAGGGGAAAATACGCTCTGCGCGAAATCGACGGCTACATTCAGGCTTTTCACCACCGAGGCAATAGTAAGGCTGGGTGTCATGGAGGAGGAGGCCATAAAACAATTCAATTTTCTGATCGAGCCGTAGCGGAGAGATGGACCGGGAAGAGCAGCCAACCTCAAAAATTTTTGGACAGGATTAACAGGATTAACAGAAAAGAATGGAAGCGGACCTAAAACTACTTGGCAACCACCGGCATAGAGACCGGACCGTTTCTGAACTTTGGGGCATCGAGTCTTCAGGTTAAAAGCAAGTATCGCACCTATCATGCAAAAGGCAAAACAGATCTCGACGCTCTGCGAGGTTATTTTTCAATCCTGTAAATCCTGTTAATCCTGTCTAAAAGCATTGATGGATGCAGAATAACAGGTTCACTCAGACCGAAAATATTATATAAGGGTGATGAGGGCCGCAGACAACTTTGGGGAGGTGTAAGAGATGTCCGAAAAGACCCTTAACCCACAGTATGTATTGGATAAATCGGGGAAAAAGACTTTCGTCGTTCTCCCGGTTGACGAGTATGAATCTCTTCTCGAAGACCTCCAAGACCTTGCTGCAATTGCTGAGCGACGCGACGAGCCGAAGGTCAGCCTTGAGGAATTCGAGCAGGGCCTCAAAGCCGATGGCCTCTTAAAAAACTCTTCTGTCAAATTCCGTCAGGCAGGATGTTCGTGCCGCAACACTTCTCAAAAATTTTATTCCAGGTAACATCACCCATTGACTTGATACCCGAAATAGGTATTTTAAATGTCGTGGAAAGTCACGATTAAAAAGAGTGTAGCAAAGCAGCTTGCCAAGCTTCCGTCGAGCGTTCGAAAGAGCCTGGCGCTCCTAATGCGAGAAATGGAGATCTGCGGGCCGGTGCGGGGGAATTGGCCTAATTACCGCAAACTCACAGAGGACATTCACCATTGCCATCTTAAAAAAGGTAAGACAACGTATGTGGCTCTGTGGACGATGATGGACAGGGAAGTTAGATTGATCGAGGTGACTTATGTCGGCACCCACGAAAAAGCACCATATTGATTGTGTCGAATTGCGGTTTGTTGGCCCTGGCGTGAACAGAGATAAGGCTATAGCGGCCATTAAGCCTTTCGGTTTTGTAGAAGAATCGATCCCCTGGCGTCAGTGCTTCCCTGAGGTAACCGATGAGAATTTGCCCGGAATCGCCTTGGGTGGCGCGCGTGTCAAAGAAGGCATTACTCAAAGGGAGCTTGCCGAACTAACACGGATTCCACAGCGGCATATTTCCGAAATGGAGAACGGGAAGAGAACGATCGGGAAGGAACGGGCCAAGAAGCTGGCCGAAGTCCTGAAGGTCAATTACAAAGTCTTTCTGTAGCCATGGCTTTCTCGCCTCCCGCAATCGGCAACAAACTTAAACCTGTGTAACCCGTGGATTGGCCTTCGGATGTTATGTGCACAGCCGCCATGGGTTCAGCGCGGCGCTCCCTCTTAAATCCTCGGCCTGACTTATTGAGCACTTTCAGGGCAACAAATACTTCCTCGTATAATAGACTTATAAATACCCTGCTCGATATATGAGCGCGTAGCGCGGAGGCCGACCGCAAAATAGGTCTATCGCAAGCGATAGCCGGGAGCGGGAGGCCTCGTATAGTAGACTTATATAATACCCTGCTCGAAAAAAATGCGCCTGACATGATAAGAGCGGCGACCGTGCGCGCAGCCATGCAGAACGCGCAGACACTAAATGTAGTGCGGTTGGAGGCAAGCCAAATGTGAGGTGCTTCCAAAAAGTGAAGTGCCTCTGGTGTATAGATCACGCTCCGCGAGCTTCGCACGCCTTCACTTTGTGAAGCGTGCCTGCTGGCCTCCCTGCTCGATGTGCAAGCGCGTAGCGCGAAGGCCGACCGCAAAATAGGTCCATCGCACGCGATGGGCGGGAACGGGAGGCCTTGAACGCAAATTGGCATCAGGCGTTTTTTGGCAGATTCGCTGCAGCAAATTCCCAGTTGAGCAAATTGTCAAGGACCGCCTTTACATAGTCGGCTCTACGATTCTGGTAATCAAGATAATAGGCATGCTCCCACACATCCAGGGTGAGCAGGGGGACTTGGCCGTGGACGAGTGGGTTGTCGGCATTGGATGTCTTTGTCACATTGAGTTTGCCTTGATCCAGGACCAGCCACGCCCAGCCGCTTCCAAACTGCGTGACTGCTGCATTTTGAAACTCTTTAATGAAGTTGTCATAGCTGCCGAAAGAGGCGTCGATCATTTTGGCCAAGCGCTCATCAGGCTTGCTTTTCCCTGGCATCATGCTCTTCCAGTAAAAATCGTGGTTCCAGGCTTGAGCGGCGACGTTGAAAATGGGTATCTGGTTTGCCGAACCGGCGGTCTTCTTGACGATTTCCTCGAGTGAGAGACTTCCGAGACCGGCAGCCCCCGCCAGTTCATTGGTCTTATCCACGTAAAACTTGTGGTGCTTGCCGTAGTGAAATTCGAGGGTCCTTTTGGATATGTAAGGTTCCAAAGCGTCCTCTTTGTATGGGAGCGGAGGCTGGGTTATTCCGGGATCGGCGTAAGCGATTGAGTCTCCGTACAGGGAAAACATTCCAGTCCCTGCGATGACGCAGCCGCTGATGAGGCTGCCTACAAATGTCCTTCGATCCATTTCATGACACAAAATCTTCTCGTCCATGGTTGCCCTCCGGGAAAAAGATGTGTACCCTGATAAAAGTCCCTCGTCCTGGCATATGTTCTCTCGGGCCGTCTTTCGCACGTGTGGAAAAGGTCCCTCAGGCATGCCGTCTCAACGGCTTATGGTTCCTTCCCATCTGAGGCATGGTCCTTTTGGGGCCGGCTTGTGAACAATGTGTTCATGATAATCACGGGTGGGTGTAACCGCTAGGGCTTAAAAGGCCAGGCAACTGAAATCCGGACTCCAAACTACAGGCTTATACGAGGTTGCGATAATTTAGGAATTGAGGAATTCAGGGATTAAAACGATTAAAGATTCCTCAATTCTTCAATTCCTAAATCCCTCAATTCTCTATCGCGTCCTCCGTCCGCTTCCCGCTTCCGTCTTCCGTCCTCCGCCTTCCGCCCTCCGTCCTCCGTCTTCCGTCTTCCGTCTCTTATCGGTTGTCAAGCAAGTGCTTTATTACCGAAAAGCAGTGTTCCATTGCCGCGCCGAGGTCCCACTCGGCCTTGTCCCGGACTCCGGCTATGTTGCTGATTCCGCGAAACTCCAGGAATGGAACGTCAAAAAGAAGGCAGGCCTGGGCAATCGCGCTTCCCTCCATGTTTTCCGCCAGGGCCCGGAAGCTTTGAAAGCGTGCGTCGGCCGTGTGGATATCTCCGCTCGCCATGCCAACCGTAAGACTTGGCCCATATTGGACCCTGAAGCGGCGCTTTTTCTCGGGACCGGAGCCGGGGCCAAAGCTACTACAGTGTGCGTCGAGAAGGTCGTCGGGCCGGATACCCCCGGAGGGGTCCGTGCTGAACATACCCGCCGGAAGGAGGGCGCGGATTTGCCTGCGGGCAAGGGACTCATCGAGCGGGAAACAGTCGTAGAAGGGTTGAGCGTCTTTGAGGACCAGCGGGATTTCAAGGCTGCTGGTTGACATTGACCCCTCTTTTCGCAAAATTCCTTCATCTGCGCAAATACACTTTTCGGTGATCAGGACGTCTCCGATTTCGAGCCCTGAGCCGCCATAGGCCCCTGCGCAGCCGACGTTCCAGACCTCGCCTGCCCTGAAGCTCGTGAGCGCCGCCGCCGCAGTTGCAGCCGCATTAACTTTCCCGACCCCGGTTGTTCCGATCAGCAATTTAAGGTCACGATAAAAATATGTTGAGAACGGGTTCCCGGCTATTTTAAAACTGCTCGAGGGCCGAAAGAACCCGCAGAGCGAAGCGATTTCTCCGCTGGTTGCGCCGAGAATTGCCAGATCGACTCTTTCCATTTCCTTTCCAGAATAATAAAGGAGCAAACCGGAATTGAGCCGGCAACTTTCGGCTCAAAGCATATCTGAATTCCAATATAACCACGACGCGCCGTTGCACGCCTTTCAGACCTCGCATGAAAGCTTCTATCACCATTTAAAATAGAATTCAGCATTCAAATTCGATAAGGATTAGCGAAGCGCGGAGGCAGGTCTACACTTATTGTTTGCCAGGGTTGCCAGAGCTTCCCAAAGTTGGTAGGATTCCCGGCGGTGCAGTTGGTTTGCCAGAGGGTCCTTTTTCCCAGGCCGAAAAACCTGAATCGATATGCCACCTTTGACGGGACTTATCCGGCGCTTCGGATGGACGCTGGCTGAGGTGAAATACCTACGGTCCCAATCTGAACAGGAAAATAATGAAAGTTGTTATCGCCAGGACAGCAGGCTTTTGCAAAGGGGTCCGGGACGCAATCGAAATCACCATGAACGCCATCCAGCATCGTGAGAAAGGTGAGGATATCTGCACCTTCGGACCGCTTATCCACAACAGGCAGGTCCTGACGATGCTGGGGAAAAAGGGGGTCGTGGACGAAAACCAGATTGAGCGCTGCGCGGGCAAAAAGGTGGTGATCCGCGCCCACGGCATTCCTCCTTACAGCCGCCAGCAGCTTCATCAGCAGGGGGCAACCCTTCTGGACGCGACATGCAAGCGCGTAGCCAGGGTCCATGCGGCGATAAAAAGACATGCAAGGCGCGGATACTACACGATAATAGTTGGCGACGCGGACCACGCCGAGGTCATCGGGCTTCTCGGTTACACGGAAAATCGCGGCGCTGTAATAAACCGCCCCGAACAGATAGAAGAACTTCCCTCACACTGGGACAATGTGCTTCTGGTGGCCCAAACTACCCAGAACGAGGAGGTTTTCCGGGAAGTCGAGGAAACTTTTCTAAAGAAATACCCAAATGGAATAGTAAAAAACACGATCTGCGATTCAACACAGGAGCGGCAGGCCGAAGTAAGGCAGTTGTGTTCCAAAGTCCAGGCAATGGTCATAGTGGGGGGGCTTCATAGCGGGAACACCCTGAGGCTTGCCGAGGTGGCCCGGGATTGCGCCATACCGACTTTCCACGTAGAAACCGAATCGGACCTGGACACCCAGGTCATGGCTCGTTACTCCCGCGTCGGAGTTTCGGCAGGGGCGTCAACTCCCAACTGGATCATACGGGACGTTATTGAATTCCTCGAGGCCATAACACCCGGAGCGGGGACAAAGTTCCGATGGAAACACATTCTTGAGAGGCTCGCTTACGGCAATTTTTATATCGCTCTGGCCACGGCGCTCCTGGCCCAGATTGCCGAGGCCCTGACCGACTTTGACGGGTCGGCGGCTTTCAGCCTGATGGCTGCCGGCTACGCCTTTGCGATGCATTCGCTCAATATTTACCTGGACCAGGACTCCATCGAGTTAAACGATCCAGGCAAGGCTGCTTTCTATCGAAAATGGCGGCCGGTCTTCATGTTCTCGAGCGCCCTATCCGTTTCGGCCGCGCTGATTCTGGCCTATGGTATAGGTCTTCCCAATTTCCTGCTTATGCTTTTATTGATATTGCTGGGTCTTCTATACGGGGTCAAGCTCTTCATCCCGGCAGGATGGGAAAAATTTCCGGTCAAACTCAAGGATATCCCAACTTCGAAGACTTTTTTCGTGCCGATGGCCTGGGCCGCTGTTTGCGCCCTGCCTTATATTGCCGGCGGCTATGATTCAAGCCGCGTGCTCTACGCCGGTTGGGTCATTTTTCTCCTCTCTCTGGTTCGAACCACCATGCGCGACTTCCTCGCAATTCAGGGAGACAGGCTTGTCGGCAAGGAAACCCTCGTCGTGCTCGCGGGAGAAAAACGGACCGCCCTTTTCACGGTTGGGGTCCTTGTGGTGCTTGTCATCACGGCTCTTTGCGGTCCCCTTGCCGGGATCTCCACCGATTTTTCCTGGTTCCTTATCGCTCCCGCCCTCATTTACGGGCTTTTTCTTATAATAGGGTCCAAAAGAAGGCTCCGGGAGGACCCTCTCTACGATGTTCTTGTAGAGATCGTGCTGGTCGTGGCCGGCTTGAGCGCTATGGTCTGGAACTTGACACACTGAATATCGGCGGCTTCTGACGATCCAGGCGGTGAGCATTTCAATCAAATTCCACAGGAGCAATAATGAAAGACGAGCCCTTCAACCCCTTTGCAATTGCGCAACAGCAAATAGACCATGCGGCGGAAAAACTCGAGCTTGACCAGGCAACTCGTGAGCTGCTCCGGTGGCCGATGAAGGAGATCAAGGTAATCCTGCCCGTTAAAATGGATGATGGTGCAACCAAGATCTTCCATGCCTTCAGAATCCAATACAACACCGCGCGAGGTCCGGCAAAAGGCGGCGTCAGGTGGCACCCTATGGAGACAATGGACACGGTTAGGGCGCTTGGCGCCTGGATGACATGGAAGACTGCCGTTGTGGATCTGCCGCTCGGTGGAGGCAAAGGAGGCGTCGTCTGCAATCCCAAGGAACTCTCCGGAACCGAGAAAGAGCGTCTGGCCCGGGCCTATGTGCGTGCGCTGGCCGGCTCCCTGGGCGTAACGAAGGACGTTCCGGCCCCGGACGTATATACCACGCCGCAGATCATGGCCTGGATGATGGACGAGTATGAAACGATCGTTGGGGAAAATCACCCTGGAGTCATAACCGGCAAACCGCTTGCTCTGGGCGGGTCGAAGGGCCGGGGAGACGCCACCGCCAGGGGCGGCATCTATGTCACGCGCGAAGCCGCTGCAGTTAGCAACATCGACCTTGAAGGCGCCACAATGGCCGTCCAGGGGTTCGGTAACGCGGGTCAGAACGCCGCTCTTCTGGGCGAGGAGATCCTGAAGCTCAAGCTCGTCGCAGCTTCCGATTCCAGGGGCGGGGTTTACAACCCAAACGGTATCAGCGCGGCGGCCCTGGTCGATTACAAGATAAAAAACGGAGTAGTACAAGGATTCCCGCAGACCGGCGAAATAACAAACGAGGAGCTTCTCGCGCTTCCGGTGACGGCGCTTTTCCCCGCAGCACTCGAAAACGTGATTCGCGCCGACAACGCTGAAAATCTCAAGTGCAGGATCTGCTGCGAACTGGCAAACGGACCAACTACACCCGAAGCCGGCCGCATTCTCGACGACAAGGGTATATTTGTATTGCCCGACTTCCTTGCCAACGCAGGAGGAGTGACAGTATCTTATTTCGAGCAAGTCCAGAATGCCTACAACCTCTACTGGGAGCTCCAAGAGGTCCACTGGAGGCTTGATAAGAAAATGACCCAGGCCTTTGCGAGCATATACGAGATGAGCCGGCGCGACAAAATAGATCTCAGGCAGGCCGCTTATCTGGTTGCAATTGCTCGAGTGGCCGAAGCCTGCAAACTGCGCGGCTGGGTGTAGGCAGCGAGGTGAACCTGGGAGGTTCACCAATCGATATGCGCGTTGGAGTTCTGATGGGCCAAAACGCCAAAGCATACTTTACCTCGGCAGATATTTGCGCAGCGGACCTGATTCGCGCATACCGGCTCTATGACAAAATGATCCGGTTTCCCCATCTTCTCAATGAAATTCGCGAGCTTTTTCTCTCCGTGCTGTGCAAGCGCGGGATCGTTTGCGCGGAGTCAATCAGGCAGGATGCGGTCAAGCAACTGGAAGCGCTTGGCGAACCTGTAACCGAGCAGGCAGTCGCAGAGGTCATAGGTTCGCTTACAGACATGTATTTTGCCCGCCATTTCACATGGGAAGATATAGAGAACTATATCAATTTTGCAAGAAAACGTGACTCTTTCCAGAAGCTCAACAAGCTCATGAACTCGGAAGAAGTCACCTCCAGCCGGATTCGTGAAGCGGTAAGAGAATTTTGCGCTATCCCCATGGGCAGTCTATATATACCCCCCGGCGACTCAACGGGCGTGCGCGTCGGCTTGATCAGCCGGTTCATTTCCGATCAGCTTCCCTTCCTGGGAGTGGCCAAGAATCATATCACTATCCGGGATATGGACGAGTTGATGGAACAAATTATCTGGAACCCCAGACGCGGCGGACGAATCGGTGGTAAATCGGCAGGCATGTTCCTTGCCTATAAGATCATTTTGCCACTGCTTGGACAAAGAGACCCTGAATTTGAAAAATACGTAAGGATTCCCGAATCCCATTATTTCAATTCCGGTTTTCTGACCGATTTTCTCGACTCCAATAACCTTTTCTCACTTCACTCTCAAAAATATAAAAGCCGGGAAACAATCGAGGAAGAATACGCCCAGATATCGGGAACAATCCAGAAGGCCACCTTTCCGTCCGACGTGTTGACACAATTCAGGGCTTTCCTGGAAAAGGTCGGGGAACATCCCCTCATAATCCGCTCGTCCAGCCTGCTTGAGGACAATGTCGGATATACTTTTTCGGGCAAATACGACTCGGTTTTCATCGCAAATCAGGGCAAGATAGGGACCCGGCTCAACGAATTCACACGCGCATTGAAACAGGTGCTTACCAGCGTCTTCAGCGCCAGGGCCATTCTTTACCGCCTGGACCACAACCTGCTCGATTTCGATGAACGGATGAGCGTTCTCGTTCAAAAGGTAGTCGGAAGGCAGTTCAATGATTATTTTTTCCCGACTGCGGCAGGAGTAGCTTTTTCGCAGAATGTGTACGCCTGGACCCCGAGAATCGTCAGGGCCGATGGCTTGCTGAGGATGGTCTTCGGTCTGGGCACGCGCGCCGTTGACCGGATCGGGCCTGACTACACCAGGATGATCCCCCTCAGCCATCCCCTCCTTCGCCCGGAAGTGAGCGCCGAAGAAATCAAAAAATACTCCCAAAAGCTGGTTGACGTTTTCGACTTGAAATCGAGGTCGATCCTGACGGTCCCGGCCATGGACCTCTTGCGGACAATCCATCATCCCGACCTTTACTACGTTGTCTCTGTTGATGATGAAGGACATCTCTCGGCGCCTCTTTTCAAAAATGAGCAAATCGACATGGCCCGCGCCTGTATAACTTTCGACAACCTTCTTTCCAAAACCCCCGTAGCGGGACTTATGAAAAAAATCCTTCATAAATTGGAGGAAGCATACGGCCGGCCTGTAGAAGTTGAATTCGCCTGGGACGACGGCAAACTCTATCTTCTCCAGTGCCGCGCGCTCGCCTTGAGCAGACTTGTCGAAAAAGTGGCCGTCCCAAAGGACATCGACCCCCAAAAAGTTCTCTTTACCTGCAGCACTGTCCTGTTCAGCAGCGCGGTCAACAATATTGAATATATTGTATACATCGATCCCAGGGCCTATGCCGCGCTCACCACATTCGACAAGCGGCTCGCTGTAGCGCTAATAGTGAGAAGAATCAATCGCCTGCTCGAAGACAAGGTCTACGCCCTTTTCGGGCCGGGGAGGTGGGGAACCAACGACGTAAAGATGGGCATCAAAGTGAGCTATGAAGATATCAACCGAACGAGGGTCCTGGCCGAAATAGCCATGAGAGAGGTTGGGATCGTTCCGGAGCCCTCTTTCGGCACCCATTTTTTCAACGATCTGGTAGAGGCAAACATCGTCCCCCTGGCCATTGATCCCGACAGTTCGGGGACAGTGTTCAGGGAGGAGTTTTTCCATCAGTGCCCCAACGCCCTTGTCTCGCTAGACCCTGAGCTTCAAAGGGATGGGATCGCCCGGGTCATTCACGTGCCCTCCTGCACCCAGGGGCAATATCTCCAGGTCTATCTGGACGGCGATGAACAGAAGGGGGTGGGCTTTTTAGGCTACCCTGAACAGGCGCCCTGAAGCGGCGGCCAAATGCGCGAGAAGTAGATGAAGAATATATTGGCAAGCCTCTCCAATGAACAAGCTGCTATAATATTGAAGCAACTTTGGGATAAGGGAGGCGATATTCGTAATTCCATCCTTGCAGAAGCGGAAAAGATCCTTTGCAGCGTGGACGTTGACGAAATTGCCCGAGACATCCTGTTCACCTTGGATCTCATAGATGTTCACGAACTGTGGGACAGGTCCGGTCACAGCCACGACGGGTACACCTCGCCCGAAGAGATGGCGTATGAAATGGTAGAGGAGGAATTATCTCCTTATTTGGATCAAATTGACACATACCATAAGCTGGGAATGCATAATGAAGAGAAACTTTATTGCATGGGTGTTCTTAGAGGTCTCTATCTTTATCAAAAGGAAGCAAAGTCTGAATTTCGGAATTGGGCTGTAGACATCCCAGTTGAATTATTCGGATCGTTGCTTGAGCGCTGGCGGAAACGCACACGTGGCCACCAACAGAAGAGCGAAATGGATGATTTTCTACGGGCGACCTGTCAGGACTGGGCAAAGCAGCACTGTAAAAGCAGGAAGTAAACCTTTGCCCCTGTTTGATGCATATCTCTTCATTGATTGGAGCGCGGCCAACCGGGTCAAGCCTCAACAGCCAACTGCTGATGCAGTTTGGATCGGCGAGCTGGTTCGTATCCACTGCCAAAATGAGACGTATCACCGAACGCGTAGTGACGGGATTAAAGATCTCACCTCTCGTCTATTAGATCATGTGATGAAAGATCGCAGGGTGCTTGTCGGATTTGATTTCCCGTACGGTTACCCTTCCGGATTTCGTCATGCCTTAGGACTGCCACTCAGTCCGCACGAATGGTGGCAAGTCTGGACTGAACTGGCGGGCAGGGTTCAAGATGATACCAATAACATAAACAACAGGTTCGACGTTGCTGCTGAGCTGAACGCTATTATAGCAAACGGGCGTTCAGGCCCGTTTTGGGGGCGTCCCAGGGGAAAACAGATCGCAAATCTTGAGGCTACTTCGCCGGTATTCCCTTTCAATGGCTCGGCAGGGGTATGTTTGAAGCGCCGTCGTCTGGCCGAGGAGCGGTTGCCCGGGACACAGGAGAGCTGGAAGTTGTACGGAGCAGGAAGCGTAGGCAGCCAGGCATTGGTAGGAATTCCACGCGTCTACAGGCTCCGACGTCATCCAAAACTGGTGTCGTTCAGCAGAGTTTGGCCCTTCGAGACGGGCTTCTCTTCAGCCCCATCACTGGATCGGGGGCCGTTCATTCTGCATGCTGAAATCTGGCCGGGAGTTGTAAGAAACACGGCGAATGTCCTTCTAACCGATAAATCCTTAATCCCTGATCAGGCACAGGTGCGGGCGATGTGTCAATGGGTGAAGGAAACAGATGATAATGGGCAACTTGGCGAGTTGTTCGCCCAACCAATCAGGGTAAACCAACAAGAGCTTCAAGAGTGCGTCCGGCACGAAGGCTGGATTCTTGGAGCAAAGTAAGATGAACTTTGCTCGTCTGTGCTATAATTCTTTAAAACTGACAAAGATAGGAGGTACTCGCATGACCTTCCAGCGCATTACCGTGAACCCTGAGGTTTGCGGGGGTAAACCCACAATCCGCGGGCTTCGTTTTCCCGTATCGCGGCTACTCGGGTTACTGGCCTCCGGTGAGTCACAAGAGTCTATATTGAAAGCGTACCCTTACCTGGAGCCTGAAGATTTTCATGAAGCACTGAATTACGCCGCATTCCTCGCCGATGAACAAATCTTCGAGTTTGCGCAATGAAGTTTCTTCTCGATATGCCGGTATCACCCCTGCTGCTCCATGTGCTCCAAGCATACGGACATGAAGGTGTACATGCATACCAGATCGGCAAAGATCGTGCTTCAGATAGTGAATTGCTGGAAATAGCCCGCCGTGAGAGTCGAATCGTGATCACAGCAGACTTGGATTTCACTCGGCTTTTGGCGCTCAGCTTGGCGGAAGGACCTGGGCTGGTTCTTTTCCGTGGCGGGAATTACTCAGTAGCGAGATGTGCGATTTGCTCGAACGTCTTCTAAAAACAGTGCGACCTGAGGTCATGGAGAGATCTGTCTGCGTAGTTGACAAGAGCCGCATACGCATCACCCAATTGCCCCTTTTTATTCATGGTTGACGATCCCAATCAATTAGCTCACCATAGCTTTGGGGCGGAGATAGATCATGGCTCTTCTCCACGAGATCCGAGTAGACTCGCAATTGAAGTTGACAAAAGGGCATGCATATTTCAAAATTGCGGTTGCCCATGAATAGAAAACTTGCCTTAATTTTCCTCGTTTGTTTTTCTTTCTTCATTCTGGGGTGTGCGTTTCATCACCATGAAGATGGAGACTGCCACGATAATTGCGCCATCTGCTTTTGTGTCTTGCACCATTCAAATCTGGCTTCCCAGGATTCCCCTCAAATTTCACTACCTGTTTCCGGCATTTTCACGAGCGTTTTAGAAAATACGGTAAACCTTTCCTCTTTTCGTTGTTCTCCTTATTTAAATCGAGCTCCTCCCGCATAATACCCGGACCCTGGAGCCTCCTGCAAAACATTATATGAGCTCCTCGCTGAGCGCTGAGATCGCAAGCGGCCGAAGGGGCGAGGCATGCATTTTCTAACCTCAGCACCTCGCGAGGTGAACGGCAACACCGCATACCGGCTCGCGGCAGTTTTGCAAGAGGCCCCTCGAAACGTTCCTGACCAGAGAAATCAGGAAACATTTCATCAGAAGGTGACCATGGGGAGGAGCCATCATGCGAACGATTATTTCACTCGTTTTTGTATTTGTATTTTCATCCTGTGCGTTTGCTCAGACCACGGAAGAGCGGCTGCAAAACATGGAGGAGACACTAAAAAAACATGAGCAAACCATCCAGGAATTAAAAGCCCTCCAGAAGACCGTTAGAAAACAGGAACAAACAATCGACGAACAGAGGAAGTTGATCGAAAAATTGAGGGCAAAAGTCCAGCAGCCACAGCCTCCTGCTGAATCCTCGGCTGCCGTGGCGGCTAAGACGGCCTCAGTCGATCAGGTGCAGCAGCAGGTTGAGGAGTTGAAGGAACAGGTGAACTCGGTGGCCGAAGCGCAGCAGAAGAAGCTCCCGAGCGAGTTCAATCCTGCCATCGGACTCGTGGGTGAGACGATTTTTTCTTATCGCAGCAAGGGATCGAACGCTACGGGCAGCGACCGGCCCGGCGGGTGGGACGTGAACCAGCGCTCTGTGGAGCTGAACATAGCGGCATCGGTCGATCCGTTTGCAAAGGGCTATGCAGTGCTCAATGCTTCTGCCGACCCGATAACCGGCGAATCTAGTCTTGGGGTCGAAGAGGCCGCAATCCAAACGACTTCACTGCCGGGTAATCTGGAGTTGAAAGCGGGACGGTTTTTTGGCGAATTCGGCCGGTTGGCGTATATCCACGATCATGAACTGCCCTTCGTAAATCGTCCGCTCGTGCTCGACCAGTACATCGGCGGCGAATCGAGAACAGATGGGGCGCAGCTAAACTACCTGTTGCCAATCGAACATTACGTCAGCCTGACTATGGGCGTGGGCGATGGTTTTGGCAGTGCCCCAAACGATATCAACGATAACAGCAATGGAAATTTCCGTAACTTCGGCGGGCTGAGCTTTTTTGGCCGAGGGTCCACGTCTTTTGACCTGACACCCGATTTATCCCTCGAACCCGGCATTTCAGGCCTGCTAAATCCGGAGACTATAAACCGCGGAGGCGTGCTCGCCCTGGCCAATGGCAATCCTGTCACGCTCCCTCAATTCCCCGGCAGCAATCTCTCCCAAACCAGGCGCAGCCTGGAGGGAGTGGACCTCACTCTGAGCTACAAACCGCTGAGAAACAATCAGTTCGAGAGTATCACCTGGGGTACGGAGGTGCTCCGCAGCGACAGCAGCTTTGATGTCATGCCAACACCGGGCGGCGCCGTGTTCAGTCCGTTCAACCAAACCGTAGAGTCCTATGGCATGTATTCGTATCTCACTTACAAATGGAGCCGGGAGTGGTCGGCAGGGTTCCTGTTCGAGTGTATGGAGGACTCCTGGAACCACGCAGACAAGACTGTCGCATACTCCCCGTATATTACGTGGGCCCTGAGCCACTGGAATCAACTGCGTCTTCAATACACCCATACCGACCATAACGCCGTATCCGGCCTGCGCCCCGACGATGCCATTTATCTGCAGTGGGCCTGGATCATCGGCTCGCACGCCCATGGTTGGCAGCAACGCTAGCCCGGAAGAGAAAGGAATTTATATGAAGCCTAAATTCATGCTTTCTTTATCGACCTTCACACTCGCCGCGGTGTTGTTATATGGGGCGCAGGCACCGGCTCATGCCGCCAAGATCAAGGTCGTCACGACCCTGACCGACCTGGCGGACTTTGCGCGGGAGGTCGGCGGGGACCTGGTTGAGGTTCACAGCCTTGCCACTGGTGTTGAAGATACTCACGGGGTCCCGATGAAACCGAGCTTCGTGCCCATTATGAACAGAGCGGACCTGCTTATCCTGGTGGGGTTTGACTGTGAACACGCCTTCCTGCCCGCGCTGCTGGAAGCCAGCAAGAACCCCCGCATCCAGATAGGAAGACCCGGCTATGTCGACGCCTCAATCGGCATCGTGCCCAAAGATGTACCCAAGTCGACCGATCACTACCAGGGCGACGTTCATCCCTACGGCAACCCACACTACATGCTCGACCCGGTGTTGGCAAAGACGGCGATAGGGAACATTTACAACGCACTGGTGGAGTTCGCTCCGCAGGATAAAGCGGAATTCACGCGCAATCGCGATGCGTATCTTGCCAAGCTCGACGCCAGGATTGCAGTATGGAAGAAGGAGGGCTTGCCGCTCAAGGGCGTAAAGTTCGTGTCCTATCACGAGCATTGGCCATATTTCGCGGAGCATTTCGGCATGGATTACTTCGGCACCATTGAACTTAAACCGGGCATCGATCCAACTCCACGCCATATCGAGGAATTGATCGCCTCCATGAAGGCCCAACATGTTCCTGTTGTCGTACGTGAGCCGCAATTTCCGGAAAAGGTCCCCAGGCGCATCGCCGAACAGACCGGGGCAACAATGATAACGCTGCCCATAATGCCGGGCGGCGTTCCAAATACGGAAACATACATCAGGATGATGGACTACATCATTCAGACCTTTGTCACTGCCGTACAGGCGAGGAAATAAACAAATGAGAGGAGATGCACCCCGCTCGTGCTTTGTCCGGGCGGGGGCCATTGGACTGACATATGAATGATGCGCTCATAACCCTCGATAACCTGAGCATCGGATACAACGGCCAGCCGGTGCTGTCCGGGATTTCGCTTTCTATTGGCCGAGACCGTTTCACTGCCATTCTCGGTGCGAACGGTTCGGGCAAATCGACCCTGCTCAAGACCCTGCTTGGACTGCTTCCTCCAGTCGCCGGCAGGATCGACACTACTCAATCACCGACGGGCGCTCGTCTCGTGTTCGGTTACGTCCCTCAATCCATTCAGTTCGATCCGATTTATCTGCTGACAGGGTTCGACGTTGCTCTTATGGGCACGTATGGACGCGTGCGCCCGTGTCGCTTTGTCCCATCGACCGAGCGCGCCTTCACGCGCGAATGTCTGCACGCGGCAGGCGCTGAAGAGCTAGCCCCCAAGCGGTTTTCGGATCTCTCCAGTGGTCAGAAACAACGCGTGCTTATCGCCCGCGCCCTGGCTACGCGCCCGGACGTCCTGGTGCTCGACGAACCGACCGCCGGCGTGGACGCCGAGGCGACACATACGGTATTGGAGTTTATTTCCAGGACTCGCGAGGAAAGGCAAATCACGGTCCTGCTCGTTACTCACGATTTTGCCGCGATTCGCCATTATGCGCAGCAAGTTCTCTGGCTTCATCAGGGCAAAGTGCTCCAGGGCGCCCCGGATGAACTGCTTAATTCCGAGCGGATCGCTGAGATTTTTGGAATAGGGATAGGCTGACATGGAAACGTTGCGACTGATCCTCTCACCCGATTTTCTCCTGCGCAACTCGGTTTATACCAGCGTGCTCGTCGGTTTTTCCTGCCCGCTCGTCGGCGTGTTTCTCGTGATGCGCCGGCTGGTGTTCATGGGCGTTGCACTGCCGCAGATTTCCTCGACCGGCGTTGCTATCGCTCTGTCCGTCCCATTGTGGCTCGGAGTCAAGCTGAGCAGCCATCCCTCAGAGAGCGCGCACATGCTCGCCTTTATCGGCTCGATGACATTTTCGCTGGCTGCGATTCTGGCGCTGGCGTTTATGGAACGACACGGGCGCGGCCAGCCCGAAGGCCGGCTCGGCACTGCGTATGTGGTGGCCGCATCGTTGAGTATCTTGCTGCTGTCAAAAAACCCTTACGGCGAGATCGGCTGGCTCGACATGCTCAAAGGGGAGGTCATCACCATCTCCAATTTCGATCTGGTTCTGACGGCAGCAACCCTTACGCTTGTCCTTGCAACGCTGGGACTGTTTCACAAGGAGTTGCTCCTGGTCTCCTTCGACCGGCCAATGGCAATTACGCTTCGCAAGAACGTGGTTTTCTGGGACGTGCTGCTTTATTTGCTGATCGGCCTGACCGTCTCGATGGCAGTGCTCAGCGTCGGTCCGCTCATCGCGTTCGGATTCTTGCTCATCCCCGCGCTGACGGCGCACATGTTCGCGCGCAATATGCGCCAGTTCACAATTTTGGCCTCCCTGTGCGGCGGGGCCATGGCGTTTCTCGGTTTCTGGGTCGCATATGCACTCGATTTGCCCGTCGGCCCTACGGATGTCGTCCTCCTCGGAGGGATCTACGCAGCGGGCTGGCTTACCGCCAAGCTTTTTCCCGAAGGCTCAAAATGAAAAGGAGGTGCTCAATATGCGAAAAACGCTAAGGTTCTCTCTCATGTTAACAGCATTAATCCTGCCGCTTCTCTCATGCGCCCAAAAGCCGCCCGGCGCCTCAGCTGGAAGGTTTATAGATAATGGAGACGGTACGGTTACGGACACGAGGCTAAGACTAATGTGGCAGAAGAGCGATAACGGCAATGAGGTGACATTCGAGCAGGCGCAGCAGTACTGCAGGAATTTGAGCCTTGGCGGCCATAAGGATTGGCGTCTGCCCAAACCCGACGAACGGGACACCGCAGTGGTCGTCGAATTGATGATGCCCTTACATTCCCGCGCGGCCTATGCCCGTTTAGATCTATATTGGTCATCCGATCCAACGGTCCTGATCCCGTTCAATTATCGTCCCTCCAGTGGCGCAGAGATCTCGAGGGCATATCCTGCGAGGAAGGACGATGCAGCATTCGTGAGGGCCGTACGCTCGTTGACTGTCAGCCCCCCTCGAGACGGTGCCTGACTGGATCTTAAACGATTGCCTGAACCAAGCAAATTGCGTTTGGCGCCGGCATGTTTTCTATTGACGTGAAGCACCAACTGAGATACTTTATCGGCAATCTACCGGCTGGTGACCGCACCAGGAAGGTGTGATCTGCACCAGCCTTAGAGCGAGTGGCTCCTTAATAACGTAGAAATTGCCCGAGTTTATACATCGGCTGATCAACTAATCGGCCACGAACGCCTAAAGCCCGTCTGAAGATGGGGAGGATGTTCGTGGCCTTTTTTTTGATAAGGCCGGGGTGGGGAGCATGCAGTGAATTTCATCCGGAGGAAGAGAAAAGGCAGATACGGGGCAGGCGTCGCGCTTTTGGCATTGATCGGGAGTTTTTGTTCGGCTTTGCCGGGTTTGGCATGGGCCGATACTGACGCTGCGCCGGCGGCGCAGGGATCGTCCTCGGACACAGGCGAGTCTCGAAAGGGGACAACCCAATTGCCCGAGATAGTGGTGGAGGAACGAAGCGACAGCATGTTGGGCATTGCTGAGTCATCGACCCAGGGTACGATAGGAGCGCAACAGTTGGAGGAGCGGCCCGTAAGTCGTCCAGGGGAAGTGCTCGAAGCCATGCCGGGAGTAATCGTCACCCAACATAGCGGCGATGGCAAGGCAAACCAATATTTTCTCCGCGGTTTCAATCTCGACCATGGAACCGACCTGGCCACCTTTGTCAACGGCGTTCCCGTCAATTTACCGTCGAACGCCCATGGGGAAGGGTATACGGACCTCAATTTCCTTATCCCCGAGCTGATACAAAAAATAGACTACCAGAAAGGCCCCTACTTCGCGAACGTGGGGGACTTCGGCTCCGCCGGCTCGGAAAACATTCAGTACTTTCAGACCCTTCCTGCCGGCATTGCCAAGTTGGAAATCGGAAGCTGGAACTACGAGCGCGCCCTGTTCGCCGATTCGACCAAGCTAGGCCAGGGCAATCTGCTCGCTGCCATGGAAGTGGTGCACACCGACGGACCATGGGTTGTGCCCGAAGGTTACCTAAAATTCAACGGACTGCTTACCTACAGCCAGGGAGATGCAAGCCAGGGCTTCAGCGTGTCGGCACTGGCCTATCACGGCACATGGGGTGCGACCAACCAGATCCCGGAGCTTGCAGTCGCCGAAGGCCTCATTTCGCGGTTTGGTTCAATGAACCCCACCGACGGAGGTTTCACGGACCGCTACACCCTGGAGGGCGAGTATCATCAAGCCGACGAACATTCGGCTACCAAGGTCGTAGCGTATGCCTATTACTATAACATGGGCCTCTGGAATGACTTTACCTACTTCCTGGTTAATCCCGTCAATGGGGACCAGTTCGAGCAAAGGGACACCCGGTGGGTGCAGGGGGTGAGAGCAAGCCGGACCTACTTTACCCAATGGTGCAGTATGCCGGTGGAAAACACCTTCGGACTCGACGTTCGAAACGACGTGATCCACGACGGCCTGTTTAACACCCAGGACCGGATAGTGCTGTCCACAGTTCGTACAGATAATATCGTGGAAACGGACGTGGCGCCCTACTTTGAGAACAAGATACAATGGCTTCCAAAGTTTCGCACCGTTTTCGGCTTGCGCTATGATTTCATTAATTTCGACAACAACAACACCTTCACCTATGCCACCAATGGCCCCAACCCCGCCGACAGCGGCGATCGGTTCGCGTACACCCCCGAGCCCAAGTTGAGTTTGATCTTCGGCCCATGGGCAAAAACGGAATTCTACCTGAACGGGGGCATGGGCTTCCACACCGACGACGCGCGGGGCGTAAACACTACTCAAGATCCGACAACGGGCCTGCCGGTGCAACGGGCCTTGCCGATAGCGCAAACGGTGGGCGGGGAGTTTGGCGTGCGCACCCTTGCCGTGCCGAACCTGCAAAGCACATTGACGTTCTGGGTGCTGAGGCTGCAATCCGAACTGATCTTCGACGGGGATACAGGTACGACCGTACCCAGTCCTGACCCTGATCTCCGCAAGGGAGTGGAATGGGCTAACTACTATACGCCGACCAAATGGCTGACGATCGACGCAGATTTTGCCGCCTCGTCGGCGCATTTCCTCGGCAATCCGGTGGGGGGCGATTACGTCCCCGAAGCGGCCGGTGTAGTGATTTCCTCGGGCATCACCATCCATGATGTGAAAGGCTGGAGCACCAGCCTGCGGCTGCGGTATTTCGGACCTCGCTATCTGACCCAGGACGGTACTGAGCGTTCTCCCAGCACCGCTTTGCTTTACTACAACCTCAGCTACAAGTTCAACA
Organism: Syntrophobacteraceae bacterium; assembly: GCA_049515795.1. Lineage (GTDB taxonomy): Bacteria > Desulfobacterota > Syntrophobacteria > Syntrophobacterales > Syntrophobacteraceae > SbD1. The sequence continues at coordinate 35,319 of JBEKTT010000010.1, forward strand.
AGACATGGTCGATTGAGGGAGATATCTTCAATCTTCTCAATGCGAAAGCCAGCGATATAGACTACTATTACCAGTATCGGCTGACGCCAACGGGTCCGGCTGTAAGCGGCGACGTGTTCCACCCGGTCGAGCCGTTTACTGTCCGCGTTGCGTTGACTATGCGGTTTTGATAGACGCAAGCGTCCACCGCAGAGCTTCCGGCTAAAGCCGGAAGCTCTGCGGTGGAATTCGTCTCTCTGCTCAAGCTCTGCGGTAAACGGTTATACAAGAGGTTATACAGGAGGCTGCAATTAACTCGATAGCCCTGGACGTTGCAGACTGTGAGATAGATCTTACCAGATCGGATGATCCGGAAGACATTGTTTCTGCGCCGTGGAGCAACCGGGTCCCAGTCTTTTTCGGCAGCAAGACATGGTCGAGTCTGGCATTGGCGCTTTTTCTGCACTCAGCTCTTGCCTGTCTGCTTTGGTACTCACCTAAACCTCAAGTCCAGAGCCATAAATGGATAGAAGTGCAGCTCGTTTCTCTGGATGGTGACGCAAATGCAGCCGGATCGGGCTTGGAAGGACCCTTGGGACCTGCGGTGAAACAGAGCCGGGAACTGCCAAGCGCACATCTACCCCAGGAACAGAAGGACTTGCCGGCGCCAGAGAGGAAAAATATCGAGGCGGTCCATCCGAAGAAGATTATAAAACCCCGTACTGCTTCGGATAGGCATGAAGAAATCAAGCCCTCGGCTCAACTCGATCCCGCAGAATCCGGCAACCCGGATTCACCATCGCAGGGATTGGGGAAGATCGCCGGAACCGGCGCAGGCACTGCGGCTTCTTCCGGCGACGGACCTCCCGGAGGGGCCGGCAATGGCTCAGGCGGCAACGGTTCCCTGGAGAGGACTTTTGGATCTGCGGACGGCCCCAGTTTCCTGCACAAAGTCGTGCCATGTTACCCGGCGTTGGCAAAAAGGCTCGAAAAAGAGGGAACCGTTCTTCTGCGCGTTACCATCGACGAACAAGGCCGTCCACTTGAAATTGTGGTACTGAAGAAGGCCGGGTTCGGGTTCGATGAGGAAGCGGTCAAGGCCGTTAAGGATTCGAGTTTCGTTCCTGCCAAAAGAGATGGTAAACCCCTTGCCTGCAGGGCCCTTCTTCCGATTCGATTCGTCCTTACACAATCGTAATGTTGGAGCTAATTGCTTGCGAATACTAAAGACGAGGCGCTGTTGCATTGAGATATGCCGTTGACAGCGTTTGGAATAAATTGTACAAGGAATGCCACATAGCTTTTTAGCATCAGGTACAGAAAAGTTTAATAGGGAATCCCGTTAAAATCGGGAGCGGTCCCGCCGCTGTAAACGGGGACGAAATCCGGTGAAACCACTGTCTTTTCGAGATGGGAAGGACCGGAGAGTAGGGTGATCCGTGAGCCAGAAGACCTGCCTGATGCCGTTTGGTGAACCCGTACGCGGAAATATCGGGTAAACCGGCATAAGGATCAAGTAAACAGGGTGCAATCCTTAGGGCGTTTTGCTCTAGGGATTTTTTTTTGGCTGGAGCACCATGAGATTTCCTCTTCTCAACGCGTCACACCACTCCACAACCACTCCGGGAGGCCGCAACTCGCGGAATGGTCCTTCGACCCTATCCGGGCTCCGGTGCAGCACTCTACGGTGCTCGACTTTTTAACAAACCTTTCCAGTGCCTGGAGGCGGTACAGCTTCCAGGCACACGGCTCACACAATGGAGGTTTTCGATGAAGAAAGGCATGATTCTGTATATCACACAAGGAAAAGAAGATGTCCCTCTGCAAGCAGCGGCGGATCTGATCCGGAAAGCCCGGTCTTTGGGAGTCACAGCCGTCTGCGTGGCAATCACGGAGGAGGACGCCGTTCATGGATGGTGGAGCCTGCTCACCAGAGGAATGCAACAGGTTCTGTTTATGACGGCAGATTATAATGCCGTCCTCGACAGGTTCGAATCGCAAGGAGCCCCAGTGCGGCTATGCGGATGATCACCAATTTACGGGAGGCAGGGATGAAGACCAAGCACCGCTCCATCACGCTAATTCTTGTATTCACGTCATTGCTCGTGCTGCCGGCCGTTCCGGCATACGCGATGCACATCACAGAGGGAATCCTGCCGGTGCAGTGGGCACTACTGTGGTTTGCCGTGTCTGCGCCGTTCCTTTTTCTGGGGCTGCGTGAATTGAACACGCGGGGGCAGCAGGATTTGCACCTCAAGCCCATGGTCGGATTGGTAGGGGCGGCTGTGTTCATAATTTCATGTATGCCGATTCCCGTACCTACGGCGGGTTCCTGTTCGCATCCCTGCGGTACGGGTATTGCCGCCATTTTTATCGGCCCGCTGCTCACGGTTGTTGTGACCAGCGTCGCGTTAGTGCTGCAGGCCCTTTTCCTCGCTCATGGCGGGCTTTCCACTCTCGGCGCAAATATTGCCTCAATGGGGGTCGCCGGCGCTTTTGCAGGCTACGGCATATTCATTTTGGTCAGACGGCTGACCGGCAGATGGTGGATTGCTGCTTTCCTTTGCGGTCTTCTATCAGATTGGGCCACATATAGTGTCACTTCTCTTCAACTCGCTACCGCTCTACATGGTACTGCTCCCTTCGGTAAATTTTTTCTTACGGTGCTTCTGGCATTCGTGCCCACCCAGGTCCCGCTTGGAATTCTCGAGGGATTTCTGTGTGTAGGCGCCTACAGGTTCATACTGACGCGCAGGCCCGAATTGCTGAAAATTTTTGCGGTTTAGTCGGAGGATTTATGAAAAAAATCTGGCTTGCAAGCGGCCTCATCATTTTACTGGCTCTGGGCATGTATATCGGCCTGCGGACCTCCGATTCAAAATGGGCCGGGGTTGATGAATCGGTAGTAGAGAAGTTTGCTATAGAGGCAAACCGCCCTCCACATGAGCCCCTGATCAACATCGAACATGGGGACTTGCCTCTTTTGCTGTTTTTATTGGCTGGCGCAGCAGGTGGATTTGCAGCGGGTTATTCTTTTCGGGGTTTGTTTCCCCCAAAGGACAAAGCCAACCACCTTGCAACCGGCATTTGAGCTTTTATCGGGCATCGATTGAGGGAAGGAAGAGCAAGTCTTCCGCCGCCCCGCGACTGTGATCGGGACGAAAGCCGCAGAATTGTCACTGTCATGCCCAAGGCGTGATGGGAAGGCGCGGTGAGTAGGATGAACGTGAGCCAGGAGACCTGATCGATGCTCATTGACTTTGCTCATATTTCCCGAGGGGGAAGTTGGGGGTCTTATGATGAAGCGTGCTGCAATTGGGCTGGTTTTCGTTTGTCTTGTGTTTCCCTTCACCTGTACGGCGGAAGAATCACGCCTGGAATCCGCCGAAACCGTTCTGCTCCAACCGGACCAGCAGGCAGGAATCAAAACCGGACCCTCTGAAGGCGCTGGTCCGGCCCCAGGGAAGGACTCTGCCGAGCCGCAGCATGCCGAGTGTCCCTGGTTGGAATCCGCGTGGCCCAAGCTGCTGGGGCTGCAATTCAATGGCGTGTATCAGTACATGCCTGCCTTTCACAGTCCATACCAGGGGGCTAACAGCCTGAGTTTTAGAAACGGCGAAGGGCAGGACATCACCCATGCGTACGGAGTGTATTTGGGTGCACAATTGGCCCCGGGGCTGCAGGCCTACCTCGATGTCGAGTTGTTCCAGGGATACGGGGTCAGCAACGGCGTGGGACTCGGCGGGTATGTAAACGGCGACGTCGTAAGAGCGGGATCCTCGAACCTGCCAAAGGTCCCCTATCTGGCGCGTTACTATTTCAGATACTTTGTCCCTCTTTCCTCTGAAACCGAGAAGGTTGAACGGGCTATGGACCAACTTCCGGGAGAGCAGCCTGTCGGCAGATGGGAAATAAAAGTCGGGAGGCTGGCTTTAACGGACGATTTTGACCAAAACCGTTACGCGAACAATAACCGCACACAATTCCTTAATTATGATTTCCTGTTCAATACTGCGTGGGACTATGCCGCGGATACCAGGGGCTACAGCGTCGGGATTGTCACATCCCTGTTCCAGCCGCGATGGAGACTGGCCTTCGGGGTCTTTATGGAGCCTAATACGCAGAACGGTGCGGTATTCGATTATTTTGACATGAACGAAGTTGGATACAACCTCGAACTCACGGTGAAGCCCAATGACGCCGGCACGGTAGTCCGCTTTCTCTCGTACTTCAATAAGGGACGGATGGGCAGCTATGAAGAAGCGCTGGCGTTAGGACGCGCCACCTCCACGGTGCCCGATCTTCTGCTCGTTGAGAAGCCCGGCGGCACCAAATACGGTTTTGGATTGAATTTCGAACAGCCGCTGGCTGACGATGGGGAAACAGGCATTTTCGGGCGCATCGGCTGGAACGACGGGAATCACGAGAATTGGGCCTATGTAGAATGCGACCGCCATGCGAGCCTCGGCGCTCAGGTAAGCGGGATAAGCTGGAAGAGGCCCGACGACCGCCTGGGTGTCGCCTATGGAGTTAATGGTCTGTCAAGCTCGCACAAGGACTACCTTGAGGCCGGCGGGATCGGCATGCTGCTTGGAGACGGCGCGCTGAACTATGGTTTAGAACAGACCCTGGAAATATATTACCGAATTCAGATTTGCAGGTTCGTTCAACTCAGTCCCGACTTTCAGTTCATTCAAAACCCCGGCTATAACAGGGACAGGGGTCCTGTCGCGGTATACGGCCTGCGGTTGCACCTGAGTTATTGACTGGTATTCCGCTTAGGGGGGAGTCAAGATGATTGTCAGGATATTTGTGACAATCCACTCATCCGGCATCTGAAATACTGCATATAGGACAGCCTTGCAGGCGGAGGGGTTTTTCCAGGCCGCTTGCATCCAGCAGGTCCCGGTTGTTGAGAATATCCCGCGCGGCTCCATCAGCTACAACCTCGCCGCCTCTCAAGACTATCGCCCTGGAACACAGGTCAAGAACCATATCCATATCATGGGTGGCTATGATTTTCGTGTGATCGAACTCCGAAAGCAGGTGTATCAGTTGCCGCCTGGCTTTCGGATCAAGATTGGATGTGGGTTCATCCATGACCAGGATGCTTGGGGACATCGAGAGAACGGTGGCGATTGAAACGGCTCTTTTTTCGCCGGCGGACAGTTTGTAAGGGGGCCTGTCTTTGAGATGGCCGGCCCCGACAAGCGCCAGGGCGTTCAGTGTCCTTTGTTTAACTTCATCGGGCGGCAGGCCCAGGTTCGTTGGACCGAACGCCACGTCATCATAGACCCTGGGCAAAAAAAGCTGGTCATCCGGGTCTTGAAAAACCATCCCTACTGTTTGGCGGATTTGCTTAAGTGTTTTTTTTGTTATTGGCATATCGCCTATCCGGACTGAGCCTTCCTGCGGGGTGAGGTATCCATTTAAATGCAAAAGAAGAGTTGATTTTCCAGCCCCGTTTGCTCCGACCAGCGCGACGGATTCGCCGTGAGTTATGCGAAAATTCACACCGTTCAGCGCCGGTGTCCCATCGGGATAAGAGAATTTGAGCTCTTTTACCTCCACTATATGATGGCTCATATCAGCCTTCCCAGTTCCTGGCCTAGCCATGCGGGGAAGTTGTATAAACGAAGCAGTGTAAACAGGCCGCTCCACCCTGCCAAAAAGAAAAAGTCCGATAAACGTATTTTTGATGACGCCACATGATGGATTTCTCCGTCAAATCCCCTGCACAGCATTGCGAGATGTATCCTTTGCGCCCTGTCCATGGTCCGCAAAAGCAACTGCCCGATCATGCTGCCGTAAACGCCCATCCCCAGTCCTTTATTGCCGAATGAGCGCAGGGCCCTCGCCCGCACCATACGCGCGGCTTCTTCGCCCAACACGAAGATATATCTGTACACAAAGAGCAGTTGATTGGTGAAAGCTCCGGGGACACCCATTCTTGACAGGGCCGAACAAATCGAATCGAACCCCGTACAGGCAATCAATGCCAGCCCTGCGCTCGCTGTGAGCACGAACTTTGCCGCAATGGATGCAAACGACACGAAACCTCCGGAGACGCTAAAGAGTCCCAGGTCAAGGGCAGGACTGCGGTCCAGTATAGGATTGAACAGTGCCACAGAGAGAACGAACGGGGATGCAATCAGTAATTTCTTCATTATATACGAAAACGGAATGTTCCCTATTGTCATAATGGCCATGGGATAGATGACCAGGGGCGCAAGTCCGGCCGGATCGTACTTATTGAACGATAGGACAACGGCTATGAAATAGATGGTGGTCAATACCTTTACGCGAGGATCGACTCTGTGGATCGGGGTATCTTGGCTCGAAAGAGCATCGAGGTGGCCTATATCGAAAAATGAAGACTCTATGCTTCCCATTTCATCACTCGTATGAGAAACTATTTAAGACACTGAGCAGAAGAATATCATTTCTATTGCGCACCCCTTAGCGATAATCTGGTCATTCAATTTACCGCCTTTAGGCGGAAGGTACCCCGCGTAGCGCGGAAGGCGCCCCACTCGATGTGTCTTTCAATCGCGCTGGGCTGTCAGCGGGGCGCCTTATTCGGTCTTCTTCTCTGGAAGGTCCTTATCCCAAATCCGATAAGGCAGGCAAGGACAAGCGACATTGCCCCTCCCAGAAGCCCTGAAATGGAGGTCCCCGCACTTACCGAGGGCCAGGCGTCCTGTTTGCCCTGTGTACTCTCGTTTTTCGCGGACTCCTCTGTCTTGTCTTTCCTGAAATTATAATCGGGAAAAACGGCTGTTTTTTTCTGCACTCCGGACAACAGGGCGTGTATCCCGTTCTCGGAGCTTTGCAATACCTTGTTCACGGAGCTCCTGGCAATCGACCATTCAAGGCCGTCGGGATTTGCGGAAGCAAACCATGAGAGAAAACCGCCCGTTAAGGCGGCAATAATGAGCAGTGTAATTAATACGGGTTTGATCGAAATTTGTTTGCTGCTTGAGGGTTCGGCCGCCATTTGGAGAACTCCGGGGCGAGTCCTTGTTACAAAACTGACAACAGAGGCCGTAACGAAGCCCTCGACAATGCCGATCGCCAGGTGTATGGGAAGCATCAGCAATACGAAAGTCTTGAAAGACAGCTCGGAAATATCTGAAAAAAAAGTCTCCGTCACAACCCCCAAAGCCCCCAATTGAAGGCCTATAATCGAGGCGGCCATGGCGGCCGCAAGGATTCGTTTCCGCTCCGGGCTGTTTGCGGCAATTTTTTTGTAGATCAATGGGAAAGCAACGAAACAGGGGAAAAATCCCATGTTGAAGATATTACAGCCGAGGGCGAGCAGGCCACCGTCCGCAAAGAACAGGGCCTGAATTGTCAGGATCGAGGCCATGGTAAGAAAGGCTGCATACGGTCCGAGCAAGACGGCCAGAAGCATTGCGCCTCCGAGATGCCCGCTTGAGCCTGTTCCGGGAATGGTGAAATTGATCATCTGGGCGGCAAAAACCAAAGCGCCCAAAACCCCCATCAGGGGAATTTTCCGGTCATCGATTTCTTCCTTGAGTTTCCTGGCGCTATAGACTGTCAGTCCTGCCGTTGCAACCAGCATTACGCCGCCGACAGCCGGTGAGATCAGAGCGTCGGCCATGTGCATAATCGTTCTCCTCCAAAGGCGTGATGCCCGTATGAGCGCGATTCGTTTCCCGGTTCGCAAAATAAAAAAGGCCAAGCAGCTCTGCACGAGCATTTGGCCTTCCTGCGCCAGAATCTGAGTGATGCTTTACGGAAATTCCCCAAGCTTCATGCCTGATTTATCAGCAAAATAGCAAACAGATGCCGGACAGTCAAATCTTTTCTCTCCAGTCTCTCAGGTATCTGAAGGCGCGCCTTGCAGCCTCCTCTGCATTTTGCGAATAGGTATAGAGCTCCACCGTTACGTAACCCGCAAACCCCGTATTCTTTATGGTTTCCAGTACGCCAGGAATATCTATGGCCCCCTCGCCCGGCATAAGATGGTGATGCCTTCGTGAAGAGTCGATATCTTCAAGGTGGAAATGGGACGCGCAATCCTTTAGCTGCAATACAAGGGCGCACGGGTCCTCACCTGCGCAGAAAAAGTGGCCGATGTCGAAGTTCAGGCCGAAAACCGCCGGGTCGAGCCTTTTGTAAATCTCCAAAAATTCAGAGCTGTTTTCGATAAGAAGCCCTGGTTCGGGCTCGATCAGTATCTTTATTCCCTTCCGGCGCGCTCTGCCCTCCACGGCTCTTAGGCCGTCAAGAAAATGCCGAATCCCTTCTTCGCGGCTAATCCCTTCCAGGGGTCCGCCGGGTTCTGTAGAGATGTGCGGCGCGCCAAGCTTTTCAGCCAGGTCGATGCACCTGAGCGTGTATTCAATTCTTCTTGCCCTCTGGGCCGGGTCTATTTCTATCCACGAAGGGTGGTAAGTGTCGCCGTCGGCATTGTGCATAAAGGCATTCATGTTCGAGATTTCAATGCGCTTTTCGGCCAGGAGCTTCCTGGTTTGCCTTATGTCCTCACCGGTGAAATAAAGCGGGTAGGCATGAGGGACGTCGGCCATAATTTCAATTCCCTCGTAGCCGATGCCGGCAAGAAGGGAAATGGTTTCCGAAAGAGTGCATTGGAGAAACGCGTTTGAGCTGAAAGCAAATTTCATTTCACGATCCGGTTCAAAAATACATCTCTAAGATAATCGAAGGCTTTTCTTGCCGCCTGCTCGGGGTTTTCCGGAAAGGTATAAAGCTCCACTGTCCCGAACCCTTCATATCCTATGCCGGCCAGCGCCCGGGAAATGTCTTCGAAGTCGATGTCCCCCTCTCCGGGAATAAGATGGTAATGCTTTCGGCCGCTGATATCCTCGAGGTGAATATGAAAAATCTTTGAAGCAAGCCTCTCCGCCACATCAACCGGCGCCTCCCCGGCAAGATGGCTATGGCCAAAGTCGAGGTTGGCCCCGAAGTTTTCCGCGCCGACTTCCCGGATCAAAACAGCCAACTCTTCCGCCCGTTCGACAAGAAGCCCCGGCTCATATTCCATGCCCACCCGGACATGCCTGGCAGCGGCGTATTCGACTATCTCAAAGATCGACTGCTTAAGCAACGCCAACGATTTCTCGGGCTTCACGCCGGGGACCATCCTCCCGGAAGTCACGCTCACGTTCCGGCAGCAGAGACCAGCGGCCATGTCTATGCACTTTTTCGTGAACTCGACCCGCCACCTTCGAGCGTCCCGATCGGGGTTGGCAAGCGACGGCTCGAACAGAGGCTCCCAGAACTTCGCCCCGTAATAGCCGACAGCGGTATTGGCGTTTATGTTGGCTGCCTCGATCCGGTTTTTTTTAAGCGCAGCGGCAACTTCGTCAAGCTCGGGTCCCGTTGTCGAGAATGGATAGAGGTGTGGGACATCGGCAAGGATTTCCACGCCCGAATACCCGGTTTTGGCAATGATTCCGATTGCCTCGGGGACCGAAAACCTGACGAACGCATTAGTGCTGAAGGAAAGTTTCATATTATAAATTAACACACGTGTGCAGGTTTGCGAAACGAAGAGCCACCGGGCCAAAAGTTAACCGGAGCTAACCCCTGCCCCCCGGCAGCATGTCTTGCCCAGGGGCAAAACAGTACACGATGGGGGTAAAATGCCGCTTTCGACTACGACATCTATGGCGATTCCGCCCCTCGCATTCCAAATGCCGATCACCCGGATAAACTTTGGCGACATGGCCTCCTTCAGGCGATCATGGATGTAGACGGTGCAATCTTCGTGAAACGTGCCATAGTTGCGGAAGCTCCCCAAAAACAGCTTCAGTGATTTGCTTTCCACCAATAGATCGGATGGAACATAATCCACCACTATTGCGGCAAAATCGGGCTGGCCCGTTATGGGACACAGCGTAGTAAACTCGGAGGCGCTCAGGCGAACCACATAGTCGGTACCCGGATGTGCGTTTTGAAATGTCTCCAGGATCGCCTTTTGCGGGGTCCCGGCTATCTTTGCTCTTTTTCCAAGCTGGGTAAATTTGGTGGTATCAGGGGCCATTTTCAGTCCATTTCATTCATGGCGCATATAGCGTCGGGTCAGCTATGCCCGCTTCGGCGAAACCTTTTCTGCGCAGGATGCAACTGTCGCACCTCCCGCATGCCCTGTCAATTGAATCGGGATCGTAGCAGGAGTGGGTCATCGAGAAGTCGACCCCGAGTTCCACTCCTTTTTTTATGATCTGCGCCTTAGTCATTTTAATGAGAGGCGTATGGATGCGAATGCGCATTCTACCCTCGACGCATTCCTTCAGGGCGAAGTTTGCCATTTTTTCGAAAGATTCAATGTATTCCGGCCGGCAATCGGGATATCCCGAATAGTCCAGGGCATTCACACCTATAAAAATATCGGCGGCCTTCAGCGTTTCCGCCCATGCAAGGGCCAGTGAAAGGAAAACCGTGTTCCGGGCGGGCACGTAGGTGACCGGGATTCGGCTCTGCATCTCCTCGAGCGGAACATCCTTGGGCACCTCGATTCCGGATGTCAGTGCAGAACCGCCTATCGCATCGAGGGGAAGGTCCAAAATGAGATGATCCCTTGCGCCAAGCGCCTTTGCGACCCGTTTGGCCGCCTCAAGCTCTGCCCTGTGGCGCTGCCCGTAATTGAAGCTGAGCGCGAAGGACTCATAGCCCTCGTGTTGGGAGATCGCCAGGCAGGTTGTCGAATCGACCCCTCCTGAAACCAGCACGACCGTTTTTTTCTTTAACTCAGCCATTGGAAATCTTGTGCTACTCAAATAGAAACATGTAAAAAGCTACCACATCGATCAAGGCGAAAATCCTGTCCTGAACAGCGGAAATGATCTCCTCATCTCCCGTAACGAGCAGGATATTTTTGTCTTTTCTTGCACTGATCCTTTCTATTATAACAGCGTCGGCCGAGCTTTTGGTCTTATCCGCGTAGATGATTTGGACATTGGCCTGAACGTCCCTCGAATCCTCGACTCCGTCAAATACCAGATAGACTTTGGCGAAATACCTGCTCTTGGCCGCGACAGCCTCGATGAACTGTTCCCTGAATTGTGTGAAGTCCATGCGGGGAAAATGCCCGTCTGCTCCGTGCACCCGTAGTAACACGTTGTATCCGTCAATGAACAGGTCATAACGACTGCTCTGGCCGGCGCTAATGAACTCCTCGAGGCGCTGGAATCGGGTCTCGGGCGGCCGATCTTCCCTCCCCGGTTCAAACTGCGAATAAAGCCGCTCCAGGATTTGCCGTTTCTTGTGCTCCACGGCTTCCTCCACATGAGCCGGGTCGCTGACAAGACCGATTTCCGAAAGAGCGCCGGCCATTTTAAGCAGTTTGTTGATTTCAGGCAAATTGCCGGGGATTGGATCGAGAAGGTTGATTCGGGTGACGATTTCACTTCCGCCCGCATGGTGAGCCCCGATAACTTTCCGGATTCCAGGCAGCTTCAGCAGACGGTTTTTCTCGCTCACAAGGGCCTCTTTCACCTTCTCCACTTCCTTGTGAACCACGAGGGAACCGGCGTATACGGCCTCTATGTGGTCCAGCGAGAGATCGATTTCAAGCAATTTTGCCCTTATATCGGAGATCAGGCCGTATTCCTCATCGGCCCGTTTCTGCAATTCAAGCGCCCGCCTAGTCCTCTGGAGAACAGATTCGAGCCTTTCTGCTTCCTTGACCGCCCCTTCTTTGTCGAGGTACTGATAGCGTTCGAACCACTCCCTTCTTGTCCGGTTAAGCGATTCACTCAGCTTGTTTTCGAACTCCGTCTCACATTCCCGTATCTTTTTCCTGAGACTTTCGTTTTCCCTCCTCAGGCTGTTCACCTGCTCACCCGCACGAATCAACTCCAACTGAGTCTTTTTCAGCTTCTTCTCGACTTTCCCGAACGGCTCCCTCAATTCCGGGGCGCGGCCGGTCCTTTGTTCGGTTTGATCCTCTTCCAAATCGAAGAAGAAACCGTTGCCCGCTTTGCTTTCAAGAAATTCTCTGGACAGGTCGGGATGTTTTTCGACAAATTCTCCCCAGACGGACAAAGTGGGGGCGAGAAGGTCAAAAAGACTCACATCCGGGGGTTGCGACCAGAAGTCGTCTTCCAGGACCGCGTCCATGACCCACTGGCTGTTTAACAGACCGAGTGCGTAAAGGCCGATGCAAAAACGCGCCGGGCCGATCAGGCCCCTTATCTTCCACCGGTTCTCGGCCATAAAATCACTGTCGAGCATCGCAAGGTAGGAAACTGTAGCCGACTGTTCTTCTTTCCATTCGGCGAAGATTTTTTCGAAAAAGATCTTATCCGTTTGAAGCTCTCGGCGAAGGCGGCTCATTATCTGGGGCTGGTAGAGCATCCTGGAAAACTTTCCCGGCTGAAGGGAAAACCCTTCCAAAACCCCCTTTTTTAAAATAGGATCCGAGGCCAGAATACGGACCCAGGTTGCTGTGGAGACATCCCTGATTATCTGTTCGTAGAACTGGGCCGGTAATTTTGAAAAAATCTCATCGTTTTTGGGACTGGACTCCACTATGGGCCTTTTTGCCTGAGGTGTGCGCAATGAGCGAAATATCCATCGTCCTGGTAACCGCCGGAAGCGCAGAGGAAGCTGAGACCATCGGACGAACCCTTATCGAGGAACGCCTGGGGGCCTGCGCCAATATAGTGCCTCGCATACGGTCAATTTACCGGTGGAAAGGTAAAATTTACGACGAACAGGAGTTTCTTATAATCATCAAAACCAGGACCTCACAGTTCGAGGCCGTCCAGAAAAGGGTCAAAGAACTGCACAGCTATGAAGTTCCCGAAATAATATCCTTTCCCGTCGCCCAGGGACTGCCGCAATACCTTGAATGGGTGCAGGCAGAAACGTCAGGCTAACACGGCCCCACTTCCAAGCGGATTCCCTCGTGGGCTTGTAGATGCCTGATGATCTGAAACAGATTATCCGCTTTATGTTTATCTATAGCTATCCTTGCGGGCATCGACAGCCAACATGTAGACAATGCTCTCTTTTTCGTCGACTTCGTAAAAGAAACGATAACTGCCAGTTCTATACCGCCACGTCTCAGGTTGGTAATTCTTAAGTTTCTTGATGTTCTTTCCAAAATAGGGGTTGTCCCTGAGTTGAGGATAGACGTGATCTTTGAGTTTTTTGGCAATCCTTTCGCCCTGTCCCTTGAAATCCTGCGACAGGTCCTGAAGAAATTGATCAGTCTCAAATATCTTGAATTTACCCAACCATCCTGCCTTTTTTCATGATTATATCGCCATGGCCCTTTTCGAGCTTCTTAAGCAGTTGGGCGTTTGAGAATATTTCCTGCATTTCAAAATCGTCGGCCAAGATTTCCTCATCGAGCTTTCTCAAAGCAAGGGTCTCTATTAGGTTGGCGATACTTCGATTGTCCTCAGCGGCAACGCGATTGAATTTTTCGTAGATCTCATCACTCAGCCGCAAAGTGATTGTCTTAGGCATTCACACGCTCCTTCGTTCAGATTGATTCCAAATAATTCTAATTGATTCAGGTGGATTTTCAAGCTCTATCTCACAACGTTGATTTTTTCTCTACTAGTGAGCGGCATGACAGACCCTTTCAATCCGTTCTGCCAAAAGCCGCGCCGCCAGATTGCCCTCAACGCGCAAATAGCGTGCGACCACCAAGGCGTCTTTAGGGTTCGGGTCTTCAAGCTCACGGACGTTCCACAGCGCCCGGCTACCGAACTTTTTGAAGGCGCGGCGTTAGAGGCTGACGAAATCATCCTGTTGTCTTGTCTCTTCGGCTTCCATAGCCCTATCCTATACACATCCGTCATTTGTCCAGTTTCGCGGGTTCAAATCAAGGTGCGAACCCGCGCCGGACCGAAGGGGCTGTTCTGGAATATGGACAAGATACAACACTGTACGTATCGCGGGTGGTCTGGATAACTCGTTATCCGGGGGCGGAGCCCAAGAGGTCGGTTGATGTGAGTCAGTCGGGAAAAAGGGGCAATGGAACACCGCCTTATCACCCTAATGATCATGACAATGTTGACCACAGGCAGCCTGTTCCAGTTTTTCCGCCACCCAGGCATTCAAACTTTTGTTTTCAATCTTTGCAGCCATAACAGCCTAGTGGTGCACTTCCGGCCGCACCCGGACGACGAATTGCCCCGTAAACGGCTTTTCCGGTTCTTTTCCGAACTCTGCGCAGGCCTCCAAATAGTCTTCAACCGATTCCTTAAAGGCTTGTCGCAGCTCATCGATGGAGCGGCCCTGAAAGGTTACTACGTCGCTCAAGTTAATGATCTCACCGTGCAACAATCCCGCTTCAGCGTCGAGTTCCACGGCGGCGTTCTTCGTATCACGCAAAGGGTCTTTAGGTACGAACCACCATCGCCACGGCTCATTCTCATCATTAACCAATTGATGCGCCGCCGTGGAAGGCGGCGCTACCAACGGAATGAAAGGGAACAAATTTCCCGCTTCCTGCTCCCCGCTCCCCGCTACCTGCTCCCCTCTTTGAGCCGAATCCGCACCGACTCGGCATGCGCCGTAAGCCCTTCGAGCTCTGCCAAGCGGATTATCGAGCGTGCGTCCCGGTCGAAAGCGGCCCGCGAATAGGCAATCACGTTGGTCTTTTTCAAAAAATCATCCACTCCGAGCGCGGAAGCAAAACGGGCGGCGCCGGCGGTCGGAAGGACGTGATTGGGGCCGGCAAAGTAATCTCCGACAGGCTCCGGAGTATGGTCCCCAATAAAGACCGCCCCCGCATTTTCAATCCTGCCGAGCCAGTTAAGCGGATCTTTGAGGTGCAGTTCGAGGTGTTCAGGCGCTATGCGATTTGCAAGTCCGAAAGCCGCATCCACGCTCTGCACTACGAAGACAGCTCCGTAGCGCTCGATTGAGGCCGCTGCGGTCTCGCCTCTGGGCAGCGAAGCCAACTGCCTGGATACGCTAAGCGAAATATCCCCGGCAAGGCTTTCTTCTGTGGTTATGCAGATTGCGCTTGCCATGCTGTCATGCTCGGCCTGGCTGAGCAGGTCCGCCGCAATATAGTCCGCCCTTGCACTCGAGTCCGCCAGGACCAGGATTTCACTCGGACCGGCAATCATATCTATCCCCACCTCGCCCGATAACAGCTTTTTGGCGAGCGCCACGTATATATTTCCGGGACCAACGATTACATCAACCGGTGGGATCGAGTTCGTCCCGTAGGCAAGGGCTGCAATGCCCCAGGCGCTGCCCGCCCTGTAAATCCGGTTCACCCCCACCTCCCGCGCAGCGGCCAGAAGATAAGGGTTTACACTGCCGTCCTTTCGGGGGGGAGTAACCATCGCGATGTCCGGCACCCCGGCGATGCGCGCCGGTATTGCGTTCATTAGGACCGAGGAGATAAGCGGAGTTTCGCCGCCCTGCCCGCCGGGGATATATATCCCCGCAGCCCTGACCGGCCTCACTATCTGCCCGAGGAATGTCCCGTCCGGTTTGGTTATAAAATGAGAGTGCCGTATCTGCTGTTTGTGGAAATCCTCGATATTTCGGATCGCCGTCCGGATGATGCACACAAAATCCGAATCCACCTGGCCGCATGCGGCGCCTATCTCCTCATCGGATACGCACAGCCGCCCCTCTTCCAACCCGGGAGCGTCAAACCGGCGTGTATAGCGCAGCACTGCGGCATCGCCTTCGGACTTGACCGCCCCGATTATCTCCAGAACTCTTGCTTCCAGCACGGGATCGGCCCCCGGCCTGCGCCCTGCGATTGCTGAAATCTTTAGTTCCGCCTCATCCGACGGATAAGTAATGACCTCGATCACCTTTAATTTCCTTCAACGGCGATGACAAAAGCATCCGGAAATCCATTCGACCTGAATCGCTCCAATTCCGCTTTGGCAACAACCAGGTCCTGATAGGAACCGATCTGCACCCTGTACCACAAGCCGTCTCTTTCAGGCAGGTTCGTAACTCTGATTGTCCGGTTATCTCCGGCCATTTTCTCCTTCAGCCTGTAAGCGTTAGCCTGATCGCGAAAGGCCCCGATCTGGACGGCGAATCTGCCGAAGCGGAACGAGGGAACCGGGTCCACCTTCCAATATGTGGCATTGCCCACGACTTGCGGGGTCGCATACTGAACCGCCTCGACCCTCACCCTTGCCAGCCCCTTCATTCGGCAACCCAGGTCCTGAGCACCCTTAGCGGAAAGATCGATGATCCTTCCCGCCACAAACGGCCCGCGGTCGTTAATCCTCAAGACGGTCGTTCTGCCGTTCTCAAGGTTCGTCACCTTGACGTAGGTTCCCAGGGGAAGCGTCTTGTGGGCCGCCGTATCCGCCCACATATTGTAAGGTTCCCCGCATGAGGTGCGCTTACTATGAAACCCGGGTCCATACCAACTGGCCAGGCCATCTTCCACATAGCCCTCCGCGCTGGAAAGAGGATAGTACCAAATGCCGTTTATCTGATAGGGTTTTTGCGTTTTCAGTCCGGGAGCAACCTGTGCAGGAGGGGCGTAATGCTCCGCACAGGCGGCCAACAAAAGGGATAAGCTGACAAGAATCCACAGTTTTGGGATCTTTGCGCTATCCACAGGCCCCCCTCTGCTGGATTAGACTGCCGGATATCGGATGCACCCCCAAGTGCCCGGAGTTTCTATCCGAGGACCACGATTCAACAATCTAATTATTGCCGAGCTCGCCGTTTTTCTCCATTTTAGCGAGGTCCTCAAAGCGGATATCTATACCGAGTATCCCCGCAATCTCTTCGGTCGCGTCCCTGATCGGGGCGGAAACCGTTATGCAGAGCGCCCCCGTGTAGCGCGAAGTGTAAAAGTCGGTTACATACACCTTTCCGTCCTTCATCGGCTCTATAAACCAGGGCCGATCGGAAAGCTCCTCTCCCACCCTGGCGCCTTCGTACTTCGATTTATCCACTATGTGCGTGATGTTGCGGGTAATCTTGCGCCCCTGCCTGTCAGTTACATAGATGTACTGAATAAACGGGTTGAGTTCAAGAAGAGTCTGAAGCAAAGGCTCCTGGCGCTCCGGTTCGAGGCTTCTTATCATTTCACTTTCGACGACCTCTTCCACAAGGTGAGCGGCAAGAGCGTAGGCGCGCTGCTTGAGCCGGTCGAATTCAGAGATGAAATACTCCGGCAGGTATCGTCTCGACCACCGCTCCAGTTCATCATTGGATATAGAGGTATTGCGCCCCTTTTCGTACTCGCTCATCACGCGCTTGAAGATCTTGAGAATCCCGGGATGCCTCTTGTCCAGGCGACGCTCCCCATCCAACCGCAGGCGGCGATTCACCCAATAGGCTATGCCTGCAACACCGGACTTGTCCGTTATGGTGATGCTGATCGGCCTTTTCAACAATTTCAGCGTATCGAAAATATTGTAGATTTCCTCGTTTTTTACCAGCCCGTCGGCATGGATGCCGGCCTGGGTTGCATTGAACGCCTCACCAGCAAATGGATAGTTTGAAGGCACTGTATAGCCGAGTTCCGACTGAAAGTACTCGACAATGTCGGTAATCGCGGTTGTATCTATTCCGTTCGAGGTGCCTCTTAGTCCGATGTATTCGAAGATGAGGCCCTCAATAGGGGCATTGCCGGTGCGCTCGCCGAACCCGAGCACGGTCCCGTTTGCTCCGCTGCACCCATAGAGCCAGGCGGTTGCAGCGTTTATCAATACCTTGTGGAAGTCGTTGTGGCCGTGCCACTCGAGGAGGCGCCCGGGGACCCCCGCCTCATCTATGAACGCCCTCACAAGCTTGGGGACGCTCCTGGGCAGGGCCGCTCCAGGGTAAGTTACGCCGAAGCCCAGCGTATCGCAGAGACGAATCTTTATATCTATGCCGCTCTGTTCTCTGAGTCGCATCAGTTCAATGGCAAACGGAATACAGAAGCCGCCTATATCCGCGCGTGTGATGTCCTCGAAATGACACCTTGGAGCGATACCTTTTTCCAATGCGGCCCGGACAATCTTCAGGTATTTTTCAAGGACATCCTTGCGGTTCATCTTGAGCTTAAGAAAGATATGATAATCGGAGACCGAGCTCAGAATCCCCGTCTCTTTCAAACCAAGTTGGACCACCAGGTCCAGGTCCTCCTCAACAGCCCGAATCCATCCGGTTATCTGCGGATACTCATAACCCTTGGCAAGACAGGCTTCCAACGCCTGCCGGTCCTTATCGGTGTACAGGAAAAACTCGGACTGCCGAATGACCCCGTTTGGGCCCGAAAGCCGGTGAAGCATCTCGAATATCGCCTCGATCTGCTTGACCGTATACGGGGGCCGCGCCTGCTGGCCGTCACGAAAGGTTGTATCCGTTATGAATATATCGTCAGCCGGATCGATTGGCAGGAGCTTGTGATCGAAGTCAATGCGAGGCGCCTCATAGTACGGATAAATATCGCGCATCAGGTTGGGTTCGTCCAATTCCTGACCGTTGTGGCGCCGAAGCTCCGGATTTTCGTGGTCGAGCACGCGTTTTTTGGGGTTCCAGCGAGCCATAAGATTACTTTCTTGAGTTGCTTTCAACCTTTAGACACAATTCCAGAAGCTGATTGACGTCCGCCTCGGAGGGCGCATTGGTCATCAGGCAGGTAGCCTTCTGGGTCTTGGGGAATGCGATCACCTCGCGTATCGAACCGGCCCCGCACAGAAGCATCACCAGCCGGTCAAGTCCAAAGGCGACTCCGCCGTGAGGAGGGGCGCCGAACTGAAGCGCTTCCAGCAAAAACCCGAATTTTTCCTGCGCCTCCTCAGCCGAAATCCCGAGTGCTTCAAAAACCCGCCTCTGGACCTCCTGCTGGTGAATACGAATACTGCCGCCGCCAATCTCAATGCCGTTCAGCACAAGGTCGTATGCCCTGCTCCTCACCTTCTCGGGGTGTGTTTCGATAAGGCCAATATCGGATTCCACCGGCGAGGTAAACGGATGATGGACCGAAGTGTACTTTTTCTCTTCGTGGTCCCATTCGACGAGCGGAAAATCCGTAATCCAGACAAAATTGAATTCACCCGGATTGATCAGTCCCAACTGCTGGCCGAGACGAACACGCAGATTTCCCAGGGCGTCATTTACGACCTTGTGCTGATCGGCGACAAAAAGTATTACGTCTCCGGTTTCTATGCCGAGGCTCTGCTCAAGCGCCCGTTGTACGCCTTGAGGCAGGAACTTGGCTATCGGGGACTGCCAGCCCTCAGGCTGAATCTTGATCCAGGCCATGCCCTGCGCTCCAAAGATTTTAACAAAATCGATAAGATCATCCAGTTCTTTTCTTGACAGGTCCCTGCCGCCGGGCACGCGGAGCGCCTTGACAATCCCGCCCCCCTCAACGGCCTGGCGGAAAACCCGGAGATCGGATTCGGCAACGATGCCGGTTACTTCGCTCAACGGAAGGCCAAAGCGCGTGTCAGGCCGGTCGGTCCCGTAGAGGTCCATGGCTTCGCTGTAAGTCATGCGGGGAAAGGGGAAATCAAGAGAAACACCTTTCAGCTCGCGGAATATCCGATCAATCCAGCCCTCGATCGTATCGAAAATGTCTTCTTCGCGTATAAAAGACATCTCCAGGTCGAGCTGAGTGAACTCAGGTTGCCTGTCCGCCCGCAGGTCTTCATCACGGAAGCACTTGACGATCTGATAGTACCTTTCGAAACCGGCGATCATGAGAATCTGTTTGAAAAGCTGGGGCGACTGGGGAAGGGCGAAGAATTTTCCGGGGTTGACCCGGCTCGGCACCAGGTAGTCTCGAGCCCCTTCAGGCGTGCTGCGCGTGAGCACCGGGGTCTCAACCTCGATGAAGCCCAACCCGTTGAAGTAGCCGCGCGTCAACTGGGCGACTTTGTGCCTTAGGAGCATGTTGTGAAAGAGCTTAGGGCGGCGCAAATCGAGATATCTGTATTTGAGGCGTATGTTCTCGCTTGCCTCCACGTCGTCTTCAACTTGGAATGGAGGCGTCTTAGAACTGTTGAGTATACGCAGCTCCGTTGCCGCGACTTCGATTTCCCCGGTAGGCAGCTTTGGATTGACCATTCCCTCAGGGCGAAAGCGCGTCTTTCCTTTAGCTGCTATGACATACTCGCTCCGGAGGCCTCCTGCGCGTTCATGTGCCTCCTCACTGATCTGCGGGTCGAAGACGACCTGGGTGATTCCCTCCCGGTCTCTCAAATCAACGAATATTAGCCCGCCATGGTCACGCCGCCTCTGCACCCATCCCATCAGAACGGCTTCCACCCCGACGTTCTTAGCCCTCAGGCTGTTGCAGTCCGCCGTCTTTCGCCATCCGCAAAGCTGGTCGAGCGCAACCGGTCTTTCCTGAGCCTCTGTAAGTTCATTGCCGGTCCGGGATTCAAACAAATTCACCAGGGTTTCCTCCCTTTGCAACACAGGTCTCTATAACAGACTGATATTTATCTTGCCCCAGCTACCGTTCAGTTGTCTCTGAATCAATCCGGAGCATCGACTCAACCAGATCGTCCAGGGGCAATACCCTCTGAGTCTTGGTCCGCATGTCGCGCAACTGTATTTGGCGCCGCATCAGCTCATCTTCGCCAAAAATGAGAACATACCTTGCCCCTGATTTATCGGCACGGCGCATTTGGCTTTTGAGGCTGCGCCCCTCGTAGTCCATTTCGGCCTCCAGACCGCGCCCGCGAAGCTGCTGAACGAGTTCGAAAGCGCTCGCACGCGGCTGCTCACCCAGGCTGGCGATGAAAACGAAGGGCGCGCGCGACGGCTCAGTTATTTTGACACCGTCGGGTACGTTCACCTGAGACGTGCTGGACTGCTCGGTTACGTTCGCCTGAAGCGCGCGCACCTGTTCCCGATGCTCCTGCTGAAGCAGCATGATAAGCCGTTCCATACCGATTGCAAACCCGATCGCCGGCACGTCGGGTCCGCCCAGGTCGCGCACCAGGCCATCGTAGCGGCCGCCCCCCCCGATTGCGTTCTGGGCGCCAAGCCGGTCTGTAATCACCTCGAAAGTCGTCCGCATGTAGTAATCGAGGCCGCGAACGATTCGGGGGTTTACCGCATAGCGCGTTCCGAGCTTTTCAAGATAATCCTTTACCGCCTCGAAGTGCGCGCGGCAATCTTCGCAGATGTAATCGATCAGCAGGGGAGCGCTTTCGAGCAGGGCCCCGCACCTTTCGACCTTGCAGTCGAAGACGCGCAGCGGGTTGGTTTCCCTGCGGCGCAGGCAGTCGGGACAGAACTGGTCCCCTTTTGCAGTCAGGAAATCCTTCAGGATTTCCCTGTAAGTCTGCCTGCATTCAGGACAGCCCAGCGTGTTGATGTTCAGGATGAGCCCGGAAAGGCCGATCCGGTCCATTAACAGGCTCAGCATGTGCATCATTTCGGCATCGATCATAGGGCCGTCTATTCCGAAAACCTCGGCGTCGATCTGGTGAAACTGCCGGTAGCGACCCTTCTGAGGACGTTCATGCCGGAACATCGGACCGATTTCATAGAGCTTCTGGAGGGCCGAATCGGTGTAGAGCGAATGCTGGACATAGGACCTCACGATTGAAGCCGTGGCCTCCGGGCGCAGGGCGAGCCGTTCGCCGTTGCGATCCTCGAAGGCGTACATCTCTTTTTCGACTATATCTGTGCTTTCTCCGATGCTGCGCGCAAAAAGCTCCAGCTTCTCCAGCACGGGGGTCCTTATCTCGCGGTAACCGAAGTTTCCGAGCACCTCGCGCGCCGCGTTTTCAACCTTTTGCCACCAGCCGGCTTCGTCGGGCAATATATCGTTCATGCCTCTAACGGCTTGAATACTTTCCATCTTTTCCCCGATAACCATCAAAATTTCAGGATAATCAAATATTTCTAAAGATGCCGCAAATAAAAGTCAAGGAAAACCCTCGGGGACGGAGGACGGAAGGTGGAGGACCGAAGACCCGGGGAAAAGCTCAGATTAGAAGATAGCAATGCGAATCG
This sequence comes from Syntrophobacteraceae bacterium, assembly GCA_049515795.1. Lineage (GTDB taxonomy): Bacteria > Desulfobacterota > Syntrophobacteria > Syntrophobacterales > Syntrophobacteraceae > SbD1. The sequence continues at coordinate 57,213 of JBEKTT010000010.1, forward strand.
CCTGCGAAGGCGTTTTGAGGATTGTCGAACATGGCCCACTATACTCTGGACGCCCCCCCGATCTGTTCTCTTTTCGCCGGACATCCGCGATCTCCGATCTGCCGATCTGCACCCATGAGAGAACGAATCATATGACCGCCAACGAATCGTTAATCCCGAAGCATGGGGGCTATCGAAAACTCAAGAGCTTTCAGGTGGCGCAACTGATTTTCGACATCACGGCGCGTTTTTGTGACCGTTACATCGGAAAGCGCAGCCGTACCCATGACCAACTTCCGGCTAAAGCCGGTAAGTGGAATGAACAGATTATGGTACAGGCCGCGCGGTCAGGTGTGCAGAATATCGCTGAAGGAAGCCAGGCTTCGGGGACCTCGAAAAAGACTGAGCTCAAGCCCACCAACGCAGCGCGGGCCAGTCTGGAAAAGTTGCGGCTTGACTGCGAGGATTTCCTTCGCCAGCGAGGACTACCGCTTTGGGATCATGACAATCCCCGCAGGCAAAGCCTGATCGACCTCCGGTGGCCACCGCTGATGAAGTGGCAGTCTGGGTGTGGGAAGAGCACGATCATGGACTGTCTTAACAAAGTGGACAGAAGGAGCCGTCCACTCCTGCTTACCCCGAACTCGCCGCCAATGCCATGCTTATGATGTTGGCGGTCGCGTGCAGCCTGCTTGACCGCCAGTTCGCTGCTCAGGCGGCACCCTTTGAAACCGAGGGTGGCTTTACCGAACGCCTCTACCGCGTGCGTTCCGAAAAACGCTCATTGCCCTCTTCGTCCACTCGGTCCACCAAGTCCACCCCGTCCTCTACCGATTAAGGGACGGGTCGAATTTCAAAGGTGAAATGGGCACTCCAAACCCCCGCTCCCCGCTCCTCGCTCATTTCGAACTGCTCACGACCAGAGCTTGCAGGTTTTCCTTACTGTTGAACTCAGCGGCAAACATTATAGCGGCCTCGCGGGAGGGAAAAGAGCCTAGAAGGATGCGGGTCCATGTGGCGACCCCGAGGTCGAGTGACTCAACGCGGGGCGAATATCCCCTGGCCCTCAATTTTTCGATCAGGACCTGCGCGTCAGGTTGTCTCAATGAGGCCACGAGCAGCGTGTATTGCTCGGCGGCAAGTCCAGCCGTCCGGGGCTTGTCCGGCTGGAGGGCAGATAGTTTTTCGGCCGGCTCCCGGGATGTTGTTGCGCGTTTTTCAGGTTCTTTTGCCGGTTCAGGCACAGGGACCGGCAGAGTGGGTTCTATTACTTTCGGGGCAGCATCTATGGGCGTTCCGCCTTTATGGGTCAAATCTTCATAGTAATTCAGCGATTCGAGCATCTTCCTGGGGTCTTCCCAGGTTGCGGCGGCCTTTGGGAAATACTGGCCGGTCTGTTTCTCCAGTCCCAGCAATCGCAGGAATCGGCCCTTCACGGAAAAATCATCGGGCCTTACCACGGGAACTCCCCTGCCCACGAAAATTCCCAGAATGAACATGAAACAAAGGGACACAACAAAACTCAGTGCATATAAAATCAGTTTATTTCTGCTCAGGTCGAAGCGGAATCCCCTGCCGTCCCAAAAAGAGCGGGGGTGTTCGTCCATCTCAGTGTTTACGACGACAAGCTTCGGGCGATTCATTGGTACTTTCCTACATTTTTTGAGGCGCCCTGACCCCGAGAAGCATGAGTGCGCTTCCGATAACTTCTTTTATCGCCAAAGCGAGGCAAAGCCGGGCTTTGGTCAGTTCGGCATCCTCGCTCAGGATGCGGTTGTCATGGTAGTAGCTGTGAAAAAGGGACACCAGTTGGTGCAGATAATATGCAATATAGTGCGGCTCCAGGGACCTCACGCATTCGCAAACGACCTCCGGATATTCCCCGAGCAGCTTCATTATTTCAAATTCCTGCCGGACCTGCAAGAGGTTGAGCGTCTCATCGCTTATCGAGCGCCAATCAAATTCAACTCCACGGTCCCGCGCCACTTCGAAGACGCTGCAAAGGCGCGCGTGGGCATATTGCACGTAAAAGACGGGATTATCATTGCTCTGGGCTTTTGCGACCTCGAGGTCGAAATCCAGCGGGCTGTCCGTGCGGCGAGTGAGAAAAATAAAGCGCGTTGCGTCTTTTCCGACCTCATCGATAACTTCACGCAACGTGACGAACTCGCCCCCACGGGTGCTCATCGCCACCGGCGCGCCCCCGCGCAACAGGTTTACCAGTTGCACAAGAACGATCCGCAGGTCATCTTCCCCGCGCCCCAGAGCCTGCACCCCTGCCCGCATCCTGTCCACATATCCGTGGTGATCCGCACCCCATATATCTATAATCGATTCGAAACCACGTTCGAATTTGTCCCGGTGGTATGCCAGATCGGCGGCAAAATAGGTGCTCGCGCCGGTTGCCCGCACCACAACCCGGTCCTTTTCATCGCCAAATGCGGTGCTCTTGAACCAGACCGCCCCCTGGTCCTCATAGATAAAACCGCGCTCTCTGAGGTATTCAATCGTCTTATTGATCGAATCCCTGTTGTGGAGCTCGCGCTCGCTGAACCAGTTGTCGAAATGGACCCCAAAGACGTCAAGGTCTTCTTTAATTCCATCGAGGATGCGTTTGGAGGCGTAACCGGCAAAAACCGGGAACGCATCCTCCAAAGGGGTGCTGCCATAACCGTCCCCATGGTCCCGCATGAAGTCCCTGGCAAGCTCCCGCATGTATTCACCCCGATAGTGGTTATCGGGCAACTCGATATTTTCGCCAAGCTCCTGCCGGTAGCGAAAATAGAGGCTGCGGCCCAGAGTGTCCATCTGGTTTCCGACGTCGTTTATATAGTACTCGCGCTGGACCTGGAAACCGCGGGCCTGCAGAATGTTTGCCAGCACGTCGCCTATGGCGGCCCCCCGGCCGTGACCTATATGAAGCGGCCCGGTAGGGTTAGCGCTCACGAACTCCACCTGGACCTTCGGACCTCCTTCAATTTCAAGCCTTCCGTACTTTTGGGGATTGTCCAGGATCTCACGGATAATTCCATACCACGCCGCCGGCTTGATGAAAAAGTTGATAAAGCCCGGCCCGGCTATTTCCGATTTATCGAGTATGCAGTCAGAATCATTAAGGTTGGCGGCGATCTCAGAGGCGATCTGTCTGGGATTGCGCTTCAGATGCCTGCTCAGAGCGAGCGCGATATTGGAGGCGTAATCCCCGTGCTCGGAGCTCCTGGGTATTTCGAGTTCAATGCTGATTTCCGCCTTCAGGTCATGATTGCCTGTAACAGACTCCAGCGTCTCAGCTATCATGGATTTGAGGCGGGTACGGACCATGCCCATGGCCTTTGAAATCCTTCCCGGACCGAATTTGAATCAGGCATATATATCACCACCGGCACGGGTTGCAAGATTATCTTTGAACCATTATTCAAAGAAAATACATCGCGAAGGTAAACTAAACTATCAAGCTTCTCGTCAATACCTGTAAAATCAAGAAACTCCTTGCCGGGAGTGCGATTGTGTTTACAATTTTAACAAAAGGTATTGCCTGAAAAGGAAAATTGTTATGCACAAGATGAAAATAAGGTGGGACCAAAGTCTTTTTGCGCTGCTGGCGGGTTTTTTCTTTCTGTTCTTATTCAGTTCATCGGTTCTCGCGTCGCCGGAGGAACTTTCGGCGGTCAATCAGCAGATCCAGAACAGTGGCGCCAGGTGGCAGGCCGCTGAGACATCGATTTCACAGCTCCCTTCGGACCAGCGGCGGATGCGCCTTGGCTTCACGAAGGGGTCCTTCAGCGTTCCGGCAGGCGCCGCCGCATCTTCATCCACATCTGCTACGGGGGGACCAACAAAAACACCACCAGCGACTTTGGATTACAATGTACCCGCCTCCGGCAATACTTATGGTTATGTAACCCCCATAAGAGATCAGGGCAACTGTGGAAGCTGCTGGGCCTTTGGGACAACTGCCGCTCTGGAATCACAGTACCTGATGAGTACAAACGGAGCTGGATGGTCTAATCTTACGCCTACCGTGCTTTACGACGGTCTTTATAACGGCGGTCTTTCCGAGCAGATACTTTTATCGTGCAGCAACGCGGGAAACTGCGAAGTGGGAGGCGACCCAGATCAGGCATCACAATTCATCCAGAGCACGGGTCTTCCACTTGCCAGCTGCTTTCTTTATACAGCTACCGACAACACATGCTCCAACGCGTCATGCCCGTTCTGGCAAAGCCAGACCTACTCAATTACGGGCTGGGTATATGTGTCTCCCCAAACCGCCCCGACCGCCGCCGCTTTGGAAAGCTATCTTACTACTTATGGCCCGCTGGTCACCACGATGAACGTCTATACGGATTTCTTCTATTATGTGGGAGGCATTTATTCCTATCTCGGGCCGGTCAAACTCTCGAACGGAAAACAGAACGTATTCGAGGGCGGACACGTCATTGAGATCATCGGCTATAACCACGCCAGTCAGTATTTCATCGTGAAAAACAGTTGGGGCACCGGTTGGGGGACATCGGACGCGAATGGGGGGTCCGTAACGACGCCGGGGTTCTTCCTGATAGCCTATAGCCAGCTCGCCCAGATGACAAGAGCGCAAACGGGAGATAATTATGGTGGCCCCGAGTTTGGATGGTATTCAATTGCATACACGGGATACAGTCCAGACCCTTGCACCTATTCCTTATCGTCCAGTTCCGCTTCTGCAACTTATTCCGGCGGAAATGCCTCAGTGAGCGTAACTTCGCCGTCCGGATGCTCCTGGACAGCCGCGAGCAATGCAAGCTGGATAAGTATCTTATCCGGCAAAAAGGGCAAGGGTAACGGGACCGTTACGTATTCTGTCACTGCGAATAACGCCAATACCAGCCGCCAGGGTACATTAACCATAGCCGGGAAGACTTTTACCGTAACACAGGCAGCCGAATCTTGCAGCAATGCCTCCATATCCCCGCAATCCGCATCCCCAACCTATAATGGGGGAAATGCCACAGTCACCGTAACTTCGCCGTCCGGATGCCCATGGACAGCCGTTAGCAATGTAAGCTGGATAAGTATCACATCCGGCGCTTCGGGCTCGGGCAACGGGACCGTCAAGTATTCTGTCTCTGCGAATACACTCGGCACCAGCCGCGTCGGTACATTAACCATAGCCGGGCAGACTCTTACCGTAACTCAGGCAGCCGCACCTTGCACCTATTCCTTATCCGCGTCATCCGCATCCCCAACCTATACTGGGGGCAGTGCCACAGTGAACGTAACTTCGCTGTCCGGATGCTCCTGGACAGCCGTGAGCAATGCAAGCTGGATAAGTGTCGTATCCGGCGCTTCGGGCTCGGGTAACGGGACCGTCACGTATTCTGTCTCTGCGAATAACGCCGGCACCAGCCGCCAAGGTACATTAACCATAGCCGGAAAGACTTTTACCGTAACGCAGGCAGCCGAACCTTGCACCTATTCCTTATCCGCGACATCCGCATCCCCAACCTATACTGGGGGAAGCGCCACAGTGAACGTAACTTCGATATCCGGATGCTCCTGGACAGCCGTGAGCAATGCAAGCTGGATAAGTGTCGTATCCGGCAGATCGGGCACGGGAAGCGGGACCGTCACGTATTCTGTCGCTGCGAATAACGCCGATACCAGCCGCATCGGTACATTAACCATTGCCGGGCAGACTTTTACCGTAACACAGGGAGCCGCACCCTGCACCTATTCTTTATCCGCGACATCCGCAAGCCCGGCCTATACTGGGGGAAGCGCCACAGTGAACGTAACTTCGCCGTCCGGATGCCCCTGGACAGCCGTGAGCAATAATACAAGCTTTATAAGTGTGGTATCCGGCGCTTCGGGCACGGGCAACGGGACCGTCACGTATTCTGTCTCTGCGAATAACGCTGGCACCAGCCGCCAAGGTACATTAACCATAGCCGGGAAGACTTTTACCGTAACACAGGCAGGCGTGCCCCCTTGCAGCTATACCTTATCCTCGAAATCCGCATCCCCAAGCTATATTGGGGGGAATGCCTCAGTGAATGTAACTTCGCCAACCGGATGCTCCTGGACAGCCGCGAGCAATGTAATCTGGATAAGTATCGTATCCGGCGCTTCGGGCACGGGTAACGGGACCGTCAAGTATTCCGTCTCTACAAATACCTCCATTGCCAGCCGCACCGGTACATTGACCATAGGCGGGCAGACTTTTACCGTGACACAGGGAGGCCGTATTATATTCTGACAAACCTGTCAGGCTTTCTAAGAAGTACAAAAAAGCCGCTCGGGGCGTCCCGAGCGGCTTTGAGGTTTTTATAAGGCGCCTTTTCCGGAATACTGATCCAAAGCAGCCGATTATCGCCATTTCGCGAACCGGGCAGGCCCTTGCAGGGCGGGCTTGTCAACCGGGGAGTCTGGCTTCAAGCGCAATGGCGATTTTTTCCTTTAGTTCGGTCAAATCAAATCTCTTTACAACATAAAAGTCGGCCGCAATCGATTTCATGTCTTCTTTGAAGGTATCGTATGCAGTCGAGAGTATAACAGGCAGGTCATAAAAACGGTTCCGGATGTACTGGAGGATGTCCAGACCGTTGTAGTCAACCATCTTAAGGTAAATTAAACTATCAAGATTCTCGTCAATACCTGTAAAGTGAAGAAACCCCATTGCCGGGAGTGCGATTGTGTTTTAAATTTCAACGGCTGCGATTGTGTTTTAAATTTTGCCGGTAACGTATTGAATGAAAAGGAGAATTGCTATGTACAAGGCGAAAATAAGGTGGGACCAAAGTCTTTTTGCGCTCTTGTCGGGTTTTTTCTTTCTGTTCCTTTTCAGTTCATCGGTTCTCGCGTCGCCGGAGGAACTTGCGGCGGTCCAAAAGCAGATCAAGGACAGTGGCGCCAAGTGGCAGGCCGATGAGACATCGATTTCAAAGCTCCCTGAGGAGGAGCGCTTGATGCGCCTTGGCCTCCTGAGGGAACCTTCCCGCGTTCCGGCAGGCGCCACCGCACCTTCAACCACACCTCCTGCGGGGGGACCAACACCACCAGCGGCTTTGAATTACAATCTACCCGGCCCCGCTATTGGTACTTATGGTTATGTAACCCCCATAAGAGATCAGGGCCCCTGTGGAAGCTGCTGGGCCTTTGCGGCAACTGCCGCTCTGGAATCACAGTACCTGATGAGTACAAAGGGAACTGGATGGAGGACTCTCTATCCTAACGGTCTTTCCTCGCAGATACTTTTAACCTGCAGAACTGCGGCAATCTGCGACGGTGGCCATTCAGACCTGGCAGCCGATTTCATCCGTAGTACCGGTCTTCCACTTTATAACTGCTTTCCTTATGCAGGGGCTGATTGGCCTAAGCACGGTCAGAGCGCCCCTTGCCCTTGCACCGACGCCTTATGCTCGTTCTGGCAAAACCAAAACCAGACCTCCTCCTACTCAATTAAGTGCTGGCAATGGGCGACCACAACCAACCCTACCCCCGCCCAGTTGGAAAGCGCTCTTACTACTTATGGCCCGCTGGTCGCCCATATGAACGTTTTTTCGGATTTCTACTATTATAAGAGAGGCATTTATTCTGTTACCACTGGAGCAACTTACGAAGGCTCACACGCCATTGAGCTCATCGGCTATAACCACGCCGAGCAGTATTTCATCGTGAAGAACAGTTGGGGCACCGGTTGGGGGACAACGGTACCGGGGACCGTAACGACGCCGGGGTTCTTCCTGATAGCCTATAGCCAGCTCGCCAATCAGTCAGGCTTCGAAAATGGCGGCGCCGAGTTTGGATGGTCTTCAATTGCATACGAGGGATTCAGTCCGGTCCCCAGCAGCTATCCCATATCCCCGACATCTGCATCCCCAAGCCATTCCGGGGGAGAGGCCTCAGTGAGCGTAACTTCAACAACCGGATCCGGATGCTGCTGGGTAGCCGCGAGCAATGTAACCTGGATAACTATCAAATCCGGCGCAACGGGCACGGGTGACGGGACCGTCACGTATTCCGTCTCCAAGAATACCGCCACTGCCAGCCGCACCGGCACATTGACAATAGCCGGGCAGACTTTTACCGTAACACAGGCAGGCAGCTCGTAATCCTGTCGGGCTTTACAGGAAGTACAAAAAAGCCGCTCGGGGCGTCCCGAGCGGCTTTGAGGTTTTTATAAGGCGCCTTTTCCGGAATACTGATCCAAAGCAGCCGATTACCGCCATTTCGCGAACCAGGCAGGCCCTTGCAGGGCGGGCTTGTCAACCGGGGAGCCTGGCTTCAAGCGCCATGGCGATTTTTTTCTTCAGTTCGGTCAAATCAAAGCTCTTTACAACGTAGAAGTCGGCTGCGATCGATTTCATGTCTTCTTTGAAGGTATCGTATGCAGTCGAGAGTATAACGGGCAGGTCATAAAAACGGTTTCGGATGTCCTGGAGGATGTCCAGACCGTTGTAGTCAACCATCTTTATGTCCAAAATGACCAAATCCGGTTTTCCCTCTTCAATTTTCTCGAGAAGCTTATAACCGCTCTCCGCCGTGATGACCTCGTATCCGGCTTCCTTCAGTTCCTCTGAATAAAGGAGCCTGATGTGTTCCTCATCATCGACAACAAGGATCTTCGGCATAACTCAGCCCCCTTCCCCTTTAGTCCATGCCTTTACAATATAACTTTTATTTTCCTCGAACATCATGCACTCGTTTTCAATGTATTCTTCAGCCTGCTGTAGTGACATCCTCTCGGTTTTCTTAACGTAGGAAAGAACTTTACCCAGATAAAGCGGCAGCAGCCCATCGAGAAAGTTTTTCCTTGCGACCGGGGACATCCTGCGATAGGCAGCCGCCGATTCGAAAACAATGGTCAGCCAGGTCTGAGTCGGGAACGAAAAATGCTGAAATCCCATCGACCTTATTTCCTGGAGCTTGGGCGCCACAATTGGACCGTAAACCTGTTCCCACAGTCCATAATATTTGTCGAAGCCTTCAACAAACATCTCGTGCAGGCGTTTTGTGTTGATGTCCACTGGAAGCGGGGTTTCAACTTCCTGAAGGTCTGTCCCGTACAGCGCCGTGGGTTTGCTCCATTTTACCTGTTCCCAAAAATCCTTATAGACCTGCATCAGGTCGAAAATCGTGCCGACCACTTCGTGGAAAAGCACGTCCAGGTGCACGTCACGGTCCTTGAGCCGATGCACCTTGGGAGCTCCCATGTAGGCCTGAACGATTGGCAGCCTGGAGGTGAGCGCGATATTGGCCATCCATATGTCCACCCCGAGACTCTCGATCGCTTCATTCCACAAAGGCGGGTTGAGATAGGTGTCGAGCAGTTTCGGGCTAAACCCATATTCCCCTACGTTTGCCTGCCGCACGCGCCGGCCGTAGAGACAGCGAACCAGTGGATAAATTATCGAACCGGTAAGCGTAGCTTCATATTTGTGGCGCCCGTAGAGCGGACAAACAAATCCCGCTCCTTCGAGTATCGGCGCTCCAAGGTTTCGAATCCAGACGGGCGATATGTTCTTTATGTCGGCTTCTATGATTATCAGGGCTTTGGGATCGAGCTGACGGGCTTTTTCGAAAAAATTGCGGACATTTCTCCCTTTGCCGCCAACTCCGGGTTCAGTAGAAATGTAAAGCCTCGGCGTCTTTCCCGGCGCGGAAAAGAAAGCTTCCCGCGTACCGTCGGAGGAGTGGTTATCGCAATTGATTATGGCGCACTGCATGTCCGGGAAGTACTCGCTCAGACCTTCGTCCACCTGCGCGGTTGTCCTGGCTATACTTTCCACCTCATTTGCCGTGGGTATGCCCACCAGTACGTCCGCCCTGACAATTTCCCCCGGATTTTCCTCGTAAAACGCCACAGTTTTGCTCCAGCACTATTTTCGGGGGGATGCGCCGCTTCCCTTCAAGTATTTAAAAAAATCAGAATCGGTACCGAGCAAAAAGAAGCTATTCTTGCCGATAGTACGATACAAGTCGAAAGTTTTGTACAGAGAGAAAAACTCCGTGTCTTTGCCGAAAGCATCAGCATATATCTTGGTTGCTTCCGCGTCAGCTTTGCCACGTGTTTCCTGCGATTTCTTGTAGGCCTCCGAGGTCAGCTTGGCCAATTCCCGGTCCATCTGGCCCAGAATCGCGGCCCGCTCGCCCTCGCCCTCCGACCGGTACTGGGCGGCAATGCGCTTGCGCTCGGAAATCATCCGGTCGAAAACCTTCTGCTGGACGGACTCAACGTAGTTGATGCGTGTTATGCGGATGTCGAGCAGTTGCATCCCGAATTCAAGGATAAGCCGCGATGCGTCAGCTACCATCTCGCGGGTGATTTCTTCGCGGCCTTTCACGAGGCGATCGCTCTGTTCGCTCGGGGGCTCAAATCCAGGCCCGAGCAGATGAGTTTCGGAAACAGGCGCCAAATTGAGCTGTTCCTTTGCCTCCTCCTTCCTTGCCGCCTCCCAACCTTCGCTTCGAACCAGTTCCACAAGATCATTGTTGGAAACATGATCGCGGACCACCGAGTCTATAATTCCATCGAGGCGGCTGTTGGCGGTCGGTATCGCTCCAACCCGCATCAGGAAGAGCAGCGGGTCCTTTATTCGCCAGCGCGCAGTGGTATCCACCCAGATGTACTTTTTGTCCCTGGTCGCAATTTGGTCGGGACGCCCGTCCCATTTCATTATGCGTTTTTCAAAAAAATTCGCCGTCTGGATGAACGGGGTCTTTAAATGGAGTCCCGCCTCGGTGATCGGCTCCCCAACCGGACGGCCAAACTGTGTAATAACCACCTGCTGGGTTTCGCTCACCACGAAAAATGAAGCTCCAGCGATGACCGCCAAAACGACTAACACCGCTACGGCTATTTTGGCATTGCGTGGAACCATTATTGTTTCCTTTCTGTACCCGCCGTCGAGCGCTTATTGCCCTTTAGGCTGCGTCTGAGAGCCCTGAGCTTTTTCACTCTGTCCACTGAATTTGTTCAGGTCGAGCAGCGGCAGGATATTTTTCTGCGCCTCGTCCACCACGTAAAACTGGCCCGCTTGCCCCATCAGGTTTTCGAATGAGTCGAGATACATTCTGCGGCGGGTTACATCGGGAGCTTTCTGATACTCGGCGAGAATGTCGAGAAAACGCTTAGCTTCGCCTCCGCTCCGGTTCACGCGTTCCAGTGCATAGCCTTCGGCCTGACTCACCGTTTGCTTTGCCTGGCCGACGGCCTTGGGAATTTTCTCGTTATAGGCCTGCTCCGCCTCGTTTATCATGCGCTCCTTTTCCTGCCGGGCTTCGTTGACCTCATTGAATGCCGGCTTGACAGGGTCAGGTGGATTTACGCCCTGGAGCTTTACCGCCACGATTTGGAGGCCCGTCGTGTAGGCGTCCATGATTTCCTGGATTTCAGCCCTGCACTGACTTGCTATCAAAGCCCTGCCGACCGTCAACACCTCGTCCGAATAGTGATTTCCAACGATCCTGCGCATTACGGACTCAGAGATATCATCCAGGGTCGCCTCTACTCCCTTGAGCTTGAAAAGATACTGAACCGGATCTTTTATCATGTACTGGACCGTCCACTGGACGTTCACAACGTTGAGATCGCCGCTGAGCATGATGGACTCCGCCTCAAACCCCTTTTCCGTGAATTGGGAACGTACACCCGGCTCCAGCGTACGGTAGCCATATTCGCGCTGGAGCACCCGTCCGGTTACTACCTTGCTCACCGAATCTATGCCGAAGGGGATTTTGAAATGGAGCCCAGCCCCGGCCGTGCTTATATATCTGCCAAACCTTTGAACGACCGCCGTCTCCTCGGGTTCGACCGTATAATACGAATTGAGCCCGACGATTATGAGAACTACGACCGCAACTATCATAACAATCAGGCGGGGGGAAGATGAAGGCGAGGACTTAAATCGTTCCGCTAACCACCGTAGGATCTGTTCGAGATCCTGCGGCGGACCGCCGCTTTCGGGCGCCCGTCTTCCGGGCGGTCTTTCCCAAGCCATAATAGTTCTCCCTGCGAAAGCCCGCAGCTTCCGCGAAAAAGATTTAGTCTACAAGTCCTTTTTGTGCAGGACTTCGAAAATGTAGGCGAACACAACCAGAAGGCCGGCAATAAGCAGGATCAACCAAACTCCCGAAGCCGGAAAAAAGACTCGTGAAAGCAGGAAACCGAAAAGTAATCCGAAAATGATCCTTATGCTCAGTACCAATGGGCGCATATTTGGGTTCACCACATCAGCGTCGGGTTTTCCTGCATGGCAGTTTAAGAATAAGCTTGCTAAATCTAATGGGGTTGCCGGGTAAAGTCAAGAATTTCACAAGAAGCGGGCGGAATGCGAGCTTTAAAGGATCTGTGAGACACATTGCGAAGAATCGCCAGTTTAAGAATCTATCATTTTTAATGCTCGCGAAGTGTGCTATTAGAGAATTCAATCAGGGGGCGTTTTCATTTTTGTTTGTGGTCCCTTCAGGAGGACAGAGGTGGGGCTTTTGCCTTTGGCAGGCCGCTAAACGGGAGCTGAGAGGGGCAGGTGCCAGATTTTCAGCAGTCTTTGGACTACCTTTACGGGCTTCAGAAGTATGGGATCAAGTTCGGTCTGAACTGCACGGAAAATCTTCTTGCACGGGTCGGCAATCCGCACCGGAAGCTCCGTTTCATTCATATCGCCGGAACTAACGGCAAGGGGTCCACGGCGGCCATTATTTCCCGTATTCTTTTTAACCACGGTGTCAAGGCCGGCCTGTATACTTCACCGCACCTCGTACGCTTTACGGAACGCTTCCGCCTCAATGACATGGAAGTCTCACCACAGAGAATACTCCGGGTCTTTGAAAAAATCCGGGCGACTCTGGATGAGACACAGCCACCCACTTTTTTTGAAATGGTAACCGCGATGGCCTTCCTTTACTTCGCCGAGGAGCAAGCCGATTTTGTCATTGCAGAAACCGGCATGGGAGGCCGACTCGATGCCACAAACGTCATCAGCCCCGAGGTCTGCGTTATTACTAATGTAGGTTTCGATCACCAGGAGTTCCTCGGATCGACCCTTTCCTCGATTGCCCGCGAAAAGGCGGGAATCATTAAGCAGGGCGTCCCTGTGGTAACAGGTGCGCTCCAGCCCGTAGCCCAGGGGATACTAAAAACTACATGCATGAATAAAGCCGCGCCCTTGTACCGGTTCAAGTCCGATTTCCGCGTGAGGCGAAAATCCAACGGATCCTTTCAATACCGAGGCATCAAAAGGCAGTTGCCATCCCTGAGCCTCAATCTGAGAGGGCCACACCAGGTGGGTAACGCGGCGCTGGCCCTTGCGGCCCTCGAGGTCCTCGAACAAAAACGGCTCATTTCACTCTGGCCGGGCCCTATCGAGCGTGCAATGCGCGAGGTGAGATGGCCGGCCCGGCTGGAGGTTCTCGAAACCAGTCCGACAATCGTGCTCGACGGGGCGCATAACCCGCAGGGCGCCGAATCCCTTCGAGATGCTCTCAAAGAAAGTTTCACCTACAATAAGCTTCACCTCGTTATGGGAATAATGGCTGACAAGGACATTTTGGGGATCCTTAGACGTTTGCTCCCTATGGCTGAGACCGCTATCTTCACCCGGCCCAGGTACGCCAGGGCTGCAAATCCCGATGACATTCGCAAAATGGCCAGACCCTACATACAGAAATACTACGTAATCTCGGATTCGGCTTCCGCCATCCAGGAAGCAAGACATCTGGCTGGTCCGGACGATCTTATCTGTATTACCGGCTCACTCTATTTTGCCGGAGAGGTAAAACAAATTTTCGGGGAGCCTGCTCTGTGAGGGAAATCTCTATAAGATGCATGTTCTCAAGAGTCGCCCTGTTTTTTTGTTGTCTGGCTTTCATTGCCTTCCTGGCGAGCCATGCCCGGGCGGATGGCCCACAGCCGATTTTAAGCGGACTGAAGATTGCCCAAACCAGTCAGGCTTCATGGACAATCCATGCCGACAAGCTGATGTATGACCAGGAAAAACAGCTCTACGAAGCCTCGGGAAATGTAAAGATAACTTCCACGGACAGGATGATACAGGCCGACTATGCATCCGTGAACAAACAAACCCAGCAGGCCGATCTCAACGGCAATGTTACCGTTCAGTATGGGAGAAACTGGATCAAGGGCGAACACGTCATCTGGCGCCTGGACACCGAAAAGGGGTGGGTGGACTCTGGGATTCTGTATTTCGCCGAGAATAATTTTTTCATTCAGGGAAAAGCGATAACCAAACTCAGCCCTACCGAATTTGACATCAAGGAGGGGTTCGTAACCAGTTGCAACCCGGCCGATCCTGATTGGAAAATCCAGTTCAACGCTATGAAGGTGACCGTTGGCGGCAATGGTTGGGCGTACGGCTCTTCATTTTGGGGTCGCAGCTGGCCGGTCGCTTATGTGCCATTGCTTGGCATGCCGGTTGAAACCGAACGCCAGTCGGGGTTTCTGGTTCCTATCGAGGGAAACTCCACCCTCAACGGGTGGGACATGGAAGTCCCTTATTACTGGGCCTTTCGGGGTGATATGGATGCTACCTTTTATGCCCGCTATATGTCAAATCGCGGGTTTATGGGAGGGGTCGAATACCGCATTAACAACCCGGAATTTGGCAAGGGCATCTGGAGTTTCAATTTTCTGCAAGACCATGCGAACCAAGCGTTATTGGCAACCCAGGGATATCCCTTCCAAACGGAGGACCGGTATTGGGTTCGAGGCAGGCAGGACATTACGCTGCCTTGGAACATAACGGCGAAAATAGATGTGGATTACGTGAGCGACCGGAATTTTATCCAGGAATTCTCATCAGGATCGACTTCCTTTGCTCGTAACAACGCGCAGTTCGGAATGGTTTCCGGCCGAGGCATCTTGGATGACATGCCCTCCCTGGTTCGCGAATCCACCGCTTATTTTGAAAAGAAGGGCGAATCCGAACTCCTCAGCATGGACATTCGATACTGGCAGGACTTCCAGCCTCCCCCGAACACAGAATCGATCCAGAAGCTGCCGTCCCTCGATTTTACAATAATCCCCAAGTGGATTGACAACACGCCCTTCTATTACACTTTTCAGGGTTCGGCCGTAAACTACTGGAGGACACAGGGCGATACAGATCAGCGACTGGACTTCTATCCTCGATTATACTACCCCATGCACTGGGGTAATTACCTGGACTTCGAGCCCTCTGTGGGTCTTCGCGCCAACGCCTATGCGATCGAATGGGGGGCAGGCAATTCGGGCAGTAACTTCGCCGAGCGCGACATACCGGATTTCAGGCTGGAGATGAGCACACGCCTCAATAGGGAATTCAATGTGGATTTCTGGAACCTTACGGCCGTTCAGAATTCCATCCGGCCGGAGATCTCATACGAATACGCAACCCAGTCCACAAACGGCACGATCCCTCAATTCGACCGGCTTGACCTGGATCAGTCCAGAAACGGCGTTCGCTACGGCTTCTCGTCCTTCTGGACCGGAAAGCAGGTGAGTCCGAATGCTGCCGGAGAGCTCACGACAACGTATACGGAAATAGCCCGATTTCGCGTTTTTCAGTTCTTCAATGTGGTGCCGCCTCCGTTTGAGGACCCTTTATTTGACACATTCAATGTCATGAGGGAGGGATTTTCGCCGGTGGGATTCAGGATGGATATTGTGCCCAGACAATACCTCACTGTCTCCTACGATGTGGATGTGGACTTGTCATCGTCTGGACAGGGAAACGCTCAGGGCCTTTTCTTGAGTTATGACAACCGCACAGGAAACGTTGTCCAGCTCAGTTACCAGGATATTCCAAGCCTCCAGGTAGATGAAATTGTGGTCCAAACGATTCTTAAGACCTACAAGAACATTTATTTGGAGACCTACCATGATTATTCCCTGGAAGGTGGACTGATGTTCACGCAGGGATACGGGATCAGGTACATCCATGGCTGCTGGGGAGTGGGCGGCGGATACGAACGGGTGGGCGCCGACAACCGGTTTGTCTTCACAATCGATCTGCTGGGGCTTGGCAGTCTGGGCCAGGTGAGCACCTTTTTCGGCAGGCCGCTATTTGGCGAGCCTATGCCCGGATATCAGCATCCCGAGACCTGGAATTATTCGAGGTAGCATCGCGCCAACTGAGGCTTGCTGCTGCCTGCCTCCTGCAATTGCCGCTTCCGGCTTTACTCGACGTTTTTATTTGACAAGGGATGCATATATTTGTATTATTTGCGGCTCAGGTCAATTTTGTTAGATTTCGGAGTGCCGTACAATGAAAACGCAAAGCGCAAAGTTCGAACCGCAAAAGCGCAAATGGATAGTAGTTGACGCCGAAAACCAGGTCCTGGGCCGCCTGGCAAGTCAGATTGCGGTCCGCATCCGAGGCAAACACTTGCCCAATTTCACCCCGCATGTGGACCTGGGTGAATTCGTGGTCGTCGTCAACGCCGGCAAGGTCAGGCTGACCGGTGACAAATGGAGCCAGAAGACATATTACCGCTATAGCGGCTATATGGGTGGACTTAAAGCGACAACCGCCCGCAAGCTCAACCAGCAAAACCCCGAGCGGATGATCCGCCTGGCGGTCTGGGGAATGCTGCCCAAAAACCGGCTCGGCCGCAAACTCATAAAGAAGCTAAAAGTTTACACCGGCCCGTCCCATCCTCACGAGGCTCAACAGCCCCAGGCTTTTAAACTTTTGGAGAAATACAGCTAGGAGACGCTTTTAAATGCCCGAACAACGCTTTTATGCCACAGGTAAAAGAAAGACCTCAATCGCGCGAGTTTGGCTTCAACCCGGAACCGGTCGGATAGTTATAAACAGAAAGCCGGCCGATGCGTATCTGGACAGGGAAACGAGCAAAATGGTAATTGCTCAGCCGCTGGTGCTTACCGGGACGCTCGGCAAACTGGACGTATCCATCAATGTGCTTGGGGGAGGGATTTCCGGCCAAGCAGGGGCCATTCGGCACGGTATTTCCAAAGCGCTCCTGGAACTCAATCCTGAATACAGGGAGGTCCTGAAACGGGCCGGTTTCCTTACCCGCGACTCGCGCGTCAAGGAACGCAAAAAATATGGCCGCAAGAGCGCCAGAGCACGCTTCCAGTATTCGAAGCGCTAATCCCGTTAAGGGCGGGTTAAACCCCGCCCCTGTGACGTAAATCTTTCCGTTTTTTTCCAGGGTCGATTTCTTCATCGGGGGCAACCGAAACCGATTTTTCGGATTGAATATGGGGCGCTGCACAAGGGTGCACGCGCCCTTCATTTTTATCAAGGGGGAATATTATGCTCAGGGTTGCCATTGCCGGTGCATCCGGGTACACTGGATTTGAGCTGCTTCGAATACTGTGCGCCCATCCATCGGTCCGGGTCTCCATGATCACCTCCAGGCAACAAAAGGGGCACAGAATTGACGATTTCTACCCGGCCCTCAAGCGCCATTGCGATCTCGTCTTCGAAGACACCGACCCCGAAAAGCTTGCCGCATCAGCCGATCTGGTCTTTACAGCACTGCCGCACCAAGCCTCCATGGACATAATTCCGAGTCTGCTGGATCGAGGGGTCAAAGTCGTGGACCTGAGCGCGGATTACCGGCTGAGGGACCCTGAGGTCTACGCAAAGTGGTATTCGGCGCACAGGACCCCGGAGCTTCTCAAGGAAGCTGTTTACGGCCTTCCCGAGCTATATCGCGATAAAATCCGGACCGCTCGCCTTGTCGCCAATCCGGGCTGCTACCCGACCAGCGTTATTCTCGCCTCAGCACCGCTGCTTTGGCGCGGGCTCATTGATCCCGAAACGATAATCGCAGACTCCAAATCGGGGGTCACGGGGGCCGGGAGAGCCATTAACCTGGGCGTGCATTTCTGCGAGGTCAACGAGTGCTTTAAAGCATACAAAGTCGCCGAGCACCGCCACACGCCCGAAATCGAGCAGGAGCTGAGCGTTCTGGCCGGAAGAGCGGTCATGGTCAATTTCACCCCGCATCTTGTCCCGATGAGCCGCGGTATCCTGAGCACGGTTTACTCCAATTTGAAAGAGGCAGTGGGGACAGCGGACGTGGAGGAGGCCTTCCGGAGCTTTTACATGGATGAGCTTTTCGTCCGCCTCAGTAATCGAGATCATCTGCCCGTTTCGCTTCAGGTTAGGGGCAGTAACTACTGCGACCTTGGCTGGCGTGTCGATGAGCGGACTAGAAGGCTGATCGTCATCTCCGTTATTGATAATCTCACCAGGGGCGCATCCGGACAGGCCATTTGCAATATGAACATCATGTGCGGCTTTCCGGAGGACACCGGGCTCAAAGAAGCGCCCTGGCAACCATAAAAAACTGCAATGAATGAGCATGATTGCCAAATTGAGCGCAACATAAAACTCGTGCTGGAATACGACGGCTCCGGATATCATGGATGGCAACGCCAGGCGGGATCACTCTCTATCCAGGAAGTTATCGAGTCGCGCCTGGGAGTCATGCTTGGAAACAGGGTGGGGATTCGCGCGTCCGGCCGCACTGACGCCGGGGTGCACGCAAAGGGGCAGGTGGTTAATTTCCATGCACGCACAAGCCTCACGCCCGATGAGATCCTAAGGGGTCTAAACAGCCTTCTTCCGGGCGACATCGTCGTTCTGAGCACAGAGGAGGTGGATCACTCTTTTCATGCGCGCTTTTCAGCTGTGAGCAAGGTTTACGAATATCACATACTCAACCGCCCGGTCCCATCTGCGCTACTGCGAAATTACGCATGGCACGTACGCAGGCCTCTTACCGTGGAGCCGATGCTGGAGTGCCTGAAAAGGATTTGCGGGCAGCATAACTTTTCTGCCTTCATGGCCGCTGGGTCACAGGCATCCTCGACCGAGCGAAACATCCTCAGGGCTGAACTCGTGTGGTCGCGGCCCGGCCTGCTGAAGTTCACCTACGAGGCCAACGGCTTCCTGCGGCGCATGGTCAGGAACCTGACGGGAACAATAGTTGATGTCGGAAAGGGAAAGTGGACGGCCACGGACTTCGAGCACATCATCAACAGCGGTGAGCGCAAGCAAGCCGGAATGACCGCTCCGGGGCATGGTCTGTATCTGATTTCAGTCAATTACCAGCAGAGCGGCAGATAATCTCACCAGAGGTAATAAAATGAAATTATCCGGAAGAATCGCCAGGCTTAAACCCTCAGCCACCCTGTCTATCAATGCCAAAGCCAACGCGCTCAAACGAAGCGGCGTCGGCATAATCAATTTCGGCATTGGAGAACCCGGTTTCGATACTCCTGAGAACATCGGCAACGCCGCGATGCAGAGCATCCGCAGCGGCCAGACCAGATATACGGCTGTAGGCGGCATAGACGAACTGAAGGACGCTGTCTGCACCACCATCAAAGCCGACTACGGCCTGTCATATGGGCGGGAAAACGTTCTGGTATCCTGCGGCGGAAAGCATGCGCTCTATAACCTGTTCATGACCCTGCTGGATCCGGGAGATGAAGTCATCGTACCCTCGCCCTACTGGGTAAGTTATCCGGACATGATCGAGCTCGCAAATGCCAAACCGGTCATTGTGCCCTGCACGGAAAAAGACGCTTTCATGCTCCAGGCCGAAGACCTCGAGAGGGCCATCACCCCAAACACGCGCCTCCTGATCCTGAACAGCCCGTCGAATCCAACCGGGAAATATTATGGCCCTGATAAACTCAAAGCTTTGGCCAAAGTGCTTTTGCGCCATGAAAACGTGCTGATCGCAAGCGATGATATCTATTACCGTATTCTTTTCGGCGGCCGGAAATGGGTTAGCCTTGGGATGGTCGAGGAAAAGCTGCGCGGCCGCATTTTTATCATAAACGGCGTCAGCAAAAGCTATAGCATGACAGGGTGGCGAATTGGCTACCTCATAGGCGACCCGATGGTTATAAAGGCCGCAACGGATTTCCAGAGCCAGGTTACCAGCAATCCGAGCTCCGTATCGCAGTGGGCAAGCGTCGAGGCGCTCACCGGCGATCAGAAATCGGCTGTGGAAATGGCGCAAACTTTCGAAAAACGCTGCAAACTCGTGATGGAACGCATTTCCGGCCTGCCGGAAGTAACTTGCACGGAACCGGACGGCACATTTTACGTCTTCCCCGATTTCAGCGGCCATTTTGGGAAAAAGTTCGCAGGACGCACGATAAACGGATCGCTCGATCTTGCCGACTTTCTCATGGAGGAGGCCCACGTGGCGGTGGTGCCGGGAGAAGCCTTCGGCGAAGACAATTGCATCCGGCTCTCTTATGCGGTCTCGATGGAGCAAATCGAGCAGGGATTCGACGCCGTTAAAAAGGCTTTGAATAAACTGGCGCGGTGAGCGGGGAGCGGGAAGCATGGAGCGGGAAGGGATGATGAAGTCTTGATTCCCGCTTCTCACTTCTTGCTTCATGCTACGTGGTAAGAAGCTGGGAGCAGGAAGCATGGAACAGGGAGCAGCAGGCAGAGAGCAAGAAACCATTTCCGCTCCTCGCTTGTCTGTCGCCACTTCCATTCGTACCGCTTCTCGTTCCGCGCTTCGGCAGTATTTTTTTCTCATTCTGATTTGCCTTGCTTTCTTCGTTCCAGGGCTCTCTACACTTCCTCCCATGGACCGGGACGAATCGAGGTTTGCCCAGGCGACGAGCCAAATGCTCGAGACCGGCGATTTCGTCCAGATTCGCTTCCAGGACGAACCCCGCAATAAGAAGCCCATCGGCATCTACTGGCTCCAGGCCGCGAGTGCGGCGCTCTCCGGGACGGCCAAATCTCGAAAAATCTGGCCGTATCGCATCCCATCGCTCCTTGGTGCGATTTTTTCCGTGCTGCTCACATTTGCCCTTGGAAAGCGGCTGTTCGGTGAGAGAACAGGCATGCTCGGGGCCGCTTTCGCCGCCAGTTCGGTCCTGCTGGTGATGGAGGCGCATCTTGCGACAACAGACGCCGTGCTGCTCGCAACGATAATGGCTGCTCAGGCCGCTTTGAGCAGGTTTTATATTCGGGACAATGGAAACCAATCTCGGCAAATCGGAGCTTTTCTGACCTTCTGGACAGCACAAGCCATCGGGATTCTTGTGAAAGGGCCCGTTACCCCGATGATCAGTCTGCTTACCATTGGGTGCCTGACAGCGGCCGACAGAGACGCAAAATGGCTGAAGAGTATGAAGCCGCTTCTCGGTCTGGCGATAACGGCGATACTTGTAAGCCCTTGGCTGATTGCCATTGGCCTGGCTACGAAGGGTGCTTTCTTCGAGCAGGCGCTGGTGAAGGACATGCTTCTCAAAGTGGCCTCGGGCCAGGAATCGCACGGATTTCCCCCCGGCTTCTACCTCCTTCTGATGCCACTCACCCTCTGGCCTGCATCAGCGATGGCGGGAGTGTCTTTTTTTCGGGCATGGAATTCGCGCTCCGCTCCAGCAGTAAGGTTTTGCCTTGCGTGGATAATCCCGGGATGGATTGTGTTTGAACTGATCCCAACGAAGCTCCCGCATTATGTCTTGCCCCTCTACCCCGCATTATGCCTCCTGGTCGCGCATACCATAATTTCCAGCGAGCAGGACAACGGCCGCGAACTAGGCTCCAAGCTCGTGAAAACCATGTATGCTTCATGCCAACTGGTAATTTTGCTGCTCGGCCTCGGGGCGCTCGCCATCCCCTGGTTGCTGGACCATCGCTTCGAACCGGTCGGCCTGATCCCGGCAACTGCGGCGATTGCGGCTACGGCGCTTTCCACCTGGAAGTTTTTCAAACGCCGCTACCTCCACGCCGCTGTTGTCACAATCGCCGCAACTGCCCTCGTCGTAGGGCCTTCACTTCAATGGATACTGCCCAATGCTAATTGGCTGTGGCTTAGCAGGAACATCACCAATGCAGCCAAGCAGCGCGCCGGCGACAATGTCATGCTCTGTTCTTCGGGTTACCATGAACCCAGCCTTGTTTTCCAGCTTGGGACCCGCACCCTTCTCACCTCTCCGAGCGGGGCCGCCCTTTGTCTCCGGAGCAACACCGGGGCCATGGCGTTGATCGGTCGCAGCGAAGATGACGACTTCAGGAGGGAAACAAAAAATCTCGGTTTGCACGTAAAACCTGCCGGCGCATTTTATGGGTTCAATTATTCAAAAGGACGGATTATGCTCTTGCGGTTGTACGTCGTCGATGAATCGGAAAATAGCTGAACAGGAAGACAAGTGGATGGGAAAAGCAATTGCCTTTGTAGTGATTTTGTTGATCTGCGCGCTGGGTTCGTCCTGCTTTGCACAGCAGGCCAGACCTCTTACGGTGTTCCCTCAAGCCAAGCAGTCCGCACGGCCTGACGCCTCTGAAAGCGAAAGGGCCAAGAAGCTCTACGAACTGGCAAGGAACGAAAACCGGAGGCTTCAATGGGACAGTTGCCTCGCCATGAAGGCATTTATTCGCGCCAAGCGAATGGTAACCGAGCGCTATTTTGGCCATGAGGACCCTAAAACGGGTAAGAACCCGGTCTGGAAGACGGTCAGGCAATGTATTCCCGACAAAAGCAAAAGGTCTAAAGTGCCGGCTGGCGAGAACCTGGCAAAAGGCATTGATACTCCGGCCAATATTCACAAGGCCCTCATGGCAAGCCCCACCCACCGGAAAAACATCATGGACCGGCGCTTCAATCATGTCGGAGTCGGGTGTTATGACTACATCTGTGTGGAGCTGTTCGCCGGCTTTTAGCCCGGTAAATCGCTCTTTTCTGCCAAATCCCGCCGTTTCCGAGCACTTTTCATTGACACCTCGGCCCTCTCAGATAGTATGCATTTTTAGTCACCTTTCAAGCGGAAGCGCGCGTTAAGGGGGCAGGATGATAATCGGTCTCGACGTGGGGGGGACTCACACAGACGCCGTGCTGATCGGAGAGGGCCGTATTCTGCGTCAGGCTAAGATCGCAACGGACCATTCCAATCTTTTCCATTGTGTGTGGACGGGGCTGGACGAAGTAACCAGAGATGTGCCGCCCTCGGCAATACGCCGCGCAGTCCTTAGCACAACTCTTACCACTAATGCCATTGCTGAAGGAAAGCTGGCAAAGACCGGCGTGGTCGTATCGGCAGGCCCCGGCATTGACCCGGCCAATTTCCGGATCGGCAGCCATTATCATTGCGTATCGGGATCGATCGACCATCGCGGACGAGAGATCCAACCTTTGGAAGAACGGGAAATCGACGAGATAGCCGAAAGATTTCTTGCTGAAGATGTTCGCCTGGTTGCCGTAATATCAAAGTTCTCAGTGCGAAATCCGAAGCATGAACTCAAGATGGCGGAAATCTTGCGTCGTTCGTGCGACCATGTAATTCTGGGTCACCGCATTTCTGCAAATCTGAATTTCCCCCGCCGAATCGCCACTGCATGGCTCAACGCGGCTGTTCACCCTGTTCACAGGCTGTTTTTCGAGGCAGTCAAAGACTCGCTGAAAAAGAAAGGTTTCGAAATCCCCATCTTCGTGCTCAAGGCCGACGGGGGAACGATGAGTTTCGAAGCCTCCATCGACGTGCCGGGGCAGACGATCCTCTCCGGCCCGGCAGCAAGCGTTATGGGCGCCCTCCCCTTTGCTTCCGGCGCCGGAGACACACTCGTCCTGGATATTGGGGGCACAACGACCGACATGGCCGTACTCGTCGGCCGGGCGCCGCTGCTCGAACCGCTTGGAGGAGAAATCGGAGGGCATGGGACACTCGTACGCTCTCTAAAAACCAGATCGATTGCACTGGGCGGTGACAGCGCACTACGGGTTTTGGACGGCGAGCTTCTGATCGGCCCTGAACGCCACGGCCCGGCGATGGCCTACGGAGGTCCATCTCCAACGCCGACCGACGCTCTTTTTGTCCTTGGAAGAGCCCTGAAGGGGGACGTCGATGCATCCTGGCGCGGTTTGCGCCCTATTGCCCATCAACTCGGGATTACGCCTGAAGAGGCCGCCGGCCAAATTTTGGACTTATCGTGCGAAAAGATAATTTTTGCCGCCCGTAAGATGGTCGAAGACATCAACAGCAAGCCGGTCTATACCGTAAAAGAGCTGCTTTCCGGCTATAAGGTCAGGCCCGTAGAAATCCTGGTGCTCGGAGGTCCCGCACCTTTTTTTGCCCCCCGCATTGAAAAGCTCATTGGAATTCAGACCAGCGCAGTGCCGCAGTGGCATGTGGCCAACGCCCTGGGAGCGGCCATGGCCAAAAATACAAGCGAAGTAACTCTTTTCGCAGACACTGAAAGAGGCATAGCCTTGGCCCCCGAAGAATCATTCAGCTGCCAGGTCGGCAAGGATTTCGACCGAAAAGCCGCAATCTCGCTTGCGTTTGAGCTGCTTCGGAAAAAGTGCGTCAAAGCCGGCGCGCTGGAATCCGAACTCGATCTTGAGGTAGTCGAGGACATTCAATTTAATATGGTCAGGGGTTTTTATACCGCAGGGCTAAACATTCGCGTGAAGGTCCAGACCAGGCCGGGGCTGATCCCGGAGTATCAGAAACTGGCGCAGTCAATGTTCAATTGCTGCCATCTCCCATGAGCTGTTTAAGGCTAAAAAAATGCTCGCATCAACGACCAGAACCGGCCTCGTATTCTTCCCCGCTTTCGATTGGGCGATTCACCCGACGCATCCCGAGCGTGAGGAGCGCCTCCTCTACACACAAGACCAGGTATGCGAGGAGGGTATTCTCGACATTGAGGGGATCGTGGAATTCAAGCCTGACATTGCTAAGTTAGAAGACATTCAACGCGTCCACTTCTGCGTTCCGGATGAGCTGAGCGTAATCACCGAATCGCACCTGATAAGCGCAGGGGGGGCGAAGAAAATCGGCATTGAGGTGCTGGAAAAAAATATTGCGCGAGGTTTCGCTCTGGTTCGCCCGCCCGGCCATCATGCGATGAGGGTGGTCCACGGGGCTCGAGGCTTCTGTAACATCAATATCGAAGCCATGATGATAGAATACCTGCGCCAGACCTACGGCGTGGATCGCGTAGCGATAGTTGATACCGACTGCCACCATGGTGACGGTACTCAGGACATTTACTGGCACGACCCCGACACGCTCTTCATATCGGTTCATCAGGACGGACGCACCCTGTACCCCGGCTCCGGGTTTCCACCAGATTTTGGCGGTCCAAACGCCGCCGGAACAACGATCAATTTGCCCCTGCCTCCCCGGACCTCCGAAGAAGGGTTTCTCTATGTGCTTGAAAACGCTATCCTGCCCATGCTGGAAGAATTTAAACCAGATCTGATCGTGAATTCCGCCGGCCAGGACAACCACTACACCGACCCGATCACTAACATGCATTTCTGCGCGCATGGCTACGCTGAGCTAACGAGCCGGCTCAAGCCTCACATTGCCGTTCTCGAAGGCGGATATTCGATAGAGAGCGCCCTGCCATACGTGAATGTGGGGATCATCCTGGCACTGGCCGGACTCGACTACAGCGGGATTAGTGAACCAGGCTACGACCCGGAAAGACTGGAACAGGGGCCGGAGATCACCCGGCACATCCAAAAAGTCGTAGAGGAATCGCTCGAAGTCTGGAAGCAGGGCGCCGGCATTCGGGAAGACAACCGCAAGAAGGGCAAGCTGTTCCAGCGGGACCGCCGAATCTACTATGATACGGACCACATAACCGAAATCCAGAGGGAAACGATCCGCGCCTGCCCGGATTGCAGCGGTCTTCTCACAATAGACTCACAAACCGACATCGGCCGCAGAATCTTTGCCGTACACATCCCGCGCAAGGCCTGCGAAGAATGCAGGAAAGCCGGTTATAAAGCATATGACTCGACTGAAATATGGGGTTACAATCAAATTTTTCTCCAGGATCGGACCTCTGACCAATATTTATCGAGAAAATAGTCTAATTCAGCATGAGACCTTTTCTCACTATGAGACCTTTTCTCACTATGAGACCTTTTTTCATCAAGAATTTCACTTTCGAGCAGCTTGAGCAGTGGGTTCAGTCTCTCGGGGAGAAGCCCTTCCGCGCCCGCCAGCTCTTCAGGCATCTTTATGCACGAAATATCTCATCCTGGGGCCAATGCAGCGATCTGAGCCGCGCCTTTCGCGCACAGCTTGAATCCAGCTCGACTTTGGACGCTCTTGCCGTTTCCCGGGTTGATGAAGCGCCCGACGGAACCCGCAAGTACCTGTTTCGCCTCCATGACGGCAATTTCATCGAATCGGTAATTATCCCCGACCCGCCGAGGTGTACGCTTTGTGTATCCAGCCAGGTCGGGTGCGCCTTCGGGTGCAAGTTTTGCCTGACCGGAAGCATAGGGTTAAAACGTAACCTCGAGACCGCTGAGATAGTTGACCAGGTATGCCAGGGGCTTCGAGACCCGGAGCTGGGGCCGCGAATAAACAGCCTGGTGTTAATGGGGATGGGAGAACCGCTGGCAAACTATGATGAAGTCTTGCGCGCCATCCGCATTATAACGGACCCCAATGGACTGATGTTCTCACACCGGCGGGTGACCCTGTCGACCGTCGGGCTTGTCCCTCAGATGCGGCGCCTGGGAATGGATTCGCCCGTAAACCTTGCGATAAGCATTCATGCGGCAGATGATAAGCTTAGAGATGAACTTATGCCGGTAAACAGGACGTACCCGCTTGGCGAACTTATGCGAGCCTGCCGCGAGTATCCGCTTCCGCCTAGAAAGCGGATCACCTTTGAATACATTCTGCTTGACGGAGTAAATGACAGTCCACGGCAGGCGAGGGAACTGGTCAGACTCCTTGAGGGCGTTCGGGCAAAGGTAAACCTTATTGCTTTTAATTCGCATCCGGGGTCTCGCTTTCGGACTCCACCCCCGGAACGAATCCTGGGGTTTCAGGATGTCTTGCGAAAAGCGAATCTAGCTGCGATAATCCGTAGAAGCCGTGGAAATGAAATAGGCGCCGCTTGTGGCCAACTTGCGGCAAAAACGTAGCTTATACCGAGTTGCGTTCAAAATCCCCCCTGCCCCCCTTTAGAAAAGGGGGGTGTAGT
Organism: Syntrophobacteraceae bacterium; assembly: GCA_049515795.1. Classification (GTDB taxonomy): domain Bacteria; phylum Desulfobacterota; class Syntrophobacteria; order Syntrophobacterales; family Syntrophobacteraceae; genus SbD1. The sequence goes on from JBEKTT010000010.1 coordinate 84,137, forward strand.
TTGGGCGCGCCGGTAGGGTTCCCCCCCTTTTCTAAAGGGGGGCAGGGGGGATTTTGAGGCATCGAGCACCATCTTGAATGCAACTTGGTATTAGATGGATGAATGGGTGAACAGGTCAATTGAAAAAGCACCGGCTCGCCTATTCGCCCATGTTTTCAAGGCGCCCCGCTGACAGCCCCGTCTCTGGTCATAGACAGGTCAGGGAAAGCGTCGAGTATGAGCGGGCGCCTTCCGCGCTACGCGGGATACCTTCCGCCTAAAGGCGGTTGACCAGATTATCGCTAAGGGGTGCGCAATAGAAATGATATTCTTCTGCTTAGTGTTTTACTTAGTCTATCATTCAAGGGAACATTGACGTTGGGACCTGATTTTAGTAAACAAAACGGTTTGATTCCCGTGATCGTCCAGAGTTTTGAGAGCGGGAAGGTGCTCATGTTGGCATATATGAACGAACTAGCCTGGAACAAGACTGTCCAAACCGGAAAAGCTCACTATTGGAGCAGGTCCCGGCAGAAGCTTTGGTTGAAAGGCGAAGAATCGGGAAACATCCAACTCGTTCGCGAAATTTTGATCGACTGCGACTCCGATACCATTCTGCTCAAGGTTGACCAGACAGGGGGAGCGGCTTGCCATACCGGTTTCGAAAGTTGCTTTCACCGATTTTTCATTGACGGCCGCTTTGAAGTGCGGGGAGTTCGAGTCTTTGACCCCCGGGAGGTTTACAAGAAGTGAGACAGCTCATGCTTGGCATTCCAAAGGGAAGTCTCCAGGAATCCACCCTCAGGCTCTTTGAGCAATCCGGCTGGAGAATATCGCTTTCCGAGAGAAACTATTTCCCGGAGATCAACGATCCGTTCATCCGTTGCTCGATCTGCCGCGCCCAGGAAATGTCGCGCTACGTTGAGAACGGTACTTTCGACGTGGGACTCACCGGCCGCGACTGGATCATGGAAAATGACTCCAAAATCCATGTCGTGGCCGACCTGGTCTACTCGAAAGTGAGCCAGCGGCCCGCAAGGTGGGTCCTGGCAGTGCCGATGGACTCCGCCATCCGAAACGAAAAGGACCTGGAAGGCAAAAAAATCGCCACCGAACTGGTAAACTTTACCCGGCGCTACTTCCAGTCGAAGGGCATCGGACTGGAGGTGGAGTTTTCCTGGGGCGCCACGGAGGCAAAAGTCATTTCCGGCCTTTGCGACGCTATTGTAGAAGTCACCGAAACAGGCTCGACGATGCGGGCAAACGGCCTCAGGATCATTGACGAATTGATGCAGTCCAATACGCAGCTCATCGCGAACCTCGATGCATGGCAGGACCCCTGGAAACGCGACAAGATAGAGCACATCTCGCTGCTGCTCCAGGGTGCGCTGCGCGCCGAAGGCCTGGTCGCGCTCAAAATGAATGTGCCAAAGGAAAAAATCGAGGGCATCATAGAGATTCTGCCAAGCTTAAATGCCCCGACGATCGCCAACCTGTACCAGTCTGAGTGGCTTTCAGTTGAGACCGTAGTATCGAAGGGCCAGGTCCGCGAACTCATACCTGATTTGATCAAAAGAGGCGCCGAAGGGATTATTGAGTATACCCTGAATAAGGTGATCTAGAGACGTGATCTGCAGAAGACTCGAGCAAATGACTTCATTCATTGTCATGGATGTTTTGGAACGCGCCCAGGAAATGGAGCGAGCCGGAGAATCCGTGATTCACCTTGAGGTCGGCGAGCCTGATTTCAATACTCCTGAGGCCGTAAAGAACTCGGCGATAGAGGCCCTTTCCAGGGGCGACACCCACTATACGCACAGCCTCGGGACTCCCGGACTGCGCGAGGCTATCTGTAATTATTACGAGCAGACTTACGGAGTTCGCAAAATCGATCCGGGCCGGGTGATAGTTACGTCCGGGACCTCCCCTGCCTTCCTGGTGGCAATGAGCGCCATTCTGGAATGCGGGGAGGAGGTAATTCTGTCCAATCCTCATTACGCCTGCCATCCCAATTTCGTGCGTTTCCTCGAAGCGGTCCCCAAGATGATCCCGGTCTATGAGGAAGACGGTTTTCAGTACAGGCCGGAAGCTATAAAGGCTGCACTTACTCCGCGAACTAAGGCGATCCTTATAAATTCGCCCGCAAACCCGACCGGAAACCTGCTCGAGGCAGACCGGATGGCCGAAATCGCTGATATGGGCAGGCTGATCCTAAGCGATGAAATTTATCACGGTCTTGTATATGAGGGCCGCGCGCGCTCAGTGCTGGAATTTACCGAAAACTGCATCGTCTTCAACGGTTTTTCCAAGCTTTTCGCGATGACGGGATGGCGGCTCGGATACATGATAGCGCCCGAGTACATGATCCGCCCGATACAGAAAATGGTGCAGAATTTTTTTATCTCCGCCAATTCCGTCGCGCAAGCCGCAGGTTACACGGCGCTAACAGACCCCAGTGTCGCCGAACAGGTCGCGAAAATGCGCGAAACCTACAATCGGCGCAGGCAGTATATGATTGCCAGGCTGCGGGAGATAGGGTTCGGGATAACGGTTGAGCCGACCGGGGCCTTCTACGTCTTCGCCAATGCGCGCCGGTTTACAGATGATTCTTATTCCTTCGCCTTCGAAGTGCTCGAAAACGCAAAGGTCGGCGTAACGCCTGGAGTGGATTTCGGATCGAACGCCGAAGGCTACGTCCGCTTCAGCTATGCCAATTCGCTGGAAAACATAACGGAGGGACTTGACCGAATCGAGCGCTACCTCAAGGGCAGGAAGCAGGGAGCGGGGAGCAAGAAGCGGGAATGAAGGAGCAAAGAGCGGGGAGCAGGGAGCAAGGAGCGGGAATGAAGGAGCAAGGAGCGGGGAGCAGGGAGCAGGGAGCAGGAATTAAGGCCGCACCGCAAGAAGCGGGAAGAGGGGATTGCTGCTCCCCGCCCCCTGCCCTGTGCGTCCCGGATGCTTTGGCCATAACGTCGGCCGAATTCATCACATCCGCCGTGCAACCCGAGCAGTACCCGCGGGATGAATCGCCCGAGGTGGCGTTCGCCGGCCGGTCGAACGTAGGCAAATCTGCGCTCATAAATTGCCTGATCCAGCGGAAAAAACTGGTTCGCACAAGCCGAACCCCGGGCCGCACTCAACTCATCAACTTTTTCAAAATAAACAATTCCTTCCTGTTCGTTGACCTGCCGGGATACGGATACGCCAAAGTGTCTCAAAGCCTGCGCGCAAGCTGGGGGCCAATGATCGAGACCTACCTCGATTCACGAGAAAACCTCCGGGGCATTGTCCAGATAATGGATTTGCGCCATCCGCCAACCCCGGATGATATAAGCCTTTGGTCCTGGCTGAAGGAGAAAAAACTTCCGGCAATCCCCATCCTGACCAAGGCCGATAAACTTTCCCGGGCAAAATGGAACCCACTCGCCCAGGCCGCCGGGCGGATTCTCGGAATATCACCCGCTGATTTCATCATCTTTTCAGCACAAACCCAGCAGGGCAGAAACGAATTGTTATGCAGAGTCAAAGAACTCATCCTGCGCTAAGGATTCGAATTGAAGCAGCTCACCCTCGGATATTCTCCTTGTCCGAATGATACCTTTATCTTTTTCGCCCTGGCGGAGAAGCGAATTGAGTTTCCCTTTGCCCTGGATCTGCTGATCGCCGACGTCGAGATGCTTAACCGGCGGGCAGCGTTTGGCGCTGTCGATATTTCCAAGATTTCCGTAAATGCAGTGCTGAGTATCCTTGATAAGTACTGGTTGCTGCGGTCAGGAGGGGCCATGGGCAGAGGATGCGGCCCGCTCGTCGTGGCACGGCGCGCCACCGGATTCGAGGAGCTTCGCAACGCGACAATTGCAACCCCTGGCGACTTGACTACCGCCAGCCTGTTGCTCCGGTTGGAGGGAACTCACCGGGGGCGGCGGGTCCCGATGCAGTTCGACCGGATAATGCCTGCGGTGGTGGCCGGGGAGGTGGACGCGGGGGTCATAATTCACGAAGGAAGATGGACCTATCAGGCATACGGGCTTCACATGGCGCTCGACCTTGGCCGATGGTGGGAGGGGCAAACCGGACTCCCCCTCCCCCTGGGGGCGATCGCCATCCGGCGCGATCTCGGCGGCGAAGTCGCCGGTGTGGCCGAAGAAAAAATCAGGGAGAGCCTTCTCTATGCCAGGAGCCACCCCAATGAGGCCTGGCCCTACATAAGGCGGCACGCCCAGGAGATGGCCCCCGAGGTGATACGGTTGCACATCGACGCCTTTGTAAATGAATTTACCCTGGATGCCGGGCTTGAAGGCGAAAGAGCGCTCAGAAGCCTTCTAGAAGCCGCCTGCGCCCTGGACAACAGGCCTTTCCCGAAGCAGAGCCTGTTCTGGGGTTGAGCAAGCCAAAATGGTAGGACAACCGAGAAAAGAAGGGTGACGGGGCGGTTTTGGCTTGAACGTTGCTGGTAAAGGGTATAGATTAGTATTACCTATTAATACTATCTCGTGAGGTATACATGATGGGAAGTAAGGCCGTAAAATTGGACGATGAAACCTGCAAACGGCTAAAGGCTTTGGGCGAAGCGCGAAAGCGCACGCCACACTGGCTGATGAAAGAGGCAATCCATCAGTTCCTTGATCGCGAGGAACAAGCCGAGCACATTCGGCAAGACACCTTGAAACGCTGGGAACGTTACGAGACGACCGGCGAGACGGTCAGCCACGATGTTGTTGACGCTTGGCTTGAGACATGGGGAACAGAAGGGGAGGGCAAGTGTCCCGTTCCTCGCATGATAGACTTAAATATACTCAGTACAAAATAACGTAAAGCCGGTAAAAAAATACCAGTTCCGATTGCATGGACTGGGTATTATGCTGTGTGGTATATAGCACTTAGAGCCCGATTCATACCATTAACGCTTGACGTTAGATAACAGGGCGGAGCCATCCGGAGAGAACAGCGATTGAGGCTGGTGCGGTTGGAGGCAAGCCAATCGTTAAGCGCATTGGAAAGTGAAGCGTATCCGATGTCAGAATCACGCTCCGCGAGCTTCGAGACACTTCACTTCGTGAAGTGCTCTTGCCGGCCTCCCTCAGCGACGTGTGAGCGCGTAGCGCGAAGGCCGACCGCTCGATGTGTCTGTCATGCGCGATAGGCGGAGGCGGGAGGCCTTGAGATGGCTTCCCGAAGCTGTTTTGGATTTAGCCCTGCTTCGTGATTTTATCCGTGTTCACAATCCCGATGCGGCGCAACGCGCCGCAAAGCGAATTCGTGATTCCGCTTTTAGGCTACTGAGGTTTCCATTCGTCGGCATCCCCGTTCAGGACATCGACAAGCCTCAACTGAGGGATCTGTTCATTCCATTCGGTCAAGCCGGTTATTGGATGCGCTACGCCGTTACGGACGATAAAATTATCATCATCAAGATTTGGCACGGGCGCGAAAACCGAGACCTCACAAAAACAGCCTAGGATTGGCGGAAAAACACCGGCAACAAGCAATGGTAGCGGGCTTCAAGGCTGCGGTCCGCTCAGCGAGTGGCGCAACCGCAAGGCGCGCAAAAGCGCGCTGTGGTGCTTAAAGCGGCACAATTGCCGGCAAGCAAAAAAGCGAGTAAAAACAATGGGCAAAACTGGACAGTTTGTTGTACTGTCCAGTAAGTTTTGGCAAATCCGTCCAGCATCGGGGGCTTGCCGCAGCAACAAGGATTGAACATGTTATCAAGTCATCAACATTTCCGACAAAAAACCTTAGCGGCGGTTATTTTCTTATGCTTGCTGGCTATACCGACAATGGCAAAAGCGCAACAGGAAACGGCTCAACAGAAATCCCCCAAGAATGCCTATATCGTCAATTATTGTGTCGAAGGGGTTGCCGAAGGATCCGGCTATGAAACAGGGCCGATAAGAATCACGTATAGCGATGGAACACACTTGTCCGAGTCCCTTCCTCCTTTAGATTTCAATGAAGTTGCGATTACCAACCCCAAACTAGCCAGCGACAAACAAACGCTTGGCTGGACCGTCAATTTAGCTAAAGATATGTCAGGGGCCAGTTATTCTATTGAATATGGACTTGTGGTTTATAAATCGGGAAAAATTATTCATAAAATATATCCCGGTCAATTCATTTGGGACTGGATGTTTGTAGACGGAGGGAAGCAGGTTGCTCTTATTGATGGTTTTTCACACGGTCGTCAACAACTGAATTATCAGCTTTACGATGTGGCAACGGGGAAACTAATCTCCAAAGTTCATGATGACGAGGAAACGGAACAGCTTCCTGCCAAAGCACCACGATGGGCCAAACAATTAGAACACCAAAGACAAAAACAGACACCACGAGATGCAAATGTCTGCACAGAATGATTTTCTACTACAACAAACTGGACAGGAGCGTAAATTGTCTAGTTTCTAAAATTGTTATCAAGGCGGGGCAAGGGTTTCGGGGTCATTCCAGAGAGCGAAAACTAGACAAAATGATAAGGGGCCGGAAAAGTGAGACAAAGGGGCTTGCAAAGTGGTGACAAATATGCCAACATTGAGTGTGAGAAATACGCGGCCTATTTCATGGATCAAAGCAGCACGGAGGGATTTTGAGGAATTTCCCGAAGACGTGCAAGGCGATATGCTGAGTGCGCTGACGATAGCTGCCGAGGGCAGCAAATCGGACAAGGCAAAGCCGTTCAAGGGCGTTGACGGTCGGCGTGTTCGAAATAGCGCTCCGGCATCGAGGAGACGCTTTCCGCGTGCTCTATGCTGTTAAGATCGGCGCTGATATTTGGGTTGTTCACGCCTTTCACAAGAAATCCAAGGCCGGAATTAAAACGCCCAAGATGGAGGTTGATCTTATACACGACCGCCTGAAACGATTGAAGGATGCTTTACGATGAACGACGATTTAGAACTCATTCACGGCAGCGGCAATGCGTTTCGTGACTTTGGCCGCGTTAATGCCGGAGTTGAACAGGCTCGCGCCATTCTTGCGGCAAAGATCATACGCACACTTGACGAGCGCGGTCTATCAACACGCGAGGCCGAAAGACTGACAGGCGTAGCTCATTCGGAGTTTTCGCGCATCCGCAACGCGAGGCTTGGACGCTTTACGCTTGATCGTATGATTACGATACTCGGAAAACTTGATGAAGACGTTGAGGTTAATGTTACCTTCCGGACGCGCCCTCCTTTGCGAGATGAATTACACGCCTGAACACGAGGGCGTGCCGATGCGTCGTGGAGATGCCAACGTTAGCGAAAAAACCAACATTGGGGATCAACGCTCGACGACTTTCTGCACGAGGAAGGCATTTACGAAGCGGCGAAGGCGGAAGCGGTTACCCGCGTGATTTCGTGGCAGATTGCCGAGGGAATGCGGGAATTGTGAACAATCGAAAACACCTTACAGCTAATGAAATCGATAAACTCATTTCTGCCGCCAGGGCGTGCGGCAGCATGAGGCCAGCGACCGTTGCTTACTGTTGCTTATGTTTCGCCACGGGTGATGCTTTGACTCCTCGTATGATAGACTTAATATAATACCTTGCTCGAAAAAAAATGCACCTGACATGATAAGAGCGGCGATCGTGCGCGCAGCCATGCAGAACGCACAGACATTAAACGTGGTGCGTTTGAGGGCAAGCCAAATGTTAAGTGCATCAGAAAGTGAAGTTACAATGGTGTAAAGATCTCGCTTCGCGGGGCTTCGCCCTGCTTCATTTTGTAAAGTGGGCTTGCCCGGCCTCCCGTAGCGTTATGTGAGCGCGTAGCGCGGAGGCCGACCGCTCATTCTCGACAGCCCGCCCACCCACCCGCGAGACGTGGCGGGAGCGGGAGGCCTTCATGGCTAAGCCTTGTGTGAGTCGTAAGCTTGAATGGCAACGGGCAAAGCCCGCACAACGACATTGCCTGCCGCTGGTAAACCGACCAGTATCGCACTGATCACGTCATCCCGCGACGCGCCGGCCTCTTTTGCAATCGCTACATGGAATGGAATGCCGCTCTCAAGACGCAATGCCGACAAGACCGCCAGATATGCAAGACTTTCCGTTTTCCTATCCAGGGTGCTTGCGTTGCCGAGATTCCGGACTGCAGTCATCCATGCCTTGGCATGCTGTGGCGCTTCCTGCATGAACACTTGAAAAGCATCGCTCATCAGATTCTCTTTATGGCTCATTTCATAGCCCCTTTGCCTATGGATATTATTGTGATCTCTATTCAGGCGGCGGGAAAAGTTATATCACTCGCCTGAGCCTTGATACGAAGTTGCGTCTGCAACGCTCCGCGAGGCGGGCAGATCAGGGCCGCGGCTGCCTGGCCGTGTCCCACCCGGAAGCAGCGGATTAGACACTGGAAGTTTCCGATTCAAATGGAGGCACTGACGGGAACTAACGGATGTTGTTATTTACGGCGCAAATTTCGGGGTCGTATTCCATCTCGTGTTTGAGATGGCGCTCCATCAGCTCGCTGGCAGCGAGCAACGGGTCTTTGCCCTCGTAGAGCACGCGATAGACCAGCTCGCTTATGGGCATCTCCACGTCCATTTTCCCGGCAAGTGAGTGGATCGATTTGGCGGTGATGACCCCTTCGGCCACCTGGCGCATTGCACCAAGGATTTCACTGAGCTTTTTGCCCTGCCCGAGCTGCATTCCGACCGTACGGTTTCGGCTCAGATCGCCTGTACAGGTGAGAAGCAGGTCTCCTATTCCGGCGAGACCGGAGAAGGTGAGGGGGTGAGCGCCCATTTTGACGCCAAGCCTTGAAATTTCGGCCAGGCCGCGCGTAATGAGAGCGGCCCGGGCATTGTACCCAAAAGACAGGCTGTCGCAGGCGCCTGCCGCAATAGCTATGACGTTTTTTGAAGCTCCGGCGACTTCTACCCCGATAACATCGAGGCTGGTATAGATGCGGAACCTGGCAGTCGAGAGCGCCTGCTGAACCTGCCGGGTGATTTCCAGGTTTGGACCCGCAAGCGTTACAGCAGTAGGAAAGCCCCGTATCACTTCACGGGCGAAGGATGGTCCGGAGAGGCAGAGCAGTCGTATGCGGTTTTGTTTCGGAAGGAGTTCTTTCCAGACGCCGGACATAGTCAGAAGGGTGTCGGCCTCTATGCCTTTGGTCGCGTTCACGACTATGGCGTCTTCGCGCAAGTGGGGGAGCATCCGCATGACGGCGCCGCGATAGACGTGGGAAGGAACGACCATGATGAGCAGCCGGCTTGCCCCTGCCACTTCCTCAATCGAACTGTTAGCGCACACGCCTTGATGAAGACGGTGTCCGGGAAGATAGATGCTGTTTTCACCGGTCCTGCGGATTGTCTCGCACAGCTCTTCTTCAAAGACCCAGAGATTGACTTTTAAACCTTTGGCGGCAAGCACATGGGCGAGGGTGGTCCCCCAGCTTCCGGCTCCGATTACACCTACCGGCATATCTGTAAGCAATTCTACTCTTCCTCTCTTGTATCTTCTCTTGTATCTTCCGTTTCGTCGAGTACGGTCAAGTCAACCACTGTCTCGCCTTCGGCAAGGTCGATCAGTTTGACTCCCTGGGTTACCCGCCCGATTTTACTTATCTGGGAAACGGGCATTCTTATGAGGCGGCCACCGTCGGTGATCAGCATGATTCCATTCTCTTCTCCAACCTGGCGAAAGCCGATCACGTGTCCGTTGCGTTCGGTCACCTTGATATTGAGCACTCCCTGCCCCCCTCGGCCCTGGCAGCGGTAGCTTTCCTCGGCCGTGCGCTTTCCGAACCCCTTTTCGGTAACCACGAGCATGCACTTGCCGGGATCTATTACATCCATCCCGACCAGTTGGGTCCCTTTTACGTTCATGCCCCGGATGCCCCGGCTAACGCGTCCAAGCGGACGAAACTCATCTTCCTTTACCCGGATACACTTGCCCTTACGGCTCATGAGGAAAAGATCTTGCTGGCCGTCAGTTATTACCACCGAGATAAGTTCGTCGTCGTCGTCCATATTGATCGCCCGGATGCCGCTCGATCGGGGGTTGGCATAGGCGGAGAGATCGCTTTTCTTGATGACGCCGTTCTTTGTGGCCATTACTGCAAAGTGGTCGGGTGCAAACTCGGGCACCGGCAGGATGGTTTGTATCTTTTCGCCCTGCTGGAGGGGAAGAAGATTCACCACGGCTTTTCCGAGCGCCGAGGGCCCGACTTCGGGTATTTCATAAACTTTGAGCCAGAATACCTGCCCCCGGTTGGTGAATATGAGCAGGTAGTTGTGCGCCATCGCCGTAAGAAGAAAAGTCACGACGTCCTCTTCGCGGGTGCTCATTCCGGTTCGGCCCTTGCCGCCGCGTCTCTGGTAGCGGTAGATCGAAAGCGGGGTCCTCTTTATGTAGCCTGCCCTCGAGATGGTCACCACCATTTCCTCATTGGGAATGAGGTCCTCGATGCAGATAGTCCCGGCATCGGGAATGATTTTGGTTTTGCGCAGGTCGCCGAATTCGTTCATCAGCTCCCGTATTTCTTCGCGCACAACCTGGTCTACTGCAGCGGGGGAGGCAAGTATGCTCTTCAGACGTTCGATCTCTCGAATAATATCCTGGTAGTCCTGAATGATCTTTTCGCGCTCGAGACCCGTCAGGCGCTGGAGTCTCATGTTAAGGATTTCCTGGGCCTGAATGTCGGAGAAGCCGAACTGCTCGATTAGACCCCGTTTGGCTTCAGGGGGATTTAACGCGGAGCGGATGAGGGAAATCACAGCGTCGAGATTGTCGAGCGCTTTTTTGAGTCCTTCCAAAATATGCGCGCGCTTTTCGGCCTGCTTGAGTTCGAACCGTGTGCGCTTTACGACCACCTCGCGGCGAAAATCGATAAAATGCTGAAGGATTGCTTTGAGGCTGAGGACCTCGGGCCTGTTGTCCACCACGGCGAGCATGATGATGCCGAAAGTGCTCTCAAGCGCTGTGTTCTTATAGAGCTGATTTTCGACCACTTTGGGCTCGTCGCCCTGGCGCAGGGTAAGGACGACCCGCATGCCCTGGCGGTCGGATTCGTCGCGAATGTCCGTGATTCCTTCGATTCTCTTGATCTTTACCAGGTCGGCTATGCGTTCGAGCAGCTTTGCCTTGTTCACCTGAAAGGGAAGCTCGGTGATGATGAGGTGCTGCTTTCTGCCCGATTCCTCGACTTCCACCCGGCCGCGCATCTTGACCATGCCTTTGCCGGTCTCGTAGGCGTCCGCGATCCCCTCGCATCCGTGAAGAAACCCGGCAGTCGGAAAGTCCGGACCCGGAATGTGGCGCATGAGGTCCTTCACTGTGACATCGGAGTTGTCAAGGAGCGCAAGAAGGCCGTTGCAAAGTTCGAGCAGGTTATGGGGAGGAATGTTTGTCGCCATTCCGACCGCTATGCCCGACGAGCCGTTGAGGAGCAGGTTCGGTACGCGGGTCGGAAGGACCTCCGGCTCAAGGATTGTATTGTCGTAGTTTGGCAAAAACGGGACCGTTTCCTTCTCGATGTCCCGCATGAACTCCATGCCCAGCTTTGACATTCGGATTTCGGTGTACCGCATGGCAGCCGGGGGGTCGCCATCCACCGAGCCGAAGTTGCCCTGGCCGTCTATAAGCGGGTGCCGCATGGAGAAATCCTGGGCCATGCGGACGGTCGCATCGTAGATGGCCGCGTCTCCGTGCGGGTGATACTTACCCATGACATCACCCACAATGCGTGCCGACTTTTTGTAGGGCTTATTGTAGTCGTTATTGCCCTCGTGCATTGAAAAGAGAATGCGCCGGTGGACAGGCTTGAAGCCGTCTCGCACGTCGGGTATGGCGCGCCCGATTATGACGCTCATCGCATAGTCGAGATACGAAAGCTTTATTTCGTCGGCAATGTTTATGGTTTTAACGTCCATACTTCAATTCCTCACCGCAGGGATTTAGGAATTTAGGAATTCGGTTTTAATCCCTCAATCCCTTAATTCCTCAATTCTTCAATTCCAACTAAATATCGAGCTCCCGGAAATCGAGCGCGTTGGCCTGGATGAACTCACGCCTCGGTTCCACCGGATCTCCCATGAGAGTTGTAAAAAGCTCATCGGCGAGCACCTGGTCTTCCACCCTCACCTGAAGGAGGGTCCTTTTTTCCGGGTTCATGGTGGTTTCCCAGAGCTGCTCGGGGTTCATTTCACCCAGGCCTTTATACCTCTGGATCGTCGTTCCTTTCCTGGCCTCGTCCATCAGGTACTGAAAAAAGTCCCGGGGATTGTCGAACTTCTCCTGGCCCTGGTTGTCCTGCACAACGTATGGGATAGCGTGCAGAAGGGCCAGTTGTCTGTAGAGCGAGAGCAGTTTGCGGAATTCGACGGACACCAGGAAATCGTAGCCGATCCGCTTTTTCTTGTGGCCGTTGGAGGGTTCCATAACATCGAGGTCGTAGCCGCGATGTTCCTCTTCAACTTCAATGGAAACCGCCTCATAGCCGGACTCTTCCAGTTTTGGTTTGAGAATGGAGGCCCATTGCTGCGGGTCCGCCTCCTCCAGCCCGTTTTCATCGAAGATGCGGATGATCTGCTCGAGCAGCTTCTTGGACATTCCTTTCTGGGCCTGGCGCTCGAGCCATTCTTCGTACCGGGAGAAGGTCTTCATAAGTCCTATGAGCTGCTCGGGGGGAAGTGGCTCGTCGCGGCCCGGCAAAAACACTTTCTTCTTCTCGGCGGCGCGCTTGAGTAAAAATGCGTTGAGGCTGTCGTCGTCCTTGAGGTAGTGCTCGGATTTGCCCACCGCCAGCCGATAGAGCGGGGGCTGCGCAATATAGAGGCGCCCGTGCTCGATGAGTTCGGGCATCTGGCGGAAGAAAAACGTCAGCAGAAGGGTGCGGATGTGTGCCCCATCGACATCGGCGTCCGTCATGATGATAATGTAGTGATAGCGCAGCTTGTCGGGATTGAATTCGTCCTTGCCGATGCCTGTGCCCAGGGCGGAAACCATGTTCCGGATTTCCTGGTTTTCCAGCATCTTGTCGAAGCGCGATTTTTCTACGTTCAATATTTTGCCCCGCAGCGGCAGTATAGCCTGGAAAGCCCTGTTTCTGCCCTGTTTTGCGGAACCTCCGGCCGAATCGCCCTCCACTATGTAAATTTCGCTCTTTGCCGGATCGCGCTCCTGGCAGTCGGCCAGTTTTCCGGGAAGCGAGTGGTCGCCGAGAACGCCCTTTCTTCGGGTAAGCTCTTTTGCGCGCCGCGCGGCCTCACGTGCTCTTGCCGCCTCCATGACCTTGTCCAGGACGGCGCGGATGATTTTCGGATTTTCCTCAAAATAGATGGAAAGCTTCTCGTAGACCAGATTTTCTACCCAGCCTTTGACTTCGCTGTTTCCCAGCTTGGTCTTGGTCTGGCCTTCAAACTGGGGCTGAGAAAGCTTGATGCTGACCACGGCCGTCAGACCTTCGCGCACATCATCGCCGGTCAGCCGCTCCAGGTCCGGCTGCTTGATCGCTTTATTCTGGGTGGCATACTGCTTGATCGATCTCGTAAGGCCAGCCTTGAAGCCGACCAGGTGAGTCCCGCCCTCTTTGGTGTTGATGTTGTTGGCAAAGGTGAAAATCTTCTCGTTATATGTGCCGTTATATTGGATGGCGACCCCGGCGGAGATCCCATGCTTGTCACCCGATATGGAAATAACTTCGGGGAAGATCGGCTCCTTGTTCCTGTTCAGGTATTCCACAAACGATACAAGACCGCCCTCGTAATAGAACAGCTTCTCCCTTGGAATGCGCTCGTCGAGAAGCTCGATTTGCACACCGCTGTTTAGAAAAGCCAGCTCTCTCATACGTTCGGCAATAATGTCGAAGCTCATCTCCGTATCCTCGAAAATGAGCGGGTCGGGCTTGAATGTTACACGCGTCCCCCGCTTTTGGGTCTCGCCACTTATGAGAAGCTCCGTTTTCGGCTCGCCGCGCTCGTAGCGCTGAAAGTAAACTTTGCCGTCGCGCCGGATTTCGACCTCCAGGTACTCGCTCAGCGCGTTTACCACAGATACGCCGACCCCGTGGAGACCGCCGGAAACCTTGTAGGTCGAATCGTCAAATTTTCCGCCCGCGTGGAGCATCGTCATAACGACCGTTACAGCCGGGATGTTTTCCTTTTCGTGAATGTCCACCGGAATGCCGCGCCCGTTGTCGTCCACCGTGATCGAGCCGTCGAGGTGAATCTGTACCCGAATGTGGTCGCAGTAGCCCGCGAGAGCTTCGTCAATGCTGTTGTCAACAACCTCATAGACCAGATGATGCAGACCATCGGTGGAGACATTGCCGACGTACATGGAAGGGCGCACGCGCACGGCGCTCAGGCCTTCGAGCACAGTTATCTGTTGCGCGGTGTATTCCGAAACCGTCACAGGATCCACTACCGGTACGTTAAGGGCCGGTGGGGCGGAAACCGAAGCGTCGACAGGCTCGGTAGGTGGTTCTGGAGCATAATTGGGCGCCATGTCGATATCTTGCATAAACTGATGTCCTCTGCTTGCTTCAAGGCCAAGCGATGCCTCTAGGGCACAAATGGGGCTAGCGCAAATAAGTCATTGAAACCATTTATTAAAACAAGGAACGATACCACTTTTGAGCGCATTTTTCAATGTAAATCAAGCGCGGCGTTCTTTTGGCTGCCCAAGCTGGGAAAGGATTCGCAAGGGCGTATGAAGTTTTTTTTGCAGCGGGGTTAAGACCAGGCACTAAGGGAATTTTTTTGGCATGCCACCCGCCGCCGGCCCCGCCTCGCGGAGCGTCGTGAATCCAATGTGGGCCGGCGCGGGTTGTGCCTCGTAGCGCACTAATGTGCGTAGCAGCTTTTTACATGTTGGTAGCGGACAGTGTGCTTATCGAGAATAAGGCAGTGCAATCGTTGGTAAAGGCACACGAGGCGCAACCCGTAAACTGCCTGGCAACCACCGGCATAGGGATCGGACTGCTTCTGAACTTTGGGGCTTCGAGTCTCCAAGTCAAACGCAAGTATCGCACGTATCGTGCAAAAGGCGCAACAGCGCGGGAGCCATAACCTCACGAAGCGTTGATTTTGCTGTAAATCCTGTAAATCCTGTCTAAATCCGTCTTGCCGCGAAATCACCGGAAAAAACATTAGCAAAAAATTCAAACCGGACCCCAAAACTCCTCTATTCCCAGTTCTTTTGCCCGCTCCTTGACACTTCCCGCTACCTCAGGGGCCATTTCGATGTCGGCAGGCCATGGACGGGTATGGCCGTCCTCTACGCTTTTTCTCGTGGCGTCAATGGCCATTCGCCCGCCTTGCCTAAGAATGTCCCTTCTTGGATCGACATTATTAAACACCTTCCAGAGTACGAGCGAATAATCCCGAAGGTCTATCCCGGAGTCGAGCAGGACCAGTATGGAAAAAGGTTTTAGCGCCCGTTTGCGCAGCAGCTTCTCGGACAGGGTTCGGCCCGGAGTGCGGCCGTCTTTGGCGAAAGCAACAAGAAGCAGACGGTTGCAGACATCAAGCGGAGGAGAATGGAAGGCGGAAAGCAGGGCAGATGTATTGCTCAGGCTTTTTTCGATAACCTCGTCTGCCGGAATTTTCCCGGCTGCAGGCTTGACCCGTTGCCTTTCGTCCGGACGCCTGCTCGTCGCATCGATCCCTATCTTGGCCCCAAAAAGCGGATCAGGGGCGCTGTGGTCCAGGACGTCCAAGACGCCTTCGGTAATATAGAGATCGCTTTGCACATCAACTTCATAGAGAATCGTTTCCAGGACCTTTCGGGGATTTTTCAGGTCAACTCCGCTGTCCACAAGCGCCACAGCCTTGGAAAAGCTCATTTGCCCTTGCCCCCATACGGCGCTCATTATCCTGCGCGCGTGCCCCGGATATTCCTTATCGATCGCCATTACCACGATGTTGTGGAACACCCCTTCCCATGGCATCCAAAAATCGCGCACCTCGGGATGAAGTGCGCCCAGCAGAGGGAGGAATATTCGCTCGGTGGCCTTGGCAAGCCAGCAGTCTTCCATAGGGGGGCGCCCTACGATGGTTGCAGCATAAACGGGATTTCGGCGATGCGTCAGCGCCGTCAGGTGAAAGACCGGATAGTCGCCAACCAGTGAGTAGTACCCGGTGTGGTCGCCAAATGGCCCCTCCTGCCGGAGTTCTTCGGGGTCCACGTATCCTTCGAGCACGAATTCAGCCTCGGCCGGGACCTCCAGGTCAACAGAGACGCAGCGGGCCATCTGAACCGGTCTTTGCCGGATAAAGCCGGCAAGCATCATCTCGTCTATTCCCCTGGGAAGGGGAGCGGTGGCGGCGTAGGTCACCGCCGGGTCGGTCCCGATTGCAACCGCGACCGGCATGCGCCTTCCGGCCTTGCGGTACTCCTGGAAATAGTTCGAGCCGTCTTTGTGGATGTGCCAGTGCATACCGGTCGTATTTCGGTCAAAAACCTGGAGGCGGTACATGCCGGCGTTTCGCCTGCCCGTTTTCAGACTTCGCGTAATCACTACCGGAAGCGTAACGAAGGGGCCGCCGTCCTGCGGCCAGCACTTAAGAACCGGCAGCATGGAGAGGTCGATTTGTTCTCCCCTGTATATGACTTCCTGGCAGGCGGCCCTCGAGGTCCTGCGGGGCAGAAACCTGATTAACTCGAGCCCCATTGGAAGCAGCCTGGCAAGCTGGCGGAGCGATTTTGGAGGCTCTATGCGCACGAAGCGATCGAGCCTTTGGGCCAGGCTGTCCAGGGAGTCCGTTCCGAGGGCCATACAGATCCGGCGCTCGCTCCCGAAAGCGTTGGTGAGAACGGGAAAGCGCGATTCGCGGACATGCTCGAACAGCAGGGCTTTGCCGCCCCCGGGGGCTTTGGACGCCAGGTCGGTAATGCACGTGATCTCAAGCTCACTGGAAACGGGGGCCTTTACGCGGAGCAACTCGCCCGCTTTTTCCAACTCCGATATAAATTCACCCAGGTTTTGGTATGCGCTTTTCATCTACATCTCGTAAAGCAGCGGTTCAACGCACTTTGGGTCTCATAAATTAGGAGCCTGGCGCACGCGAAGCTTCCGGCCAAACGCCTCGCGGAGCGTAGAGAAAGGACCAGATTATGCGAAGCCTGGATGCCTGCTTACATACAATCCAGCACTCTGTATCCAGATTCCACAACGCCGGAGGGAGTCCCCCGGATCAGGTCCGGGGCAGGCTCTGCAATTGATTTCCATAACCTTTGCCCGCTCTTTCTTTCTTCGCGCCTTCGCGCCTTCGCGTGAAAAAATTTCCAGGCCCAACAGACGTGGAGAATTACGGTGCTGCGCAAGGGGTGAACGTTTATTCATAAACTGACGCCAAATACTCCTGCCCCAAAGGCAAAACAGCCCGAGGGTCATAAGCTGTTTTTTGATCCTGTAAATCCTAATTAATCAAGTAAATCCTGTCTAAATCATAGTCCACCGGGTCACATCAACCACGTTCCCGCCAGGACCCCGAGGAAGAGCAGAATGGATATCGCGCTGTTTACGTGGAAAAAGGCGATGTTCACCTTGTCCAGGCAATCCGGCCGGACCAGCTTGTGTTCGGCAAAGATCAGGACACCGATCAGCAGCAGGAAAAGGAGATAAATTCTTCCGAGATCGAAGGCAAAATAGACCAAAAGCAGAAAGACGAACGTGAGCGTATGCAGTCCGGTGGAGAAAAACAAAGCTTTTGGGGCCCCCTGGCAGGCCGGCAGTGAAAACAGGTCCTGATCCCGGTCGAACTCGATGTCCTGGCACGAATACAGAATATCGAAGCCCGCGATGTAGGTCATGAGCGCAAAAGAAAGCGGCAGTATTCTCCACTCCAACTGACCGCTGACAGCGACCCAGGCCCCGGCAGGGGCCAGACCGATGCCGAAACCCAGGACCAGATGGCACAGGCAGGTGAACCGTTTTGTAAATGAATAGAAAAACAGGACCGCCAGGACCGGTGCGGACATTATCAGGCAAAGACGTCCGAGCAGAGCGGCGGACATGATGAAAACGGCCGCCGAAAGGGAAACGAGAATGAACACCGAAAGCAGGTCAACATGCCCTGTTACGTGAGGACGATTTGCCGTGCGCGGGTTCAAACGGTCATAGCGATAATCGGCGAAGCGGTTGAACCCCATGGCCGCCGACCTGGCCGAAGCCATTGCGACCATGATGAGAGTGAAGGTCCTCAAACTCACCGGGTAATATCTATTTGCGAGCAGCACGGCCGCCAGAGCGAACGGAAGGGCAAAAACCGTATGGCTGAACTTTATAAGCCTGCCGTACGTATGGACTTTATCTATCCACATCATTTCGGGCCCGGTTTCGCTTGTTCGAAAAGGGTAAATTGCTGTAAGTGTTCACCGTTGCGGCTTATACTCCTATGAAATACAATCGTTCACCACAAAGACGCAGAGGACGCCCCCAAAAGCTATTTGAGACAGGATTTCCGGGATTAACGGATAAGCCCATTCCGGCGTTTCCGGATGGACACTATACTATTTTCAGAAAACTTTTTCCACACACTCCGGACACAACACAGGATCGCGGAATGGCCCACCCCGGATCAAGCCCGGGGCAGGCTTTCGCGGGGCGTGGACAAAGATGTTTTAGGTCTCTCTTTCCTGGTTTCGGCCTTGCCGGGTTAGGATTCAAGGAAATGGCAAGGTCCGGCTAAGGCCGTGGTTGCGCTTGCCACGAGTTCGAAAAGACTTGGTGGGCTGCGCTCCGCTTAGCCCACCCGTGTATCTTTTCATGGTTCAGGGTGTCCCGCAGGGACAATAGTTACTGTGGTGAACGCTTACGAAAAGAGAATATTTGGCGGATTGGGCCGGACCTGCCCGAACCGCCGACCGCGTCCAAACCATTTGACCCTCTAAGCCAAGTCGGTGGTCATGAAATCAAACGTGGAGGGCAAATCGAGCTCGAGACGGGTGATAAACTGAACGCTGATCCGGACGTCTCTAGGGGTAGCCTCTTTGAGGTGCCCGCCATGCCTGCGGTCCCCGGTCAGGAAATGAAAGTGGAACCCGGGCATGCTGAGCGCTTTGATAAACTTGGGAGTATAAAAGCCAGCAAGGGTCCCATCCACGTCGCAAAATGTAAACATGGTGGGGCGCACTTCGGTTATAGGCCGGTGATCGGGCTGCTTAGACACGGACCACATCTTTAACTGACTGAAGGTTCCATCGATTCGAATCCCGTAGAACATGTTTTCAGACGGGATGATACGTTCCAGGAAGGCCTTGAATTCCTGATTGTCGAGTTGCCAATCGATCTTTTCGACCGAGGCGGGATTAAAGAAGGTGGCACAGGCAAAAGGGGTTTGCACCTCGTCACCGGCCACGCAGGCCTGCCCGTCCGTTCTTATCTGGTAGGCCACTCCATCGAGCAGCACCATTTCACCGTCAAGATCGTTAAAAGTTCCCAGGCCGAAATCGCCGTGAAGTTTAACTTCGCCGATTGTGGCCGCTTCCTCGTATATGCCTTTCATCATAGCTTGGGCGGGCGCGGACAGGTAAACAGCATCGCCTGGACCTTTTCTACTCAGGTACTGCTTCAATGCTTGTTCCAGTACAGCTTCAGGAGTCATCGCGGCGCGTGCGCCGGCTGTTTGCAACTTCTTGGCGAGTTCTTTGTTCAGCGAGATGGAATAGACTTGTTTTTTTTCTTCAAGTGGTTCAGTCATGATGTGCCTCCATTCTTGAATGTCAGGGCAAGTCATCAACATATCATTTATTTGATAGAATGCGTCCGGTCAAGAAAATCGTATGGATATTGGACTGGGATATGGTAATTCTTGGTCGTCCGCCCATTAATACATGACTTTTGCCAATTCGAGGAATGGAAGTGAAACGAAGCACTAGAGAGGTGATGTTGTCAGTGGATGCCGACGAGGTTTTCCTGCCGCTCGTGACCGCGTTTGTCGAAAAGGCGGCTAACTGTTTCGGGCTGGGCATGGATGAGTCCCTCAGACTGACCCTTGCCTCGGAAGAGGTATTCATGCACGTGTGCCGGGTAGTGATGCCCTCCGGCGGACCTGTGGAAATCGTCTGTTCAAACGGCGGCTACTACGCACAGGCGGTTTTCTCGCTCCCCACGGACGCCTTCGACATGCGCGCTTTCAATCTTACCATGACCATATCGATGGAAGATGATGCGGACCTCGATGCGATGGGGCTTGTCATAGCATCAAGATCGGTTGACCGCTTCTTGTTGAACCGCGAAGAAGGGCGGGATTTGCGGCTGACACTTATCAAGGAAAAAACCTATCCCATGCCCGTGGAGGTCACGCCGGCGGCTGTTGGCCCCCTGGCAAAAACTTCGTTGCGACCGCCCAGGCCGGAAGAAGTAAAGTTTCTATCTCAACTCGCCGCATCGTACTACGATACCCGGGTACTTTCCGATATCCTCCTCTATCCTGGCAAGCTGTTGGACATGATAAGGGCGGGTGAATACGATTCTCTAGCCGCAGTGGGGAACGCCGGGGAAATCGGAGGGGCAATTTTTTGGCGCCGGGTCGGAGAAAATACGGTCGAGTGCTTCGGACCATATGTTTTCAACCAGGACCCTGCATCGAACATTGCCGAAGAACTCCTGGAGGGCTGCATCGGTGCTGTCGCAAGGACTCAGTTTGTTGCAATCATCAACACCCGGCCGACGCCGGAATTTTCCAGGCGGCATTTCGAACTGTTGGGGACCCTTGATGATTATGCCCCGGACGGGTCCTCCTCACGGGTCGAAGCCTGGTTCAGGCTGCTGCGTGAGGACACGGGCTCAACGGTCTGGGTCCATCCCAGGCTCGATGCGTTTGTTCGCCGGGAATACGCCCGGCTGGTGCTTCCAAGAGAGATCAGGATTGATCAACCATCAGGAGAGACTTTGCCTAGGCATTCCGTCCTTTCCGCCGAGTTCGACCGTCTTCAGGGGCGTGTGACATTACGGCCGATGTGGCCCGGCGCGGATGCGGAAGAAAATATCCAACGGCATGTCAGGCTTGTGGCGGGCGAGAAGATCCTCAACATCCACTTCGCCGTTGACCTCGGGCAGGCATGGCAGACCGTTTTCATACCCGGCCTTCTCGATCTAGGATTCGAACCGCGCTTCATACTGCCGTATGCTGGAAAAGGAGACGTGGTTGTCTTTCAGCTCGGAGGGAAACAGGCATGACGAATGCCGTGCCGCTGGAAAAACTCGTTCCGGATTACATCAAGAGTTTCGAAGCTTACACACCTAGCAAGCCGGATGATGTGCTCAAAAAACTCTATGGTTGCTCGAAGCTCTATCGTTTGAATAACAATGAGAATCCGCTGGGGCCTCCTGAGGCGGCCCGAAGAGCGATCCGGGCGTTTCCACCGGCGCAGGCATCCATTTATCCAAGCGGGGATGCCTACCACCTTCGGTGCAAGTTGGCAGATATGTTCGGAACGCATCCGGACCAGTTCCTGGTGGGAAATGGCGCAAACGAGGTAATCGCTTTTGTGATCAAAGCATTCTGCCGGCAGGGTGACAATATCATCACCGCCGATAAGACGTTTGCAGTCTATGAATGGGTCGCCCAATTCTCCGGGATCGAAACCCGCCTCGTTCCCCTGGTGGATTATGGATTCGATCCTGAGGGGATGATTGAAAAAATTGACGAGCGCACCAAGCTTCTCTTCGTTTGCAATCCCAACAACCCTACCGGAAACTGGTGGAGCCAACGCACGCTGCGCACTTTTCTCGACCGGATCGACGGACAGAGCATAGTGGTGGTGGATGAAGCGTACAGGGAATTCGTGGAAAGTGCCGATTTTCCCGATTCAATGGCCCTGATAGGCAATTACCCGAACCTGGTGGTTTTTAGAACTTTTTCGAAGATGTACGGCCTGGCTGGACTTCGAATCGGTTACCTTGCGGGAAGCAGGGAAGTCGTTGATATCGTTCGGCGCACCTGCGTCGTATACTCCGTTAATGCACTGGCGCAGGTGGGGGCTTTCTCTGCCCTCGACGATAAGGAGCACATCCCGCGTACCTGCGAAAGCGTCAGAGCAGGTAAACGCTTCCTGCTGAAGGAACTCGATCTTATGGGGCTGCCCTTTGTTCACGGAGAGGGCAATTTCGTGATGGCGCGGCTGCCCATGAACGACAGCCTCGCGTACAGGAAGATGATGACGCGAGGGGTTATGGTGCGCAGCATGACCGGTTTTCGCTTCCCCAATTGGATCAGAATTACTATCTCCCACCAGGAGGCACTGGAAGCTTTTGCCGAAGCGCTGCACGGAATTTTGAGGGAAAGAGGAGAGTTTTGACCTTGACTGAGCAGGCTGATCGAAAACTCTTTTCGTTTGAATTCGTATCGCTAAACCTCGTTATCTTCTTTTCCTTTTGTAATATGTCGGTATTTTACAGCTTTTTCAGCTACCTTGCGAGGATCGGAATTCCTGAGGAATGGAGAGGATTCCTGGTAGGACTGGAGCCTATGAGCGCTTTCATGCTGCGCCTTGTCGCAGTTCCGATGCTGCACGCCGGAAACGCCGCAACGGCTATGCTTATCGCGCTGATTATGATTGTAACCGCCCTTTGCTCCTACGGGTGGGTGGTCACCGTACCGGGGCTTATAGCCCTTCGAGTCTTCCACGGGGCCGCTTTCGTTTTGCTTGTCTCTGCAAGTATGGCCCTGGTGGTACATTTCATTCCAAAGGACAAAAGCGGGCAGGGGTTCGGTTTTGTGAGCGTATCGGTGCTGGTCCCTTATGCAGTAATGCCGCTCGTTACGGAAGTTCTGCTTCGCTACACGCAAAACGAGTCGCAAATTTATCGTGGCGTAACGGTGCTTGCGGCCCCTGCCTTTATCTTGCTCCTAATGCTTCGAAAAAGATTGAAGAGCGCGCTCGGAGGCATGGAAAGAGCGCTGATAAGCCGGCCGAAACTGGAAGAAATCCGCCGGGACCTGAAAGAACCCAGGATAGTACTCCTGCTCGCGGTAAATCTTTTCCTGTATCTTTGCTATGCTACAGTTTTCTTTTTCATGAAGGGGTACGCCTCTCTGAGCTCGATTAGCGAGGTGGGCGGTTTTTTCACCATCTCGACCCTTGTTATGATAGCTCTGCGACTTTCGGGAGGACTTTTTTTCGATAAAATCGGCAAAATAAGGATGCTCCAGGTTTTCATGCTCCTGCTAGTCCCATGCTTCGTACTGTTCAGATATATGAGTACCGACCGCATGCTCTATTTGATGGCCGGCTATTATGGGCTTTGCATAGGTTTTATAATGCCCCTGCTTAATGCCTTGCTCTTTGATGTGTCACCGCCGCACCTTCGAGGAGTCAATACTAACCTGGCGCTCTTTGTCATGGACGCCGGCTTTTTCCTCAGCCCTTACGCGGGAGGTGCCTTTATTGCTTCGGGCCGTTCCTTCAGCTCTCTTTTCACTATCTGCGCCGGGTTCATTTTTGTAAATCTCGTGTTGCTCGTTGTATTCGGAAATCTCAAAAGGACGGTCCAAAAGGAACAGGCTGCGGGATACACCGGGGGAGTCCGATAAAAGGAGTCACTTTTGAGTATCAAGATGCTCGAAATAGGATATCCGACGCCACGGTTCGATGCCCTGGCGAAGGTCACCGGAGAGGAAAAATATGCGGTAGACCACACCCGTGAGGATCTCCTGTGGGCCGGAACAAAAAGGGCCGGTTTGGCGCACGGCATAATTCGGGGCATCAATATGTCCGAGGCTTGGGCACTTCCGGGAGTTTATGCGGTCCTGACCCGGAATGATGTTGCCGGAACCAACCGGCAGGGGATCGTGCATAAGGACCAGCCCGTCCTGGCCGGGCGGAAGGTCCGCCATTGCGGAGACCCGGTGGCCCTGGTCCTGGCGGAAGACCGGGATACCCTAAAAAAAGCGCTCAGCCTGATAGAAGTGGATTTTGAGCCGCTGCAGGGCGTCTTCGATCCCGAAGAAGCCTTGAAGCCGGAGGCGCCCCTTGTGCACGAGACAGGAAACCTCCTCAAAAAGGCCGTCGTAAGGGTGGGCAACGCCATAGATGCGTTCAACGAATGCGACATCGTGGTGGAGGATTCCTTTGAAGTCCCAGGCCAGGAACATGCATTCATCGAGACCGAAAACGGGCTGGCCTGGCTGGAACCGGATGGCGGAATCGTTATGATCGTATCGACCCAGGCCCCTTTCCGGGACCGGTTCGAGATCGCTCACGCGCTTGGGCTCGAAGTGGACGCGATCCGGATCATCGCTCCCTATCTGGGAGGGGGATTCGGGGGCAAAGACGGCGCTACCGTTCAGTGCCTGTTGGCCCTTGCCGCTCTGCACGCCGGGGGCAGGCCCGTGAAGATGTGCTGGGAGCGTGAGGAGAGTTTCATAGCGGGCTACAAGCGCCATCCCGTCCGGATGAGGTACCGGCTGGGATCGATGCGCGACGGCACGCTGCACGCGCTTCAATGCGGCCTGATCTACGATACGGGCGCCTATGCGCACCTGGGCGTGGAGGTCATGGCGCTCGGTATGGAACATGCCGGCGGGCCGTACCGTATCCCGAATACTCTTATCGAGGGATGGTGTGTTTACACCAATAACCCTATCAGCGGCGCCATGCGCGGGTTCGGTGTTTGCCAGGTGTCCTTTGGCATTGAACGGATGATGGACCTGCTGGCATCGAAATTGGGTATGAGCCGCCTGGATATCCGGCTCAAAAACGCGTTGCGGCGAGGAGACAGGAACTGCGCGGGCGTTACGCTCGTCCATTCCACAGGCATTGTGCCCTGCCTCGAAACCCTGGGCCGGCACTGCCTTTGGACCGAAAGCGGCAAATGGAAGGCCGCCGCCGGGCCGTTCAAGCGAAGGGGGGTTGGCATAGCGGCCGTTTCAAACGCTATGGGATACGGCAGGGGACTTCCGGATTCCGCCATCGCCCAAGTTGAGTTGACGCGGGAAGGAAAAAT
Organism: Syntrophobacteraceae bacterium; assembly: GCA_049515795.1. Classification (GTDB taxonomy): domain Bacteria; phylum Desulfobacterota; class Syntrophobacteria; order Syntrophobacterales; family Syntrophobacteraceae; genus SbD1. The sequence continues at coordinate 109,000 of JBEKTT010000010.1, forward strand.
CCGTGTCTATGGGGGTGTTGCCGACATGGGACAGGGCAACGCAAGCGCTTTTATCCAGATGGCGGGAGAAATTCTGCGCCAGGACGCCTCACGCATGGAAATCGTGCAGCCCGATACGGACCTGACCCACCCTTCAGGATCTTCGTCTGCGGGCAGAACGACCTATACTTATGGAAACGCTCTCATCCAGGCGTGCAAAGAACTAAAAGAGAAGCTTCTGCACCGGGCCGCTCTCGTGCTCATGCTCGATGAAACGCACGGGTTGACTCTTCTGCCGGGAACAATAAGGCATCTTCCCTCGGGCAGGGATGTCCCGCTCGACCTGCTGGGACGAACCTTCCCCGAAACTGACCGGATTGCGGTCAATCAGTTCGTGATGCCCGTTGCCCAGGACAATATCGATGCGGCCAGGGAGTTCAAAATAGGTTTTCCGCACGTGTTTTTTTCTTACGCGGCGCACCTTGCGTACGTTGAAGTAGATGAACTCACCGGGAAAATCGACGTGAAAGGCTATTTCGCCGTGACCGAAGGAGGGCGCGTGATCAATCCGACCGGTTTCGAGCAGCAGGTCCACGGCGCGGTCTCACAGGGATTAGGTTACGGCTTGATGGAAGAGGTCCTTCTGGAGCAGGGGAGAATATTGAACCCCAATTTTACCGGCTACATTATTCCCACTTCCCTGGATGTTCCCGAAGTCACATCTATTTGCGTAGAAACGGTTGAGTCTACGGGGCCGTTCGGCATGAAAGGGATCGGAGAAGTCGGGACGAACGCTCCTTTGCCGGCAATAGCCGGCGCCGTCGAAGATGCGGCGGGGTGCCGCTTGCGAAGGTCTCCCCTAACTGCGGCGAGTGTACTTCGCGCAACGGGCAGGGGGTGCGGAGTGGACGGATGAGAATTTCATTTTATCTGAACGGCAAAAAAACCGACGTGGAGGTCCCTCCGGACCGCAGGTTTGTCAATGTGCTCCGGGAAGACCTGGGGATTACCGGCACCAAAGATGGCTGCGGCGCAGGGGAATGCGGGTCGTGCACTATCCTGGTTGACGGACACGCCCGCCTCTCATGCCTCATGGCGGCGGTGCAACTCCAGGGACGTCAAGTTACAACGATCGAGGGCCTCGCAGCTGACGGAACCCTGCATCCCGTCCAGGAGGCCTTTATAGAATACGGCGCCGTGCAATGCGGGTTTTGTACTCCAGGAGTGATACTTGCGGCGGTGCATCTGCTGAACCAAAACCCTGATCCGACCAGGGAACAAATCCGGGTGGGATTGAGCGGTAATCTGTGCCGATGCAGCGGTTATGTAAAAATAGTCGATGCGGTGGAAGCGGCTGCCAGAAAGATCCGCGAAGGGAAGCTGCGATGAGAGAAGTCTTTCTGCCCGGCTCACTCGAAGAACTCTGGCGCTGTTTCGAGGAAAGGCCGCAAGCGGCCGTCTATGCCGGAGGCACTGACCTCCTGGTGGGTACCTATAATGGTATGTTGAACCCCGAAACGCTGATTTGCCTGGATCGAATAGAGGAACTCAAAGGGGTCGGCGACCGGGGCGACAACGTCCGCATCGGCTCGTGCACGACGCACACTCAGCTTCTTGAGGAATCTCTGGTTCAAAATCATCTCCCGGCGCTTTGGCGGGCGATCGCGGGAATCGGTTCCCCGCTCATCCGGAATATGGGTACCATTGGGGGCAACATCTGTACTGCCTCGCCTGCTGGAGACACACTTCCGCCGCTCTATACGATGAAAGCCGAAGTGGAACTGCGATCAAAAGGGGGTGCGAGGCTGATGCCGATTGGAGACTTTGTCACGGGACCACGCGCCACGCGCCTTCATGGGGAGGAGGTCCTGGCCGCCGTATGGGTGAAAAAGCCGGTGGAATATAATCTGCATCACTTCGAGAAAGTGGGACTGCGGAATGCTCTTGCCTGCTCGGTGGTGAGCATGGCGGCCCTCCTTCGTCTTGCGCCCGACGGTCTTGTGGAGAAGGCCGCTCTTGCCTGGGGCAGCGTTGGGCCGACGATCATAACATGCCGCGAGGCCGAGGAGGCGCTCATCGGCGGAAAGCTAACTGCTGCAAGCCTTGGGGAGGCCGCCGCCATTGTTCGAAAAGCAGTAAATCCCATAAGCGACGTACGGGCCGATGCGGATTATCGGCGCACAGTCGCCGGAAATCTTCTCCTGCGCCTGACAGTTGCCAATTAAAAACTTTGGGATCTGCCGCCCTTGATATTCCCACTTCCCATGTGACTAAGAAGGGCGCCCGGGTCCCGTAATGTCAGGGGAATTCAGCTTTTTGAATTAGAGGAGTCAATGATGCATTTTAAAAAGGTCCCTCAGATCGAGCCGGATCAATGTGAACTCTCTTCCGGCGAACGAATTTTCATTCATCTTTACCGCCCGGAAGACGCACCGGGGATATGCCGGCTGTTTCAGGCCGTATATGGCGATAACTACCCCGTCAAACGATTCTACAAGCCCAAAGAGCTTGCCGAAGCCCTCGATGCGGGAGAAAACTACTCCGTAGTGGCGCGAAAGGAAAATGGGGACATCGCCGGCCACATGGCGCTTTTCCGCTCCTCCCCCTACCCGGGCCTTTATGAATGCGGGGCCGGGCTCGTTTTGCCCGAGTACCGCCAGGGGGGCATCAACCAGTTGATGTTGTACCACGTCTACGAACGATTAGCCCTGGAGCTGGGTGTTGCAGAAATATGGGGTGAGGCGGGCTGCAATCATGTCTACCAGCAGAAGGTCGTCGGGCGCTACAAGTTCATTGAAACCGGCCTGGAGATCGATTTGATGCCGGCTGAGACCTACGCCAAGGAAAAGAGTTCTTCGGGCCGTGTGACTTCCCTGCTCGCATTTCGGTCCTATGTTCCCAGGCCGCACACGGTCTATCTTCCCCCGGTCTATGAAAAAGTCATGAGGTCAATTTATTCCGCATTGGATGACCGGCGCACCATCGAAGTCTGTGGCGATACTCCACCTGCCGGCATATCCTCCAGGGCATCGTTGGAGGTCTTTGAATTTCCCCAGGTCGCCCGAATTGCCGTTACAGCGATAGGGGAAGATTTCGAGTCCTACTTCAACGGCCTGGAAAATGAAATCCTTACCGGAAAAATCAAGGTGATCCAGGTATCGGTCAATCTGGCCTGCCCGTGGGTCGGGCGCGCCGTGGAAGTACTCCGCGGCCGCGGCTATTTCATTGGCGGAATCCTGCCGCGCTGGTTCGACGATGACGCGCTTCTGATGCAAAAGATCGTGGGTAGGCCCGATTGGGAGAGTATTCATCTTTTCTCCGACTGGGCCCGAGAGATACTCAGGATTGTTAGAAACGACTGGGAAAGAGTCGCTTGAATTTCAGGGAATCTCCATTCGAAGTGAGCAAAAGAGCTGCTTGAATCCATGCGGAGCGGCTATTCTCACGCGCTAACTTCTATGGTTGCAGCGCACGCCATGAAGTACTGCTCAAACATGCCAGAGTTGCATCAGGCCCCCTCGCATGGCTGCGCCGAGAAACTATTCTTCGGTATAGGCTATGAAAACATGTTCAGTGTTGTATATAAGTCTATCATACGAGGATCGGGAAAGGGCCTCCGGGTAAAGGTCCGCCTTCTACCCGTTCTTTTCGAACCAGAGCGTGAGGACATTGCCCCCATCCCGGTATTCGTAGGTTTGCCGGCGGGCCATTTGCTTTACCAGGTAAATCCCCAGGCCCCCTACCTGGCGGCTGGAGATGTCCGTAGACAGGTCCGGGGCGGCCTGGTCCAAGGGGTTGAATGGGACTCCCCAATCCCTTACCGTCACGCGAAACCTTCCTGGGCCCTCGGCGAGGCATTCGACCTCGATTTTCCCTTCTCCCTTCGGATAGGCATAATTGATCACATTGACCAGGACCTCCTCCATTACGAGGTCAACCTGGGGAAGCAGTTCCTCAAGACCGTTCCCGCGTTCCAATTCCTGGAGAACGAAGGACCGAAAGGACTCGAACGATTCCATGCTCGCTGGCAGGCGCAATATCGACATTTTTACCTCAGGAGTTCCCGAGAGCTTTTTCGAGTGAATCATACACCGGGAACATGGAACCAAAGCTGGAAATTGAAAACACATGAGCGACATTCGGCGTAAGAGAGCTAAAAGAAAGGCTGCCGCCCACGGATTTGAGCTTCTTGCCGACGACCAGGATACTCCTCAGACCGGCGCTGCTCATGTATTGCAGCCCCTCAAGGTCCACGACGAGCGTGGATTCGCCCTGTTGTATCCATTCCAGGCAAGATTTTTCGAATTCCGGAGCTGAAATTGCGTCCATTCGGCCGCTGGCCTTCACTATGAAAAATTTGTCCTGCTTGTAACTGTTCAATTCCATGCCTATTTCCCCTCGCATGATAGACTTATATAATACCTTGCTCGAAAAAAAATGCGCCTGACATGATAAGAGCGGCGACCGTGCGTGCAGCCATGCAGAACGCACAGACATTAAACGTGGTGCGTTTGAAGGCAAGCCAAATGTTAAGCGCATCAGAAAGTAAAGTGACAATGGTGTAAAGGTTTCGCTTCCCGGGGCTTCGCCCTATTTCACTTTGTGAAGTGGGCTTGCCCGGCCTCCCGTAGCGACATGTGAGCGCGTAGCGCGGAGGCCGACCGCTCATTCTCGACAGCCCGCCCGCCCGCGAGACGGGGCGGGAGCGGGAGGCCTTATTTTGAACCCTTGGATGAATCTTCAGGAGCTCAAACCTTTGCACTGGTGAATGAGAGAGCTAGCACTGTTATGTCATCCGCCTGCGGAATGCCCAATGAGAACAGTTTTACCGATCCAAGGATCTCCGTCGCAATTCCTTCGGCGGAAAGCGACGCGCAGGATCGCACTGTTGTCATAAGATTTGCGAGAGAGTATAGTTCTCCGGCGGCATTCACGGCGTCGGTAACCCCGTCCGTATAGACAATTAACTTGTCTCCCGGCTCAAGCCCAATTTCCATGGTTTGATAACTCGATTGCTCCTCAACTCCAAGGAGAAATCCTTCGGGAACTGGGATACTCTCGGGCTGACCATCCCGCCTGACGATGATCGGATGTTCATGACCGGCGTTCGAATACTTCAGCCGGCCCGTCCGGAGGTCGAGAATACCGCAGAATACCGTAACGAACATCATGGAGTCATTATTGCCGCACAGTTCCAGGTTGCACCTGTGCAGGATCTCCGAAGGGTCAATGCCGGTTTCTGCGATGCCTTTGAGAAGTGTCTTCGTCACAGCCATGAAAAGCGCTGCCGGAATTCCTTTATCTGAGACATCGCCGACGGCGAAGAACAGGTGGTCATCGTCGATCAGGGAGTAATCATACAGGTCTCCACCGATTTCTCTTGCAGGCTCAAGTCTGGCGGATATCTCCATCCGGTTCTTTGCCGGCAAAGGCGGAAATGCCTTGGGAAGGAAGCTCATCTGAATATTTCGGGCAATTTTCAGTTCGCTTTCAATTCTTTCCTTGGCTGCGGTCGTTTCGGTAAGGTGTTTGATGTAGTCCTTGAGGGCAAGCCGCATCTCTTCGAATGAGCGGGCCAACGTGCCGATTTCATCGCCCCTTTGAATATCGGGCAGTCTCGTGTCAAGATTGCCCAGGGCAATCTCGACGGTTGTCGCGGACAGATCTTTAAGAGGCCTGGTAATCCTCCGGGCGATCAGCATTAGAATGATTGCCATCAGGAAAACGCCGGCAAGCCCTATCAGGATGACCATGCGGCCAAGGCGATTTACACCTTCGAGCAACTCATGTTCCGGGATAACGATACCGAGCGACCACCCGATCGAGAAGAGCGGGGCATAATAGAGCCGGCATTTGGTTGGAAGCAACAAGCCGCTTTCCAGGGCCACCAAGCCCTCGCCGCCGCTGATCATATCCTTCCCGATCCGGCGAAGCAGATCGCTCTTTTTTTCTTCGGCAATGCTGAATATGGAATTAGTCATGACCAGACTGCTGTCGGGATGGGTGATGAATACGCCGTTCCGGGAAATCAGGAAGGCGTAACCCGACCGGTACAGCTTGATGGCCGAAACTATCTCCTGAAGCCCATGCAGTGCGATGTCCGCCTCCACTACTCCCTGGAACCGCTTTTCCCCGTACTGGCCTTTGTAAAAGGGAACCGAAAAGGAGGCCATGATCATGTTTCCGCCGCCTTCATCATAGTATGGCTCGGTCCACGCCGCACGATTGAGTTCCTTGGGGATCTGGTACCAGTCCATCGTGAAATAATGATAGGACTCATCGCCTAGCACTACATTTGTCAAACGGCCCCCCTCTTTTCTGTAGCAGTAAGGTGAGAAATAGTGGGCGTCCGCGGCGAGAGCACCGGGCTCGAAAGCTATCCCGGCCCCGTAGATTTCAGGATTTGCTGAAACCATCCGATTCGCGAGCTGAGCCATATCCTCTGCTTCAAAATTTCTGGCCGACATGAGGGATGCGTAATTCAGGGGGACTTTTTCCACGCCCTCGAGCACATTCTCAATCTGATACGCTGTGGAATGGGTCAAGTTGCGGGCATTCTCCTCGACGTATTTCATCATGGAATCTTTTGAGGAGAGATAGAAGTAGGCGAATGCGGAAAGAAAGACGGCCATTGTGCCGGAAAGGGTAAACAGGATGAGTTTGAATGCTAGGCCTCTATTTTTCATTGACGGCAGCACAGTTTTCAAGGAAGTCCGAAAAAGCGGGAATATTGCCGATAAGGCCGCTCACTATGAGTTCGCCAGCGACAGCCTTGTAGTCCTCCTCTTTTAACAGCGTTTCATATCCTCCGGATTCGGGCAGGTCGATCACCTCGCGCATATGTTCGAGCATCCACTTCTGATGCTGCCGGTTCGTCGCACTCTTGGCCTCATTTACATACTTCATGACGATATCGAGCGCCTCCTCCTGATGATCGAAAGCATATCTCCAGCCTTCAAGGGATGCTCGAACAAAGCGGCAGCAACTTTGCGGGTCTTTTTTGAATGTGCTCTCCAAACAGTATATGCCGTCTTCCGGAAGATTGAACCCAAGATCGGAAAGGTGGAATACCACCAGGTCCTCTGGCTCTACGCCGGCGTCCAGAATGGTGTGGTACTCATTGTACCACATCGCCGAAACCACATCCACGCCGCCCCTCAGGAAAAGGTTGACCGTCGAGGACTGTGGAATGACGGTAACCTGCAGGCCATATCTCCTGAAGAGGGCCGTAGGCATTATGCTTAGTTCCGCTCCCCAGAGTCCAACCTTTTTGCCGTTTATGTCCTGCCAGGAATTGATGCCGCTCGACTTTTTCGCTATCAGGACTTGCGAGGACCTCGAAACAATCTGGCCAACATTGACCAGCCTGGTTCCTCTTGCCCGTTCGGCGATTGCGGTTGAAAGAAACATTGTGGCGAAATCGGCGGCGCCTTTCTTAAGCCATTCTGCCGAAGGCCTTTCGGGTATGCACCGGAGAATGTTTACCTCAAGACCGTATTTTTCGTAAAGGCCCTTTTCAAGGGCGACATAGTAGCCCGCAAACTGGGCTTGGGGTATCCACTGCGGAACGAATGAAACCCGCCTCCCGCCCTGATCCGCGTTGGCATTTCCCAGCATGGCAAGGACAAAAAAGAAGACGCCTATGACTTCGGCAACAGTTTTCATTAAGACTCTCGGTTAGGTGCAGTAGGATCGAAACACTCTCACAGTATACAGGCTGTCCCTGCTCAGCGCAAAACGAATTGTTCGCGCTTATCTGCTCCCTCGGTGTCTTCGTGTCCATTATAGCGGGATGAGGGAAGGGGACGAGTCTCCGTATGACCCGTGAAGAACAAGGTAAATTATCCACTCCGAACGATTCTTAACACCTCGTATGATAGACTTATATAATACTTTGCTCGAAAAAAATGCACCTGTCATGATAAGAGCGGCGACCGTGCGCGCAGCCATGCAGAACGCACAGACATTAAACGTGGTGCGTTTGAAGGCAAGCCAAATGTTAAGCGCATCAGAAAGTAAAGTGACAATGGTGTCAAGGTCTCGCTTCGCGGGGCTTCGCCCTACTTCACTTTGTGAAGTGGGTTTGCCCGGCCTCGCGGGACCAAAATGAAGCAAATGGTTGTCAAAAATGCATCGCATGGCGTAAGAGAACGAAAAATATCAAGGCCAGAATGTGCAGAATCCACCAGTTCAAAGAGAATATCTTGAATTTGTTCATGGTTACCTCCACAGCCAGCCGCTAAGAGCATACACTATGCTTATCGCCGTAAAATGAACGAGCCACCATCCTATATTTGGATAACGATAAGTTACCCCCACCTTATTTCT
>JBEKTT010000011.1:0-109987 GCA_049515795.1 Syntrophobacteraceae bacterium
GGATTGTCAGCGACTATCGAGGAATGGCTCATGTCCGCCGAATACATTCTCTCGGAGGGAAACGACCAGGTTATTCTGTGCGAGCGCGGAATTCGCACATTCGAGCGCTACACGCGAAATACTTTAGACCTTACCGCCGTTCCCGTCATAAAGAAGCTTACCCACCTGCCGATTATAGTGGACCCGAGCCATGCCACGGGAATCAGGGAAAAAGTCAGTCCCATGGCCCGCGCAGCCATAGCTGCGGGCGCCGATGGTCTCATAGTGGAAGTGCATACCGAACCGGACAAAGCGTTGTCCGACGGGCCCCAGAGCCTGTATCCGGAACAGTTCGAGCAGCTCATGAGAGACCTTTACGTAATTGCTCCGGTTGTGGGAAAACAGCTCGATTACGCTTACCTCGACAAAGCCGCGGTCATGAGACCGCGCCGGGGAGAGGGCAGGGCGCCTGCAACGGTTGCCTACAGTGGCGTGCCCGGTTCTTTTTCTCACAAAGCATGCACGCAGTTTTTCGGCAATGAGGTCCCTCTGCGGAACAGTTCCTCATTCAGAGATGTCTTCGATCTGGTGGACAGCGAACAGGCGGCCTTCGGTGTTGTTCCGGTCGAAAACAGCCTTACGGGAAGCATTCATGAGAACTATGACCTGCTGCTCGAATTTGAACTCAAAATAGTCGGTGAGTTGACCCTTAGGATCAAACATAATCTATTGGGGCAGCTAGACGCGTCGATTGAGGGCTTGGAAAGAATCTACTCCCATCCTCAGGCCTTTCAGCAGTGCAGGGAGTATCTGGAAAAAAATCCCGGCTGGGATTTGATAGCATGTAAAGATACTGCCACGGCCGTTGGAAGGGTAAAAGAGGGCTCCGATCCCAAAGAGGCTGCCATAGCAGGCGAAGGGGCAGATCAGGTTGCCCGGCTGGCGATTCTCAAGGAGGGCATAGAGACCAATCCCCGCAATTTCACTCGATTCGTGGTTATATCCAGGAATGAATCTCTTCCAGGCCCTCAAAATAAATCCTCTCTGATCTATTCGGTAAGCGACAAGCCGGGGGCTTTATTCGAGACCCTTCGGATTTTTGCACTAAACGATATAAACATTGTCAAACTCGAATCGAGGCCGATCCACAGCAGGCCCTGGGAGTACTTGTTCTATGTAGATTTGGAAACCGACGTGACCGAAGAGAGCCGGAGGCACATCCTGGCCGAACTGCTGGAGAAGACCGAGTTTTTCAAATTCCTCGGTAGCTATAACAAGGGCGCCCAGGTGAGTCATTGAGTACCAGTTCACCACAGAGCCACAGAGGACTCTGAGAAAAGCTTCCACAGGATTAACAGAAACGGCTACTTCTAAGCCCTGAAACCTTTGTTTATCTTACTGGATTTTGGTTTTCTCTGTGCCCTCTGTGCCTCTGTGGTGAATGTTTACGAAACTAGATCCGCCCCTTTCTGAGCACGGCAATCGTTGCGCCCCAGCCACCCGCCTCAGGGCCGGCCTCGCTGAACGAAATCACCACGGGATGACTCTTCAGGACCGCATGGACTGTCCGGCGCAGGACCCCCATGCCCTTTCCGTGAATTATTCGAACCTCCTCGAATCCCTTCTCGCTCGCCGCTTCCAGGTAGTCGTTCAAAAGGTCTTTCACTTCGTTTGGCCTGAAGGTATGCAGGTCGATCGAGTCTTCGATGGGGTACCGGATTATTTCATCTTCTTTCATCGTTTATTCTATTCTTGAATGGCTGTTCGCAAGAATGTTCTGGTAATTTGCGCCGAAATCTGTTTTGAATACCGGGCCTGATCGGCTGGTGTTAACTCATTGACCGGCAGACAAGAGGAAAGAATTGGATGCTGACAAACCTGGTATCGAATTTCGCAATATGGTGCCTTCATGGGGCAGGGTATCTCGGCGCGGCCTTCCTTATGGCGCTTGAGAGCATGATCGCCCCGGTTCCAAGCGAGGCGGTGATGCCTTTCGTCGGATTTATGGTTGCCGACGGCAAATGGAACCTCTGGACCGCTATTGTAGTAACAAGCGCCGGTTCGGTAGCTGGGTCCGCAATCTCTTATGCGATGGGCTACTACGGAGGGAGGCCGTTTGTGCTCAAGGTCGGCAGATACCTGCTTCTCAACCCGCACGACCTTGAGTGGACAGAGGATTTTTTCAGCCGCCGCAAGGGGACCCTGACTCTTTTCATCAGCCGGTTCATACCCGTGGTTAGACATCTTGTCTCCGTTCCCGCAGGGACAGGTAAAATGAGGCTTTTTCCTTTCCTCATGGCGACCCTTGCCGGTGCGACCCTGTGGAATTCTTTCCTCCTTGTTTGCGGGATGTACCTCCGTGAGAGATGGGATCTTGTTCAGCTCTATTCCCATCAGGTCGATATTGTGATAGTGGCGGCCCTGCTTGCCGGACTGGTCTTTTTTGTGAAGTTCCGTTACAAAAGCGAATTGAAGCATTAATCAACTGGATCTTACATCAAACTTCAGTCTTTAGCGTCTTCGCATAATCTGTTCTCCACGCTCTCCCTGGCCTGTCAATGACCAGAGGCGCTTAGCCGGGAACTTCCCGTGAGTCATCGGTAACTCCCTGCTCCTCTAAAATCGCCCTGCTTTCAATTTCCGAAAGAACGCGAATGACGCTCTGCGCCAACGTCTGGGGTAGGCCGGCTCTTTCGAGCTCGACGGCGGGGGCTTCCTGGATTGCATCCAGGCTGCCGAAGTGCTGGAGGAGCATCTGTCTTCTGCCGGGGCCTATTCCCGGAATGCCGTCCAGCGCCGAGGTGAGAAGCGAGACCCTGTGCACGTTCTGATAGTGCGATATGGCGAACCGGTGGGCCTCGTCCCGTATTCGCTGAAGCAGGTGCAGAATGTCCGGATTGCGGTGCAGAAAAAGCGGGTTCTTTCGACCTGGCAGATAAATTTTCTCGTATAGCCCTTTTCCCTTCTCCCCTATGTCTGATTCGCGCTCCTTGGCAATGGAGGCGACCGGGAGCGGCTCAGAAGTCCCGAGTTGCTCCAGCAGAGGCACGATCTTGTTCAACTGGCCCTTCCCGCCGTCGAGAAGAAGCAGATCAAGGCCTGCGGAAAGTTCCCGGTCGTTTTCAATAAGCCTGTCTATTACCTCGGCCATCATTGCCGGATCGTCCGGTTCGCTCTTTAGTCTTATGCGGTAGCGCCTGTAAGAATTCTTATCCGGGCGTCCATGTTCAAAAACAACAAGCGCCCCGACAGCGTGGTGTCCCTGGATGTTGGAAATGTCCACGCACGCGATTCGCGCGGGCGTTCTCGGCAGCTTGAGGAGGCGCTGAAGACCGTCTATGAGCGCCGTATCTCGCCTCTGCCAGCGTCTGCGGCTGATGAATCCCTCGCGAGCGTTAGCTTGCGCCATATCGAGCAGATGCTTCCTGGCGCCTCTTTTTACCGCCCAGATCCTTACGCGTTTTCCTTTCTTCTCCGATAGCCATTCTGAGAGAACCGTTTCGGAATCGAGCGAAATTGGAACGAGCACCTCGTCGGGAATGACGGCGCCTTCATAGTAGTATTGCTGAATGAAGGCCGAGACTAGCTCATGTCGATCCCCCTTGGCCTCCTTGAGGTCGAACGCCCTCTGGCCGGAATGCACTCCCTGCCGGATAAAAAGAACTACCAGTTCGCTCCAGCCTTCCTCCTGGTAGATGCCCAACACGTCCTGGTCGCGGAAGCGGTCGGATACGATATGCTGTTTTTCGATTGTGGCGGCGACATTTCGCAACCGGTCGCGGTAGAAGGCGGCCAGTTCGAACTGCAAGGCTTCGGAGGCCTCTTGCATCCTTTTTTGAAGCTGTCTCTGAAGTATGTCGGTCTTTCCTTCCAGGAATAGCACCACTTCCTCGACCATCTTCATGTACTGTTCCCGGGAAACTTTGCCTGCACAGGCGGCGAGACATTGGCCCATCGAAAAGTTGAGGCAGGGACGTTCCCGGGGGATGAGCTTTTTACCTTTGCAAAGCCTTAGCGGGAAAAGCTGGTGCAGGTATTTGAGCGTATCGCGGGCCGCTCGAGCCGATGGATAGGGGCCGAAGTATGCCGCTCCGTCTTTTTGAAATCGCCGTACTATGTCCAGCCTGGGGTAAGGGTCACGAGGGTCGATCCGTATCGAGAGGTAATTTTTGTCGTCGCGAAGCACGACATTGTAACGCGGGCGGTGTTTCTTTATGAGGCTGGCCTCAAGGAGCAGCGCCTCCTTCTCGGATGATGTAATGGCGTATTCGACATCGGCGGCCTTGGCGAGCATGATCCTGGTCTTGATATCTACTGCGTCGCCACTCCGGAAATAATTGCCGATCCGTTTCCTCAGGTCCCGGGCCTTTCCGATGTAAAGGATAGCCCCGCCTTCGTCCTTGAACATATATATGCCGGGCATGTGCGGAAATGCGGATATCCGGCCCGCAATGGCGGAAGGGCCGGGAAGCGCGGTTTCGGACTTATCCCCGGTATCGGACCCATCGGATCCGTTTTGGTTTTCGACTTCAAGTTTACGCATTTTTGTATCTGTTTCTAAGTTACTGGAATCTTGATTATCTCAATTTTAATTATAGCACAACTTTCGATCCGCTTCATCTCCCGCTAGGGGCCGCAAATAAGCCGCAATTAAGCTGGATCTCAAGTTCGTCAGTTGAGCGGGTGTAAAGCGGTCAGGCCCCGGCCGTCGGGGCGTAACTCTGAAAATCAGGGAAAGATCCACAACAGCGTGCCTCGCCATGGCGAAAGTCAATTGCGCCTGACGCACGCAGGCCCCTTCCCGGCGAACCATTATCAGCGCGCTTGCATCCGGACAGCCACTTAAACTGAGCCTGTCCATTGTTTCAACAATCAATGGCACGGGGTCGGGGCTGACCCTGTTCACTCTCTGTCCACTCCGCCGTGAAAGATTTTCTTCATCTCTGCTTTTTGCCGCTTCTGGTTGCCGTTTCTATTGCCGCTTCAGGTTGCCGCTTCTGGTTGCGGTTTTGCGGGGCCAAATTGTTCAAGGTATCCTATTAGGCATTGAGGAATTCAAGAATTTGGGAACTAAGGCGAATTGAAGAACTTTGTTCTTCAGTGCCACTAAAATTGAGGTTTAAAGTCATGTGTTTGCCGGCATCAATTCCACCAATCCCTGTGCTGCCGTCACCACCGCCGGCTCCCACGGACAATAATAGAAATACCGGCAAGAGTATGAACACAGATAAAGATGTGTCAGACTCAAACTCCAAACCGGATCAGCCGAGGATCACGGAAGTCCTCACGTTCGATCCCGTGGGACATCTTAGGTCGTCATTCGGGCACACAGCTATCAATATAAATGGCATGACATACTCTTTCGGCCATAATGGTTGGCAGCCGATAAAGACTGCCAAGTACTTCAAGGATAATGACTTTCGGGACGGCGTTGGGCAAGAACTGGATCTCACGCCTGAGGAACAAGATCTGCTCGTGAAAGTAATCAAGCAAGATATGGCGGACAATCCAAAGTGGAGTCCTCAAAATAGCTGTGTCACTAGAGTCCGTGACGTCCTGGAACAAGCTACCGGTCGAATGTTTGGGATTCCACCTCGACCACCAGTCACCGGCCCGTTGGATTTTCGTGACAACCTGGACAGGTTCGGGTACGTTACCAAAAAGAACCTTTATCCACGCAATCCTTCCAGCGGCGCAAACTGGTTTGATTACAATATACCGCAGCCATGGCTACCTCGCGGCTTCAGCGACGTGGAGAAATGAATGAAGCTCAGATGTATGCTAATAACCGGTTCTGTTACAGTGGCGGTGATTGCTCTAAGCGTGTGGTTGTTATTCTATTGCGGGTTCTTTTCGTCTTACCAGGAGGTACTCGTCTCACCCGGAATGACCTTGGCGACCCAGTGGCTGGAGCTGAAACCGAAGACGCCCATGAAGACGGCCGCCGACATGAGCGAGTTGCTCATGGAGGTGCCTGGATTGGTTTTGGATCAAGATAAGGCCGGCCGTTTCTTGCTCGCTGATGGCGCCCGATTTGAAGTTGAAGGCTATCTTACTACCGGCAAAGGCGAGAGGATTTACCTGGACGAGATCTGCGTCAGTGGGTATCGGGGTAGAACATATTTGGATTTATCCAGTACAGAACTGCAATGGAAGAAGAGGGATTATCTTTTCCGCAGTGTCACACTGCGCTCAAGCAGAGTCCTGACAACCGGAAAGGCTGTCTGGGTTTCCTATGATCCTCGAACGACGAAAGACGGTCTCCCTGCGCCCGAGTTGTTGGATTGGAATGACCTGGCCAAGGGTAAGGATAAATGACTTTCTACTGTTTCATGCGGTCCATAACGAACCTGAAGGATACAGAATGGAGTACCACCATACGTAGTGATTATGAGTTTCATGGGAGGACTAAAAATGCCCTTCGCCCCTTCTGCGTGGAAAAATAGCCCTTATCCGGCCTCGTTCCGGAGTCGATACGCTCGCCTGCCAGTTATCGGCAATGGCGGATTCCTGGACCCACGGCGGAAGAGCCAGAAGAAAATGCGTTGAGAGGGCAAAGATAAAAGGCTCGTACATGCCGCGCAATTCCATTAACTTTCGATCCTCTTCATCTCCCGCCCTGGGTCGCAAACCAGCCGCCATTAACCTGGATCTCAAGTTCGTCAGTTGAGCGGGTGGGAGGCGGTCAGGCTCCGGCCATCGGGGCGTAACTCCGAAAATCAGGGAAAGATCCACAACAGCGTGCCTCGCCATGGCGAAAGTCAGTTGCGCCTGGCGCACGCAGGCCCCTTCCAGGCCAACCATTACCAGAGCGCTTGTATCCAGAATCGACGTGAGCGCGGCGAGCCATGACTGGTTATCGTGTTGAGACCTGAAATAGGCCAGTACCGGATATGACAGGTGGCTTTCGAGCAATTCCGCGGACCATCTCTCCCACTCGTGTAAAAGCTCCCGGATCGATTCCATACCGCGCTCGTCATTGTGCCTGTACAGCATTTCGGCTGCCGTAGGCGGCGAGCCGGCACGGGCGTCCAGAAGAGAAATGTTGACCTCACGCCTGGAAAAGGAGCTATTCAGACCCGGCAGGTAGCCGATTACAATCGCCAGAAAACCAAGCCCCGTTCCCGCCTCTGCTACCGTCAGCAATCGTGCGAAAGCCGAGAGCGGCCGCACATCGCCCAATCCCAGCGTGAAGAAGGTTGTTCCGCTGTAATAAAGGTTTGTGATGAAGCTTTTCCGGTCTTCCGATATGGCTGCGGACCCCCAATGCAGGAGCCCAAATCCCAGCATTAGCATGAATGCCCAGAAAGTCAGGAGCACTATCAGGGAAAGCGGCCCGTAGATGCTCAACAAATTCTCCCTCGGGCGCCCGGCCGGCATCAGGTGTACAATCAGTTTCCAGGCGCGCCAGGTCACGCGGTAAAAAAAGCGGGTCAGCCGCACCCGTCGGGTGACCCGGCGCGGGAAAATAATGGTTTCGAACGCCTCCCATAGCACAAGGACTATCAGAAAAGCGCCTGCAAAGGCGAGAGCGACGGACACATTCATCTCCCTGCGGTGAATCGTTTACTGCGATTTTGCCCCGAAGCAATTGCTTTAAGGTGTTTGCATTACTAACTGTAAGATAATGATCTGTTGAGCCTCGAGCACGACTTGCATCCTGAATTGCTCCGCTGAGATCGATCTGGGGGTTTTTCTCAACTCAAAAGGATGTGGATAGGGTAGGGGAAAGTCTGACGCCTATCGCTTTGACCCAGGCTCGTTAAGTATGGATTTGGAGTTGCAAAACACGGAACTGTTAAGCAATATTGAAAGATGTTCTTTACAATGCTAAAATTCTTATTAACGATCAAAATCGGAATGCCTATGCGTTTTTCAAGTTAAACATGGAGCTTATCCAATGGCACTCAGGTTAATGCTCGCGGCTACCTTGAGGAGATATATCCCCGGCTACAACGGCGAGACCGGATATGAAGTGAGCGTCGAGCAGGCGTCGACGGTCCGCGATTTGTGTCGGCAGCTCCGAGTTCCCGAAAAGGAAGTGAAGCTGATCATGATCGATGGCGTTGCCGCCGGTTGGGATTCCATTCTTACCGGAAACGAGCGGGTTGCTCTCTTCCCCCCGATTGGAGGGGGCTAGGCGCCCGCGAGGGGTGGTTAACAAAATAGCGCCTCTATCGTCCTTTCTGATAATAAAACCTCATGCCGAAAAGTCCCTGAAGAGTTGACTACTGCTCATCCAAGGCTTCATTCTGGCTTCCAATCCTTACTCGATTCACCTCTTCACACTAATACCCATTAATCGAAGAACTTGAATATTAGCCTTCGTAACTCGATCCTGTATTGAGCAGGGGAGTTATCAACTGCGGGGATGGAGGTGTGTCCTGAAATTGCTAAAATCGGATCTCTTGGCACGGCACTTGATTTTTTGATTGTTATGTGGGATGGTTCTATGGCTTTCAATGTGTCCTGAAAGGTATTTAGGGCGGCAGATGACCCCAAAATGCCCTTCGAGATTCGTTGCTGGTCAGGTTGATGTGTTATTCGGATATAAACAGTTAGCCACCCCTGCGGAGTGGCACAACAACCCTTTGGATTAGCCTCGTGCTTGAATCTATTCAGAATCTCCGCCTCAAATTGAAGCCCGGTCAGGAGTCGGGGTTCCTTGGGATTTTTCAGAAGGGGGTTTATCTGAAGACCAGGGGGGGATTGCCCCTGTCTGAGGTTTTGGAGGAGGCCGGTTTTTCACGCAAATACCTCGAAGAGAAGGTGCAGACTGTTTTTCTCGACGGGAGCGCTGTCGACGATCTGGATTGTGCAATTGTCGAAGGCGGCTCCATGGTAGCCCTTTCCGGCGCAATGCCGGGGCTTGCAGGAGCAATTCTTCGGAAAGGAAGCCCCATTTCCGCGCTCCGATCGAAGACCTCCCCGGAAATGGGCACTCACCGTACCAAGGATACTATGCAAGCGCTCAGGCTGAAGCTCTTTAACACGATTGCGAATGAAATGGGGCCCGGACTTCTCCAGAGCGGGATACTTGTTAAAAGGTCGGATTTGGAGGACTTCCTGTCTAACAAGCGTAAATTGCTGGAAGAGGCGTTACTGGAAGCCGAACTTGACGGCGTCCCGATATCCCCGGCCGAACTGCTCGGTGGTAAATCGATTCGTTCAACGTATATTGTTCTTCAAATCATAAGTCCTGCCCCTTCGGTCTGACATCCTTCCTGCAAACACCGGGCGAGCCCCATTGATATATCACTTGACTGTTTGATTTTGTTATATGATAATTGATTGGTCTTGCTGGGTGTTCCACGAGCTTTTTCTACACAATCCAACTTCATAGTGCACTTCGGCATATATAGCGCCCAGCGAAACTTACTATTCCGATAAGGAGCCTTACCGTAGTGTCACCAGGAGCATAACGTAGTAACTGTCGTAATAGTGCAATTCGGCATATATAGCGTCCAGCGTAATTTACTATTCCGACTAAGAAGTCTTACCGTAGTGTCACCAGGAGCATAACGTAGTAGCTTTCGTGATTGTGCAGTTCGGCATATATAGCGCCCAGCGTAATTTACTATTCTGATAAGAAATCTTACCGTAGTGTCATTAGGAGCATAACGTCGTAGCTTATAGAAGCGTTTTTAGCTCGTGTCCATCCGGAAACATCGAATGAGACACTGATAGTTTTTGATGCGGATTTTTCGTCTTGGCAGGGAAATCGAGAGGTTGCGCGCAGACGTGAAAGAATTCCACGCTCCGCGAGGTGTGGAGATTGTTGACACCGCCAGGACGGGAAAGGGCTTTTTGGACGCCGGAGAATCCGGACATAAACGAGCTCGAAACAGCCATGGGAGATGTACAGTGCAACTGTCATGGCGTTTGGCGATGTGCAAGACTTGGCTCAAGGGGGAAAACTTATGCTCAAGATTCTAAGGATCGACTCGGGAGCGGCTGGAGGGCCGAAGGCAACTGAGGTCCCCACAGGAGAGTACACGGGATTGGGAGGCCGCGCGCTCACGTCCTCTCTGGTGGCCAAAGAAGTGCCGCCGCTTTGCAGTCCCATAGGCGCCGAAAACAAGCTGGTAATTGCCCCCGGCCTTTTGAGCGGCACTACAGCCGCCATGTCCGGACGGCTTTCGATTGGCGCCAAGAGTCCTCTCACAGGGGGCATCAAGGAAGCCAACGCAGGCGGCCAGGCGGCACAGGTGATGGCAAGACTCGGCTATGCGGCCATCGTTCTGGAGGGCAAGCCGGAAAATGACGATCTCTACAAGGTTTACGTGAATAAAGACGGGGTAAAGATCATCAAGGACAACAGTCTTAAGATGCTGCCCAACTATGATCTGGCAGAAAAGATGAAAGCGGAGTACGGCGACGGCGTGGCTTTAATCTCTATCGGTCCGGCCGGGGAAATGAAATTGTGCGCGGCTTCCATCGCCTGCACCGACATGGAGTTTCGGCCCACCCGTCATGCGGGACGTGGAGGATTGGGCGCTGTAATGGGATCCAAGGGGATCAAGGCCATAATCCTGGACGATTCCGGCATGAAGATGCGCACCCCCAAAGACCCCGAGAAATACAAGGAAGCCAACAAGAAATTCGTTGAGGGATTAACGAAGCATCCGGTGACGGGACAAGGTCTCCCCGCCTATGGGACCAATGTTTTGACCAATATTCTGAATGAAGCTGGAGGCTATCCCACTTACAACTTCAAGCAGGGCCGTTTCGAGTCGGCTCACATGATCAGCGGCGAGACCCAGGCCGAGACGGAAACAGCCCGCGGGGGTTTAGCCACCCACGGCTGCCACCGGGGATGTGTCATAAGGTGCTCGGGAACCTATAACGATAAGGACGGCCATTATCTGACCAAGCAGCCGGAGTATGAAACCGTCTGGGCCCACGGCGGCAATTGCGGCATCTGCGATCTGGATGCGATAGCCATGCTTGATTTTCTGGACGACAACTACGGTCTTGATACCATAGAGATGGGGGTAACCCTGGGGGTTGCCATGGAAGCCGGTCTACTTAAGTTCGGAGACGCTGAAGGCGCAATCAGGCTTGTCAAGGAAGTGGGCCAGGGCACGCCTCTCGGACGCATTCTGGGCAGCGGAGCGGCGGTGACCGGCAGGGCCTTCGGCGTTGAACGGGTGCCGGTAGTTAAGGGGCAGGCCCTTCCGGCCTACGATCCCCGGGCTGTGCAGGGTATCGGGGTAACCTACGCCACAAGCACCATGGGGGCCGACCATACCGCGGGATACGCCGTAGCCACAAACATTCTCGGGGTGGGCGGCAAGGTCGATCCTCTTAAACCCGAAGGGCAGATCGAACTTTCACGCAATCTCCAGATAGCGACTGCGGCGATTGACTCAACCGGCATGTGTCTCTTCATCGCCTTTGCTATTATGGATCAGCCTGAAACCTTCCAGGCGCTCATCGATTTGCTCAACGCCTTCTACGGCATGAGCATGACTGCTGATGACGTCGTGGTGCTGGGCAAGCAGGTCCTGAAGACCGAGCGGGACTTCAACGCGAGGGCAGGTTTTACCAATGCGCAAGACCGGCTGCCGATGTTTTTCAAAACCGAGCGGCTCGCGCCGCATAATGTAGTGTTCACTGTGCCGGACGAAGAGCTGGACAAGGTTTTTAACTGGTAGCCGTATTGACGGATAGAGGTTGGGAAGCCGGATAGCGGAGGGCGGATATCGAAATCTCCACCCTCCGCGAATCGTCCCTATCTTTTATCCCCGTGGTGCAGACAATCAAGGCTACCAAAGACATCGGACTGGATATCCTGGCGTATGGTTTTGCCTTTATAGGCTCTGGAGTTTATTCCTGGCTGCCGGGTAAGCCCCTGATGGAGCTCATCGGCAGGCTGCGGGAAAGGTACGCCCATGCAGGGGAGATCAAACCGGCATCCCCCAGAAGGCCGGGCAAAAAAGCCGTCGTAATATTGCCTGGCGACTCCGACGGATTCGTCCCCCTTTTTGGGAAAAGAAGTTTCATCGAAAAGCAGGACTGCTTGCGGACCTCCCAAGTCTTCGTTGACCATTGGATGGTGCTTGGTCAGAATGAGAGCTTGGGCTCAAACTACGTCACTTACAAAGCGCTGCATAGCTCGCACATTTCCTCCTTCAATGTGCAAGGCCATTGGCTCGATCGATTTTCTTTCAAGTTCGCTAAATTGGCCGCTCATATACCTATGGAAATTCTCTCTCGGCTCGCTATTTCGGCAACATAACCCCCCTTTTTTTGAGTTTAGTGCCGTGAGGGACTTTATGATTAAATTGTTTAGTAGCCAATTACAAATGTCGTCGTAGGGTTAGATTTACTCTCATTATTCACGATTTAAGATAATCCCCCCTTTCTTTAAATATTGGTTTGTCCCAAGCGGTGAAGAAACACAGGCCCATAATCACACCGCACCAAGATTATGGCACAAACAATACCTTGCAACCTTTACCGCTGGTGGCAAGGTCCACACCTTCCCGCCACTTCTCCAGAGGCAACGTATGCGTGATGATCGGCTCGATATTGAGCTTGCCGGCCGCCAGCATGTTTTCCATCTGGGTCCAGGTCTCAAACATTTTGCGGCCATGAATGCCGATAATTTTGGCCTCTTTGAAGATCACTTCAGGTCCGAGATCCAACGAAATCGGTTTGCCCGGCAAGCCGATCAGCGCCATACGGCCGCCTTTGCGCAAATACTTAAATGACTGTTTAAGTGCCTCCACGCTTCCGGACGCCTCGATCACAGCGTCTGTGCCAAATCCGCCCGTTTCGCGCAGCACAATGCCTGGCACGTCATCCTTCAGGGGATTTAAGGCCATGGTCACGCCGATACGATTAGCGATGGCCAGCCTGTCTTCACTGATATCGGTCGCGATTACCTTGGCCGCACCGAATGCAACGGCTGCGGCTGCGGCAAACAGACCGATCGGCCCGCAACCGAGAACCACAAGATTGGCGCCGTTCAAGTCCATTTCATGCGCCGAACGGAGCGCGGTTCCCAAAGGTTCCATCACCGCCCCGTGGGCATCCGGGATGGAAGTCGGAATTCGCCTGGCGCATACCGCCGGAATAACAGCATATTCGGCAAAACAGCCGTCGGTGTGCACTCCCCAGATTTTTATGTTATGACAGATGTGCTGCAGTCCATTCAAACACTGATAGCACCGCCCACATGGCACATGTGTGTCACCGGCCACCTTATCGCCGGGTTTATGAGTCGTCACCGCGGTTCCGACCGATACAACCTCGCCGCAAAACTCGTGTCCCATGATATAGGGCAGGTTAATCCCGGCATTCTGAGCCCATGGGTTCCATTCCATGATGTGCAGGTCGGTGCCGCAAAGAGCTGCCGCTGTCACCCTCACCAACACATCGTTTGGACCGGGCTGTGGCACCGGTACGGCTTTGATTGCCTGACTCTCGGGATTGTCCATTACCAAAGCTCTCATCATCGAGGTCATGTTGCCTAAACTCCTTCCCTTATCTTTCTTTACCGTCTTGCACTTCCTCAAAAGACAGCAGAACTAGTTCTGCAACATGGTTAAGGCAAGTAATGTGCCAACCGCAGTCGTGCCTGAATTCCGTCGCCTGGACAAAAAAAAACCGCGATGACTGCGGCAAAATGCCGCAATCACAGCGGTAAATAGAATCATTCCAAAACCAATTCTACATCAACCGTTCTATGGTGGACCGATCCACGCCAAGCCGTTTCGCAGCCTTTGTCTTGTTGCCCTTTTCTTCCCACAGCACCCGCCGTACCGCACCCCGTTTTATTTCTTCGAGAGAGTCGCCCAAAATCCTGTCTGCGTCAGCTACGGGCTGCATGTCCTGTTGAACCATCTCAATCCGCAGTTCCGGGATCATCAACTCTAAATCCCAACGTCCTGACGTTCGATGCCCGCAGAAAAGAACTACGCGTTCCATCACGTTTTTCAGTTGACGGATATTTCCCGGCCAGTGGTATTTGGCCAATACGTCGAATATGTCGGCCGGAATATCTTCGATCTGTTTTCCATGCTCGTGACAATAGCGCTGGGCGAAATATCGGGCTAACATAAAAATATCCCCCTGCCGCTCCCGCAGCGGCGGCACATTAAGCGTAAGCACGTTCAGACGGTAGAATAGGTCAAGACGAAGAGAACCTGATTGAACATGGGAAGCCAAATCGGCGTGGGTGGCTGCGATAACCCTGATATCCACCGGAATAAAGGAATCTGAACCGATCCGCATAACCTGGCGCTCTTCCAGTACTCGGAGAATCCGGGCCTGGACCCCTTTATCCATGTCGCCGATTTCATCAAGAAAAACTGTACCGCCGTGTGCCAATTCAAATAAACCAGGCTTTCCCCCCTTCTTTGCCCCGGTGAAGGCGCCCTCCACATAGCCAAAAAGCTCACTCTCCAGAAGATTCGGCGGCAAGGCGGAGCAATTGACAGCCACAAAAGGCCCGCGGCTTCGTGTACCGGCAGCATGAATTGCTTGGGCAAACAGTTCTTTGCCGGTACCGCTTTCTCCCTGGACCAACACAGTGGCATTCGTGCGCGCGTATTCCTTGGCCAAGCGGATCAACCGCCGTATCCGCTCATCACCGCTCAGAATATCCCGAAAAGTATACTTGGTTGTCAGGCCTTTTGCGTAAAGATCTTGGCGGATTTTCTGCTCTGCGTCCTGGAGTTTCTTGACTTCCTGAAAAGTTGCTACCGCCCCGTGAATTCGGCCGTTAACGACAATCGGCACTCGGTTTGTCACGATTCTGGTGTTCTTCAATCGATGCAACTGATCGATTTCGGCGACTCCGCTCTGCAAAACTTTGTCCAGGCGGGTATTGCGAATAAGTTGTCGCAGTGGTTTGCCAATCACATCGATGTTGTGAATCCCCAATATTTCTGAGGCAACAGGGTTTATGACCGTAATATGTCCCGTTTCGTTGATCGCGATTACACCATCATGTACAAAATCCAATACGACGCGGAACTGTTCCGTCTGTTTTTTCTCCTCATCGATAACCCGGATCAGGTGTGTGGCTTCCTCGTACGCCTGCAAGATTGCCTCCTCCCCGGAAGCTATCAGGCGTACATTAACATCTCCCAACCGAACCCGGCCAAGTACCAGGCTGTCACCGACCACCAATCGGATTCCATAGGACTCAATGAATGACTGCATACGAGACTGGATGTTCTGCCAATCCACCTGTTCTGGACTGGTTTCAATGATGACCTCTTTAGTCGGAATCCCCAACATTTCAGCCGCCCTTTGGCAGCCTTCCACCACATTGCGATACCCCACCACTCCCACCGGCGTTGAATAGCCACGCTCCGGCGCCAGCACACGCAATACATCATATCCGGTCACTTTGATTTCCACGACCGGTATCTCGATATGCTGTCGAATCATTGCCGCCGTGCCTCCCCGGCTGATAAGGACCCGTGTCCCATTCTTAGCCGCCGCCTGCGCCTGTTCTACCCCTTTTTCCAATATGCCTTCGCGAACGGTCAGCCCCAGATGCCTGTCGGCATTCACCCGTTTTGCTATCTGAGCCAGATCAGCGTATGGCGCTATCAGGCAAATCTTCTGTGAATACATCATTTGCATCACTCCCGGAGAGAAGATATTTGCATAATTTTCGTTCTTGATTTTACCATATTTCCAGGACCATTTTCAGCATCTTTGATTATTTTTTACTTTTCAGCGCTCTTTGAAGGGAAATATCTCCTTGTAAGAGGGATTAGCTGGAGTGCTATATTGGGCAGGTCGTTATGTCATGATTGACATAACACTGAGCCTCTGCTAATCTCATGAACGAGTTGGTTGCACATGTAGCCCTGGAGCTTGGAGGAATGATTCCCCTATGTTGCAACAATCATTTAAGGTTTTTATTTGTAGAACTTGAAGAGGCAATATCCGTGGGGAGACCAGCGATGGCAAACAGAGCATGGATGTTAATCGGAATTATGGCAAAAGATTCGGGTAGAGACAAGTGAAGTAATAGATTCCCAATAAAGGAGGACGGAGGGGAGGGGGTCGGAAGAATAGGGAAAATGGAGACCTGACCCGGTCCGGTGTCCCCGTAAATGGATTAGGCCGCGCTGGCTGCTGCAAAATACAGCAGCCAGCGCGGCTTTTTTATTGTGATAACCGCTGAAAGTAGTCGTCTTCAGCGTTGGTGCAGTTCTTGCTAAATCGTTCGAAGAGCTGCTTTTATTTGATATGTAAGAGAGGTGTCATATCGATACTCCGTGGTAAATTACAATGGAGTCTGTGTGTTTTACGGTTGTCAATCTCATTAGGTTCGGTGGATTTTACATTCGTCGCTTTTTAGACTGCTAT
Organism: Syntrophobacteraceae bacterium; assembly: GCA_049515795.1. Taxonomy (GTDB): domain Bacteria; phylum Desulfobacterota; class Syntrophobacteria; order Syntrophobacterales; family Syntrophobacteraceae; genus SbD1. The sequence continues at coordinate 16,318 of JBEKTT010000011.1, forward strand.
CATTGATCTTGGTGGAAGATTCTGCGGGACAGTACGGGATATAGGAATTGTTAGGGCAACAACGGCTGAACAGTGGCTCCTACTACGACCGCGTGCGTTGCAACAGAGTATGGTTGGCAAGCGGCGATTGTAGGTACCGCCGCTTCAGCGGTCATTAGCGTTCTGGCGTGGTTTGTGGTGAAACCGGATCAGCCGCTTGTAAAAAGGCAATCCTCTTGTGGGGCGAAAAAAGTGGTGAAGCGAGGCATTGGCTAGATCTTACATCCAAATGAAAAAGGCGACATAAAGGCTTGAACAATAAGGCAAGAGGTGAGCGACAATGAATTTTATGGGTTATCGTCGGACGGACGGCGCCATCGGTATTCGCAATCACGTATTGGTTATCCCATCCGTGGTATGCGCCAACCAGGTGGCGAGGGGCATCTCGCAGTTAGTGTCAGAATCGACCTGGGTTGAGCATCAGCATGGCTGCACGCAATTGGGGGCGGATGCGGAACTGTCGACGCGGGTTTTGGTTGCTCATGGTACGCATCCTAACGTTTTCGGTGTCATCGTGGTCGGACTCGGTTGTGAGACGTTAAGGGCACAGGATGTCGCGGCCAAGATTAAAGCGGAGTGCCCTTATAAGCCGGTACATCTAGTGATCATTCAAGAGCAGGGTGGTTCGATAAAAGCTATTGCCAATGGCGCCAGCGCCGCCAGGGAGATGGTGGTGGCGGCTTCTTGCCTGGCGCGTGAACCGATCGATGCCGGCGAGTTGATCCTTGGTACTGAATGCGGCGGATCGGATACCTGCTCCGGTATATCCGCCAACCCGGCACTGGGGATAGCGAGCGACTTACTGATCGATGCAGGCGGTAGCGTTGTTCTGGCTGAAACAACTGAACTGGTCGGAGCCGAACATATCATGGCCGCCCGTGCAGTCAACGAGCAAGTGGCGCAGCGGTGTTTTGCAGTGATCGAACGTTGCGAGAGGCTGGCAAAATCGATGGGGGTGGATATGCGGGGCAGTCAGCCGACTCCTGGCAATATCGAAGGTGGCTTGTCTTCCATCGAGGAGAAATCCCTCGGCTGCGTTTACAAAGCGGGCTCGAAACCCCTGCAGGATGTGATTGACTATGCCGTGCCGGTTACGAAAAAGGGATTAGTATGGATGGACACGCCCGGGCAGGATATCGAACAAATTACCGGCATGGTGGCGGGCGGCTGTCATCTGGTTGTATTCACCACCGGCCGGGGGACATGTTGCGGCTCGCCGATTGCGCCGACAATTAAAATTGCGACCAATTCCGCTATTTTCAACATAATGAATGACAATATGGACTTAAATGCAGGCACAATAATAACCGGCGAAGAGACAGTAGAGCAGGTCGGAAGGCGCATTTTTAATGAAATGTTGCTAGTAGCATCAGGCAAGCTGGCAAAGGCTGAAGCTCTTGGGTTTAACGACTTTGCGATCAACCGGATCGGGCCGACGATTTAACCGGATGAGGAGGGCGCCGGGAAAAGAACGGAGGGATGGGAGAATGTCAAGAATTCATGCGATTGTGATGAAAGCTATTGATAACGTGGCGACAGTGGTGGACAATGTTGAACCAGATACGGACGTGGTTGCGGATATCAATGGAAAAAACGTCAGCGTCTGCATTAACATCAAGGAAAAGATACCGTTCGGCCATAAGTTCGCGCTTGCCGATATCAAAAAAGGTGAGGAGATAATCAAATACGGTGAGGTGATCGGCATAGCCACAGCGGATATTCAACCCGGCCAATACGTACATGTTCATAATCTGGACAGCCGCCGCGGACGAGGTGATATGTGACACTGACTCAGGTTGCTGCCATAGCCACGGTCTCCTCATCACTTGGCTTCATATAGGCGGATTCGAGGTTTTATCAGGAGTGTGATCAAAGTATGTCAGGGAATAGAACGGGTGCGTCCCTTATTTGTCCAGTGACTGAAACGGCCTCCAACGGCTTGTAAGCTCATTTGATGTTGGGCATCATCCCTTTTCTCAGATATAGGAAACTGGGAAAGCAGGGTCTCATTATGGGTGCAGCACGCATTATGTTTCATCGTTCGGATATCGCCAAGGAATTCCGCGCCACGGCGCACAAGGCATTAGACGAATGGATCGACGAACTGGAGGAGTCTTTCGAGAGTAATTCTGCTCCAAACGTGATGGATTTCCCGGGATTTTTCAGCAAAGCCGGGCTAAATTATTGGCGCCGAGTATGAAAACCTCCATTGAGCGACTGTTTGCTTCTTTTCTGGAACAAGAATGGGTCCAGTCTCCCCGGTGTGATCGGCAACTGCGGCGCAAGCGCTTTGAATCCAAACAAGTATCCACTCTCCTGGGAAGCTTTGTTCTCAAGGGACCCTACTTTTTCGTAAGTACTGTCGGAATAGATAGCGGCATTATAAAGCAGTATGTGCGACAGCCGCACGAGGATGAAGTCAGAACCGAGCAATTGCACCTCTGGAAAGACAACGACGGATGACATTGTCAGGAGCCGTTGTCCCGGTTTTTGGAAGACACCGACAAGTAGTTTACTCAAGGGCGAAATTGAGCCTTGCGCTACGTCCATTAATATATTTACGAGGAATGAAAGGAGGCGAGAGGAGGGGTAAAACTTTCGAGATGTCTACCGTGCAAGGAGCTTCGAGGTGGTTGAATCCTTTTAAAAGGAGGGTGAAGATGAAACGATTTATTAAAAATATTGCCTTATTAAGCGTAGTTTTGGGGTTGGCATTTTGCTTTTCGACCAGCACTCCAGCTACAGCAGCTGATGATACCATAAAAATTGGGCTCATGTATGCTCTATCCGGCAAGGGGTCATCGCTGGGAACAATGCAGATGGCTGCTGCAAAGTTCGCTGTCAAAGAAATTAATGACAAAGGCGGCATTAATTTTCACGGGAAAAAAGTAAAAATCGAGGCCATCACCGCTGACGATGAGACCAACCCGGACGCCGCCATCCGTAAGATGAAAGAGATGATCCTGGGTGAAAAGATCGTTGCCCTGGTAGGGGGAACATTCGCGGATGTCTCCATGGCCCTAAATGACCAGGCAAAAAGGACCCCGGTCCTCCTTTGCTGGACCAATGGCGTGCCCGAAAAAGTCTTTATGAAGGAAAACAAAGGTCCTTATAGCTGCACGCCCATGGCGAACAATCAATGTGCCGGTCGAGGTGCTGCCGGCTATGTGACCGAGAACATGAAGATGAAAAATATCGTGGCGTTAATGCCCGATTATGCTTATGGCCATGCCGCCTATGAAGGTATGGAAGAAGTGCTCAAGAAACATCCCGATGTTAAATATCAGGTCATCTGGACCCCTGTGGGAACCGCTGATATGACCCAATATTTGATCAGAGCTCGTGACGCTAATCCGGACATCATCATGATGGGCCAATGGGGAAATGATGCAATCAATATTCTGAAACAGGCATATGATATGGAACTCCGAAAAAAGACCAAACTCTTTTTTAACTATATGACGGATGCGTTTGCTGTAGGTATTCCGCCGGAGGCCATAGACGGTGTTACTGTTCAGATGTTCTGGTATCATGATATGTCAGGTTTTCCAGACCCGCAGGTTGTGGAGGCATCCAAAAAGATCAATGGGGAGTATTTGGCTGCCACAGGGGGGGCTTTGGATCCCTATGCGATGAGTGGTTATTGTGGTGTTAAGGAGGTGGTTCGTGCAATCGAGCTGGCACAATCGACAGATCCCCAGAAAACCTACGCCGCTTTGATGGCGCATCCGGATTGGAATAGCCCAAAGGGCCCGGCCAAGTGGCGCATCGACGGCCAGGTCGCATATAAATATGATTCTTTCATCGGGTTAGGCCTCCCCGCGAACCAAAGGGCAAATAAGTGGGATTACCTGAAGATCATTGATGCTTACAAAGGTGGGTCTTTTATGAAACCTCCAAGTGCATTGGGCTGGTAAAATAATGGTCCGGAGGGAAGTGGGAAAAGGATTATGACTCCACTTCCCTCTCTAATGCTTCTCGCATGTCATTTAATTTCAACAGGAAGGTTCAAAAGGCCAATTCATGACTGCCTTGATCCATGCTGAGGAACTGACAAAGCGATTTGACGGTCTGGTTGCGGTGAACCAGGTTAGTCTCCGATTGGAAGAAGGCGAAGTCCTTGGTATCATTGGTCCCAATGGGTCCGGAAAGACTACCTTGTTCAACCTGCTTTCGGGGTATTTCCCTCCATGTGAAGGTGCGATTTTTTTTGCCGGGAAGAACGTCACCGAAGTCCCAGCCCACCAGCGTGTGAAAATGGGAATGGCTCGAACTTTTCAGTTGGTGTCGGTTTTTGATAGTTTGAAAGTTTGGGAAAATCTGGTTCTTTCGAATCTCAGAACGAAAAAGGTTAAAGAGTCACCTCTAGGTTTCTTTTTTTCAGCCGCCCGTAAAAAGGCCACTTTACAAAGCTGTCAAGACGCTCTTGATCTCGTGGGACTTGCCAGTAAAGCTGAAACACCCACGTATGAACTATCATATGGTGATAAGAGAATGCTTGAAATCGCAATTGGTATATCCCTCAATCCGAGGATTCTCCTTTTGGATGAACCTCTGGCGGGGCTCAGTGACCACGAGATAGGCAGCGTACTTGAAATGATCAATCGTGTGAAGGAGAGTTTTAGTTTGGTTGTCATTGAACATAAAATATCTAAGATTGTCGATTTGGTGCAAAAACTTATTGTGATGAATGAGGGTAAAATCATATCCGAAGGTAGTGCTGAAAATTGTTTGGGAGACCCTAAGGTCAGGGAATGCTATTGGGGAAAGGAAGAATGAGATTACTCCAGGTAGATGAAATCAATGTCTCCTATGGCCGCGCCATGGTCCTCCATGACATCTCGATGCATTTGAACCAGGGGGAGATAGTTTTTGTTGTTGGCCGCAACGGAGCAGGGAAAACCACCTTGCTCAAAACTCTTATGGGGCTCCTGAAACCCTGGAAAGGGTCGATCCTTTATGAGGGTGAGAAAACTTTGGGAATAGGCCCGGTGAAATTGGCGCAAAAGGGCCTGCGCTACGTTGCTCAAGACAAGAAAGTTTTCAGTGGCCTAAGCGTAAAGGATAATATAGCAATTGCAGCATATAGTAATGCTGTATCGATGCCTGAGGCTATAACAAATGTAACCAGCATTTATCCTAAGCTAAATGATTTCATGGAAAATAAGGCGGGTGGATTGAGCGGGGGTCAGAGAGAACTTTTGCTTATTGGCCGTGCTCTTGTTGGACATCCGAAGTTGTTGCTTATTGATGAACCCACCGAGGGACTTGCGGCTATTGTCATTAGAGACATCTTCAAGATCCTAGTGCATATGAAGACGGAAAATATATCTGCAATTATCGTGGAGCAAAATTTATCTATCGTTAATCGACTGGCTGACCGTATATATGTCATGCGAGATGGACATATTATAAAAGAGATAGATAATTCAAGACAAACCGAAGACAGCCACGAATTGGAGAATTATTTGTAATGGATATCCTGAGAGCATTGGGATTTAGGGTTTACCCACAAAAAGCACTACCGGTATACAAAGAAATCTGTGTATTGACCATCTTTTTTCTGCTTTTGACGCCGATAATGCACATGTATCGAATTACTGATTTCATGATTTTCTGCATTTTTGTTATGTCCTTCGACCTGCTTTACGGATACCTTGGGCTGCTCTCCTTCGGGCATGTGCTTTATCTTGGGGCGGGTGTCTACATCTCGGTCCTCTTTTCCATTTATATTAATAGCAATCCTTTGCTGTCCTTGCTGGCTGGAACGCTTGGCGGGGGAATAATAGCAGCTATCCTTGGCTTAATTGTAGTGAAACTGGACGGGGCATCGTTCGCCCTGGTCAATTTAGCATTTAGCCAGATTGGATATTTTTTGGTGAGTTCAACTTTCCAAGAGCTAACTCATGGTACTGACGGCATTTCCAGCCGCGTTGAGGCATGGGGTTTTCTGAATTTTTCTAACGAATATATCACATTTTCGTTCATTCTTATTTCCATGCTGCTTGTATTCTATTTTCTCAGGAAATTAACAAGTTCTCCTTTCGGTGTATTAATCAGATCCATTAAAGAGAATGAAACACGGGTCACGTTTTTAGGGTACAATACTTTTTTGTACAAGTGGATTACCTTCCTCGTAGCTGGCACAATCGCGTCTTTTGCCGGAGGAATTTATACATTATATGTCCAATATGTTAGTCCCACTGTTCTTAACCCACTAGATAATATTGAGCCTATCCTCGCTGTTCTTATCGGTGGCGCTGGAAACCTTTATGGCGCTATTGCCGGGGGACTTTTATTTATGATGATGAAAGATTGGTTATCGTCTCATTTTGCTGTATGGCAATGGGTGTTGGGAATTATGCTTCTTATCATCAGCTTCTGGTTTAGACATGGATTTACTGGATTTGTAATGACTATCAAAAACTATCAAAGACAAAAGGCTGTCACTTACGATCAAGATGGAGTTTAAGGGTAATGGTTGAGTCAGTCGTTTATGGATTCACTTTAGGTGCCATACTCTACCTTTTTTCTATTGGCCTTTCCCTGACTTTTGGCACCATGAAAATCATTAATTTTGCTCATGGGATGGCATATACCCTCGGGGTATATTTTTTTATCACATTCCTTCGCGTAATCCCCGGAGCGTTCAGTATATCAGCTCTTCTTGCTGTATTATGTATGATTCCAGTCGCTTATATAGTGGAGCGGCTCATTATCAGGAGGCTTTACGGTGAATCTCTCGATTACGCCATCATAGCTACATACGCAGTGCTTTTGATCGGGACTGATTTTATCAAGTTTGTTTGGGGCAACGTGCCACAGCAAGTGAGCGATCCTGTTGGTTTATCCATTTCCATTTTTAATTTTTTAATCCCTGTTTATCGGCTCATTATAGTTGCTGTAGCCGCTGTTCTATTTGTAGGCATTAATATATTACTCAGGACGACGATTATCGGGAAAATTGTCGTAGCAGCTTTAGAAGATGCAGATGGCGTCAGGTGTTTAGGTGTGAATGTAAGTAAACACTTCTCTATCGTTTTCATATTTGGAACTCTTCTAGCGGTTTTAGGGGGTATATTGTATGCTCCAATTAGTGCTGCCGACCCTTACATGTGGCTGAGTATCCTTCTAATTGCATTCGCTGTGGTGATTCTTGGAGGCATGGGCAACCTCAACGGGACTTTCGTCTCTGCTTTCGTCTTGGGCATAACCATGGCTATCACGGGCCGATTTTGGTCTCAAGCTGCAGATACAATTGTCTTTGTAGTTATGGCTATAGTTCTGATTTTTAGACGAAGGGTAGCATGAGATAAAAAGGGAACAGGGTGGGAAGTGGGATAAATGACACAAGTATTGGAGGTATTGTTATGAGCGGAAATTTGGTTAAAGGTGTTTGGCACAAGGTTTACAAGATAGACTTGTCGAGCGGTAAATGCTTTATCGAGGATGTGCCCGATCATGTCTACCGGTACTTCATGGGAGGTAGCGGCATGATCGCTTACTGGCTCTGGAAAGAGTGCCCGGCGGGGACCGGACCCTTTGATCCGGAAAACAGGCTGATCATGGCCGGAGGGCCCTTCACGGGCACACGTCAGAGCGGGTCTGCCAAATGGTCTGCCGGAGCTGTCGGCCCAATGGGGTTGAATGTCGAATCTGCAGCAGGCGGGGCCTGGTCCATCGAGATGAAGGCCTGTGGGGTGGATGCTCTGGTGATCTCAGGTCGTGCGAAAGGCCCGGTTTACATCAAGGTGTACGACGATGGGGCCGAGATAAAGGACGCCGCCCACCTCTGGGGAAAGGACGCTTATGAGGCCCACGACTGGATCAAGGGCGCTGAAGGCAACCAGTTCGAGGTGGCCAGCACGGGTATTGCCGGAGAACGTTTGGGCCGCTACGCCAATGTCCAGACTGCCAGAAAATCCTTTCTGGGCCGTTGCGGCCTTGGAGCGGTGATGGGATCGAAGAACTTGAAGGCGGTAGCTGTTCATGGCACCCGGAATTGTGAATTCCACGACCCGAAACGGATCGAGGAGTTAAACAAGGCCATCCACAGACGCATGCTCGACCAGCAGGCCCTCAAGCCGGAGGAGTTCAAGCTGGCATATCTGGGAACTGCCATGGCCACTGCCCTGTTTGCGCCCCAGGGGAACCTGCCGGTAAAGAATTACAGCTTGGGAGAGTTTGATGAGGGAGTCGCCAACCTGGGAGGCAGGGCCTACGTGGAAAAGCTAAACGCCAAACCCTGGCCGTGCCGGGACTGCGTCATCATGTGCCACAACAGGTGCGAAGTGAAGGAGGGGCCCTATGCCTATAAAGGCAAAGGACCTGAGTACGAATCCTATGCCATGATGGGATTTAACCTCCTCATCTCTGACATGGAGGCCGTGGCTTATGCGTGCGAGCTTGCCGACATCTATTCCCTCGATACCATCAGCCTGGGAGGGGTCCTTGCCTGGGCGATGGAATCCTACGAGAAGGGAGTGCTTAGCAAAGACGACACCTACGGTATCGATCTGACCTGGGGTAATGCGAGCGGTACGGTTGAGATGGTCAAAAAAATCGGCGAGCGGGCCGAGGGGCTGGGATGGTGGCTGGGCGAGGGGTGCCAGGCCGCAGCGGCCCACTACGGCAAAGGCTCCGAGGCATGGGCCGTGGCTATGAAGGGACAGGAGATTGCGGCCCACAATTGGCGAGCCCAGTATATCAGCGCCCTGAATTACTGCACCGGTGTGGCCGCCGGCCCTAACCACGAGCGGGGCAACAGTCAGCACATCTGGGTGGGGCACATCACGCTGCCGGAGTGGGGGATCGACCACGTGGAGAACGAGGAACGCTGGTCGTGGAAGAAGTCGGCCGAGCGCAACGCAGCGTTTCACGACTACTGCAATGTGATCAATTCGGCTGTGGTTTGCAAGTTCCTTAATTTCGCCTCCTACAACCTTACTGACATCCTGGACACGCTCAACGCATCCTCTGGGCTGGAGTGGACCCAGGAGGAGATGCGACAATGCGGAGAACGCATCAGTACGCTTCAGAAGATCCTCAATGTCCGCTACGGATGGAAAAAGGATGATGATTTCCGATATCCCAAACGTTTCATGGAACCGTTGAACGAAGGAGTGGTCGCCGGCAAGATTCCTGAAGGCCTCGATCAGGCGATCCTGGACTACTATGCATACCGCCAGTGGGACGGCGAGGGGAGACCTAAGCCTGAGCTAATCACCCGCCTGGGGATGGAGGCATATATGTAAAAACTATATGGTTGACTTATGTGGTTTGAGAGACAATTCAACAGAGCTTTTGCAGGTGTCGTTTTATCAGGCTGATTATGGGTGAAACGAGAGCTTCAAATATGGTTCGTGCAGGTAGCGGTGTAGTTGCGGCATGGAATCCGCACAAGTGAGGAAGTAAAGATGAGAGCCCTCATCGGATCAGCAGATTGTGAAATCCCTCCCGGCGCATTGCTGTCGGATCTGGTCAAGGTATACGAAGAAAAACTGGCTGGCGATCCAATGATCATGTCGATCAAGAAGAAGATTGGGAAGAGCCTTCTGGTTTTCATTGTGAATGGAACGGTCATACGTCCGGAACGGTTTGACGAGATCCGGCTGGAGGCCGGAGACGACGTGCGCATCATTCATCCCGTCTCCGGGGGATGACCAAAGAAATAGTGGGCTGACCCTGGCTTTCCAGGGTTATGCCGAGATCGTCAATTCCTTGGTTCACTCTAGGTTCATGGTCTTTGAAAAGGAGGCTTGGGCTGCACCGGATTGAGAGGCGTCGAGATGGACATGAAAGCTGATTGGGGAACTGGCGCCTGGCTAAAGGGGACCCATGGACCTGAGATTATCGATGAACTCACACCTCAAAAGGGAGATGTCGTTGTGGAAGGGTAAAAGACACTCGACGCCTTCCATTCAACGGCCCTGGATTATCTTTTGAGGGCCAATGAGATCGAGCATGTTGCTTTTACCGGCTTCCATACCAACTGGTGTGTGGAATCAAGTGCAAGGTCAGCCTATGATAAAGGATATTGGGTGATCGTCATCGGAGATTGCACTGGGACTGATACCGAGGAGGAGCAGTCGTAGGCGGAAAAATTCATATTTCCCAAAATTGCAACAGTCATGAAGTCGGAAGAGTTCTAGAACGCAGTGGGTTAACTCTGAAACATGGTCCATGCAAAAATACCGTTTGGATGAACCAATACGGCGCCTCAGCAATACAAAAACGTTAAATTCTAGCAGGGTGCTGAAAAAGGATTGGAATTCCCACTTTACAGTAAAAACCCGTCGGGCCGTCACCCCGGCGAAGGCAGGGGTCCAATGTTTTACTTTAAAAATCAAATAGTTCAAAAAAGCTTTGGGTTCCGGCTTTCGCTGGAGTGACGAAATCACCCGTCCTTTTAAGGTTCTTTTCCCACCAGCAGGCCCTTTTTCAGCACCCCGCCAAGAGGCATATGTAATGAACCAAGCTGAAAAGATTATCGCGGAGTGGATTCCCACAAAGGTCCATTTTGGCGAGGGGTCTATCGTGGTCGATCCTGAGGCGAACGAAAGGGCTGTGACGGGACGGAAACTTCTATTTGAGGCGTTGCTGTGAGTGGTTAAGGGTGGAAAGGACACAGAGGCACGATAGCCGATGTCCCTGACAAGCACGCTGGGAGGAGGGTTCTATTATTTAAGCAGGAAGGCAGGCCGCATCTAAATTCGTTCAGTTGGTGTAATGTGATGGATCATGGAGAAGCGTGTGCGGTGATGCTGCTGTACTATGTCGCCTATTACGCGCCGACTGTCACAGATAAACCGAAAACCTTGACCAACATACTCGGTGTTGAGCATGAGCCCGGCGGTGGTATAACGGCAGCATGGAATTCGAAAAGAAAAATGGGGGTAAAATTTATACATGATAAAAGGTATTGGGCATATAGGGATTGTGGTCAAAGAGATAGAAAAGAGTCTTGCAACTATTACTAAGGCGCTTGGCATTCCTACTCCTTTAATACGAGACGTCCGCGAAAAACAAATGAAAGTAGCACTGCTGGTGTTAAATGAGATAGGATTGGAACTGATTGAGGATTATAGTGAAAATGGTGAATTCGTGCAGTTTGTGCATGATAGGGGCGACGCGATCCATCATTTTTGCCTACTGACTGACAACATTGAGGCTGACATAGAGGCTCTGAAAAAACGAGGAGTCGAAATGGCTGATGAGAGACCTAGGATTGGACTGCGAGGCAAAAAAATTGCTTTTACTAAGCCGAGTGCACTAAATGGTATTCCATTTGAATTATCGGAGGAATAAAGGATAGATCCTCCAGTGAATGTGGACAAGACCAGTTTGATTGAGGAATAGGGACCATTTGAGCTGCTCACACTTGGATTAGGAAGAGTTGCCAGCGTCCGCATAAGCATGAAAACGTGCTCGTGGATACCACTGGGATCGTAACCTACGCGGATGACCGGCTCCTGAAAAGACTCTCCCGGTTGACCACAGTGCTTCTGCTCCCTACCCCTCCCCGTGACCAGGAGCGATTGCTCAGCGCATACCGCGAACACCCGCACCCCATGGTATGGAGAGGGATGTTTTCACAAAGACTGGGCGAATCACCCCAGGATGCCCTTGAAAGCTGCTATCCGCTGCTTTTCGGCTCACGCTTCCGGGGTTGTACAGGATCTATGCGCAGGTCCTCATAGACTATGATGACCTGCGGAGAAGGGACTTCGCGGTCATGGAGTTTTTCGAACTAATTAATAGACTAAACCACTGACATTGTCAGTAGTGTGTGGGTCAGCGCCAACGTAAATTCAAAGCTGATCCTCTCCTTGCAGACTCACTGGACCAGACGTCTTGCGGCCGCTGAGATGATGCTCCTACACCTAATATATCAAAACGCAGGAATAATAATCTGATCCACCATGTACTTTCGGGCTAACTGATCGAAACTCAGATCGGCAACGGAAACGACATCATTCAGGAAAGGGAGGTTGAGCCATGATAATGCCAAACATACCTGGAAAGCGAAGTGTCCAGAATGTGGAAGCGAGAATGTCCGATCCAAGTTATTCTTTACCACCATAGTCGCGTGGCTGGGCAGGATTCTGGGAGTTCCGATAGTCAGGATTTATGAAAAAAGGTGTGCGGAGTGCGGGCATGAGTTTCAGATATTCAGGAAGTAGCGCTCAGACTCTGCTCAAATCCACGTCAACACGATTGGGGCAACGAGGCCATCAACTGAGGGATGGTGGTATGTCCTGAAACTGCCCAAAATGGTCTGATGAGCCTTTCCATTTGCGTGTGATTGGCATATCGTAGGATTTGCCGACATTCAGCATTCCAAGAGCTTTTTCTGATGGAATCCGGCCCGGAAATGCGGTTCGGCTCCAGTTGGGACTCATGTTGACGCAGTATTCAGGATTAAGAGTACCTGTCAAAAGTTTATGACAGTGAAGGGGAGTGTAATGCAACAGAGCGGGAGCGCCGCCGGTTGGATCGAAATGAGTATAAAAAGGTTCTGTTCGGAGTCCACTGAGAATTCGCTCAAGAATGGCTGCCGCGAAAGAGCATGAGGGGAGCCGATTGTGGGCTTTTCAAAAGGGGATGATCCACTCTACCTCCAGATAAGCGAAAACATAGGACCGTTTTACCTCACGCCGATGAATGCCTTCAACAGGGTGTTTCCCGATGTGAAAACATCTCCCGATGCGCTCACCGTAATAAACTGGATTTTGCCTCAGACCGGTGAAACCAAAAGAGACCATCGGAAGGAAAGGATCTATCCCTCCGAAAGATGGGCAAGATCGAGGCTCTTCGGGGAAAACTTCAATTCGAAGCTTCGCCGGGAAGTTGCATCGTTCAACGCAGGCTCCATAAACTTCGCCCTGTTTCCAGTGATGATGAGATACAAGGAGTGGAAGTTTGAATGGGAGAGACAGTATCTCGGCATGACGGAGGATTTCATCTACGCCAATACCTTCAAGTCCATGAAGGAATACTGTGGGAAGTTCAATGAGACGGGCACCAAACCGGAGTTCGAGATTTTCGACGCCGGGATGGTGAACAATGTGGCCTTCATGATCCAGGCGGGATACGTCAAGAAGCCGGTTTATATCCAGTTTGTCATGGGGGTCCTGGGCGGCATCACGCCGAGTCCGGAGAATCTGCTTTTTCTCGTGGACTATGCGAAGAAGCTCATCGGGGATTTCGAGTTTTCCGTCTGCGTCGCCGGCCGGGCCCAGTTTCCCATCTGCACGCAATCGCTGCTCATCGGCGGAAATGCACGAGTCGGTCTTGAGGACAATCTGTACCTTGAAAAGGGCCAGGTGGCGAAAAGCAACGCCGAGCAGGTGGCCAAGATGGTCCGCATAGCCAGAGAACTGGGCATCGATCCGGCAACACCCGATGAGGCCCGGAGTAGCCTTGGGCTAAAGGGGATCGATAAGGTGAATTTCTAAAGTACTTTCTGCGAAGACTTCCTTCGTTATACAGCCCTCATCCGGAATGCGGGTGGGGGCTGTTGGGCCGGATACTTGCCTGCCAAACGGTCTGGAGTGACGGATGCGAACGCTGAGTGAAACAGAGCGGAAGATTTACAGCCGGAACATGCTTCTACCCGAAATCGGGGAATCGGGACAATTGAAGCTGCTCGAAAGCCGGGTACTGATAATCGGTCTTGGGGGTCTTGGCAGTCCGGCGCTATTTTACCTTGCTGCGGCTGGGGTCGGTAATATCGGGGCAGCCGACTGTGATGTTGTCGATCTTTCAAACCTCCAGCGCCAGATACTCCATGGCAGAAAAGACGTCGGCCGCAATAAGACCGAATCGGCGGCCGAGACGATTTCGCGGTTGAACCCCGATGTTCGGCTTGAAACGTACGGGACAATTTCCGAGGAAAACATAGCCGGGACTATCGCTTCCTATGATTTTGTAGTCGAGGCCACCGACAACTTCAAGTCCAAGTTTCTCGTAAACGATGCGTGCGTGCGGAATGGAAAACCTTTTTCCCATGCCGGAATACTCGGAGCATACGGCCAGACGATGACTGTTGTTCCCGGCCAGGGTCCGTGCCTTCGCTGCGTCTTCCCAGAGGAGCCTGAAGCCGGGACTTATGAGACAACCTCGGAGGCCGGGGTCTTGGGAAGCGTGGCCGGCGTGATCGGGACAATCCAGTCAATCGAGGCTATAAAATATCTTCTTGGCATCGGCGGTCTTCTCACCGGAAGGTTGCTCACTTTCGATGCGCTTGCGATGACCTTCATGGAGGTAAAGCTTCCCTGGAATCGTGAGTGCGCCGCCTGCGGGGCCCCGTAAAGAGGGCCATGAAAGGCAAATCAAAATGGACGAAGCACTCCTGAATGCCTGACGCGCTTTGCAATCTCGCGCATCTCACTGGAGATTACACAAAGACCTTTTCGGAACTTACCCCCTTTGCAAGGCAGATCGTCGAGCGATATAGAAAGCTGAAGGCCCTGACCGAAACGGCCATGGACAGGTTCTTTGAGGATTTCTTCACTTCGAAACAGATAAATAAGGCAACGCATAGACCGGATGAGCATTAAAAACCGGAGATGGCGCAGGCGAACCCATATGTACTGTATATACGGCACATTTGACGTGTTTAAACAGATATATTATGTTCCATGAACTGAAGGGATCGGCAAAAACCTTCAAACGCCGGACTGTTGTACGCGGTACACACTGGCCCATGACACCAATATGGCAGGTTTTGTACCAATGCAGCAATTGGCACATTGCATTACTGGAGCCCAGGCCGTGTTCATTGTCTTGATCGTTGTTATTGTCTCCGTCGGCCTGCACTCCATAGCAGATCTACTAATTGGAGCCCTGATCGGCACGTATGGCTCAGAGATTTGTTATGCACCATGGCCGATAAGGGCTGCAGCTCTACAGCGAGCAGCGTGATGATAATGAAAGAGTAGGATGGCCTAAACGGGGAGGTTCTTATTGTCATGCGCCGAGGGGTTACGGCGGATGGAAGTGATTCAACATTGTTTGAACGAGTGAGTTTTTTTACGCTTCGTTGTGCCAGTTATGATATAATGCTTTTTCTTCCATACCTTCTGTAAGTCCGGTAGGAGAACTTTATGAAGATGGTTCCGGTCCAGAGCGCCATAGGTATGGTGCTCTGTCATGATGTGACTCAGATTATCCCTGGCCGGATGAAGGGACCTGCCTTCAGAAAGGGCCACATCCTTCGGGAGGAGGACGTACCGCAACTGCTCAGCATGGGAAAAGAGCATGTCTATGTCTGGGATATTCAAGCCGATAGCGGTCTTCTCCATGAAAATGAGGCTGCTGCTCGGATTGCCCGCGCCGCTGCCGGGAGAAACATCGCGCTCTCGGCACCCATGGAAGGCAAGGTAGATCTTACGGCTACGGTTGAAGGGCTGCTTAAGATCGACGTCGAGGCCCTCTTTGAGATCAACGCCGAAGAGATCGTTTTCGCAAGCCTTCACACTCACCAAAGGGTTGCCAGGGGTAAGATGCTTGCCGGAACACGCGTGATTCCGCTGGTCATCGAAGAGCACAAGATCGAACATGTCGAGCGTATCTGCTCCCAACACCAACCTCTGATCGAAGTCCTGCCGTTCAGGAGTTTCAACGTCGGGATCATTACGACCGGGAGTGAAGTTTACCACGGCCGTATCAAGGACCAATTCGGTCCAGTCGTTCGTGAAAAACTCGCTGAATTGGGGTGCCGCACCATGGGGCAAACCTATGTGTCGGACGACCAGAGGCGGATTGTGGATGAGATTCGGTCGTTTTTAGACCAGGGCGCCGAGATGATCATCGTCACGGGCGGGATGTCGGTGGACCCGGATGACGTTACCCCGGCAGCCATCCGGGATTGCGGCGCGCGGGTGATTACCTACGGCGCTCCGGTTCTTCCCGGCGCCATGTTCATGCTGGCCTATCTTGGGAACGTTCCCCTCCTGGGTCTTCCGGGGTGCGTCATGTACCACAAGACGAGCATCTTTGATGTGATTCTCCCCAGGCTGCTTGCCGGTGAAGAGATCACGCGCAGAGATATCGTCGGAATGTCGCACGGCGGACTGTGCGTCCATTGCGAGGAGTGCAGGTACCCTGACTGCGGCTTTGCCAAGGGTGCTTGAAAGGTTGCCTGTCGTTGACCTCAAATAAGGAGAAAAGTATGGAGAAGAAGGCCCTTAGCATTAACGGGATACCTCGAACGATTATCGCAAGCCCCGAAGCTTCGCTGGCGGACGTGCTTCGCAGACAGCTCGGCATGACTGGCACCAAGGTCGGGTGCGGCATGGCCCAGTGCGGCGTCTGCTCCGTGATAATGGACGGCAAGGTCGTCAGATCCTGCGTCACCAAGATGAATAAGGTTGAAGACGGGGCCAGCATTACCACGATCGAAGGCATCGGCACGCCGGAAAACCTGCATCCGGTCCAGCTCGCCTGGATGGTTCACGGTGGAGCACAGTGCGGCTTCTGCAGCCCTGGCTTCATCGTTTCCGCCAAGGCCCTCCTGGATCAAAATTCCAAACCCACCCGTGAAGACGTGCGTGACTGGTTTCAGAACCACCGGAACGCATGCCGTTGCACGGGCTACAAGCCCCTGGTGGATGCCGTCATGGATGCGGCGCGGGTCCTGCGCGGCGAGATAACCAAGGAGCAACTGGACTACAAGCTCCCGGCGGACGGCAAGATCTGGGGTGGCAAATACCCGCGTCCGAGCGCTCTGGCCAAAGTGACCGGAACCTGCGACTACGGCGAGGACCTGGGGCTCAAGCTCCCGCCGGATACCCTGCAGCTTGCCCTGGTGCAGGCGAAGGTTTCCCATGCCAACATAGTCTCCATCGACACCTCAGAAGCCGAAAAGATGCCCGGCGTCTACAAGGTGGTGACCCATAAGGAGGTCAAGGGCAAGAACCGCATCACGGGCCTTATCACCTTCCCGACGAACAAGGGCGACGGCTGGGACCGTCCCATCCTCTGCGACACGAAGGTATTCCAGTTCGGCGACGCCATCGCCATCGTTTGCGCCGACACGGTGGAGAACGCCAGGGCGGCGGCCGAAAAAGTCAACGTCAAACTGGAGGCATTGCCCGCCTACATGAGCGCACCTGCCGCCATGGCCGATGACGCCATCGAGATCCATCCCGGAACACCAAACGTCTACTACGAGCAGAAGATTGCAAAGGGCGGTGAGACAAAACCGCTCATGGATTCGGCCGCTTACGTCGTAGAAGACGAGTTCTACCTTCAGAGGCAGCCCCATCTAACCAACGAGACCGACGTAGGTTTTGCCTATTTCGATGATGAAGGACGGCTCACCATCCACTCCAAGAGCATCGCCATATTCCTCCACCACGCCATGATCTGCCCCGGTCTCGGAATAGAACCTGAGAAGCTGCGCCTTGTGCAGAACCCAACCGGAGGTACCTTCGGCTACAAGTTCAGCCCGACCATGGAAGCTTTGGTCGGGGCCGCCGCGATGGCGACCGGCCGTCCGGTTCTCCTCAGATACGACTATTATCAGCACATCACCTATACCGGCAAGCGCTCGCCCTTTTTCATCAAGCTCAAGTACGGCGCGGACAAGAACGGTAAAATAATCGCCATGGAATCCGATTGGCTGGTGGACCATGGTCCATACTCCGAGTTCGGTGATCTTCTCACCCTGCGCGGAGCACAATTCATAGGCGCAGGCTACGGCATTCCCAACATTCGGGGTCGTGGCCGCACGGTGTGCACCAACCATGCATGGGGCTCCGCTTTCCGCTCTTACGGTTCTCCTCAGAGCTTCCTCGCCAGCGAGGTGCTCATGGACGAACTGGCCGAAAAGATCGGCATGGACCCGCTGGAGCTGCGCGCCCTGAACGTATACCGCCCCGGCGACACCACACCGACGGGCCAGGAGCCGGAAGTCTTCAGCTTCAAGGAAATAATTGACAAGTTGCGCCCGCTCTACCAGAAAGCAAAAGAGAAAGCGAAGGCCGAATCCACAGCCGAAGTCAAGAAGGGTGTGGGTGTATCGATCGGCATCTACGGCTGCGGTATCGACGGACCTGATGCCTCTGAGGTTGCCGTTGAGCTCACCAGGGACGGTGTCACGGTGTATTCAAGCTGGGAGGACCACGGCCAGGGAGCCGACATGGGGTGCCTCGGCACGGCACACGAAGCACTACGCGCGCTGAGGATCGCTCCCGAGAAAATCAAGCTGGTTATGAACGATACGGCCCTCACTCCCAACAGCGGCCCTTCGGGTGGCAGCCGCCAGCAGGTTGTGACCGGCAACGCCATCAAGGACGGTTGTGATACGCTTCTTGCGGCCATGAAAAAACCGAACGGCAGCTACCGCACCTATGACGAGATGGTGGCGGAAAAGATCCCCCTTCGCTACTCCGGTAAGTGGGCCGCCTCGATGAACGTGTTCTGCGACGAAAATGGGCAGGGCAAGCCGTTCGCTGCTTACATGTACGGCGCTTTCATGCCCGAAGTGGCAGTTGAAGTAAAGACCGGCAAGGTGAAAGTCGAGGGATTTACCATGGTGGCCGACGTTGGCAAGATCAACAACAAGCTCGTGGTGGACGGGCAGATCTACGGCGGCATAGCCCAGGGCATCGGACTCGCGCTCTCGGAGGACTTCGAGGATCTCAAGAGGCATACCACCCTGCTTTCCTGCGGCATCCCGTATATCAAGGATATCCCCGATAACTTCAATATCCTCTACGTGGAAACTCCGCGCCCCAACGGTCCCTTTGGAGCGGCCGGTGTGGGAGAGCTCCCGCTGACTTCGCCTCATGTCTCGATCATCAATGCCATCTACAATGCCTGCGGAGCGCGCATCACCAAGCTCCCGGCCCTGCCGGAGAAGGTGAAGGCAGCCCTTGAAGCCAAGGCCGCACACTGAAAAAAGCATGGGTTGATGTTCTATCCTGCAACCATTTAACTCCGGCTCCCTGGCGCCCTTTTTGAGGGCGTCAGGGAGCTTTTACCTATTTTGAACCTTTTGACGATTCAGTGTGCGCAACCATAGTCTTCACCGCTGGCATTCATCGGCAGGAAGTTCTGCGGAACCATGGAAAAAGACGAACTGATCAAGCTGGAAGACCGGTGCATTCAAGAGCAGCCCCCGAACTGCGCCGCCGCCTGCCCCGTCCATGTGGACGTGCGGGCCATGATGGCTGAAACGGCTCGGGGAAAATTTACTGAGGCGGCAAGAATTTTCAAGAAAACGGTCCCTTTCCCGGGAATCATCAGCAGAGTTTGCGATCAGCCCTGCCGATCGGTGTGCAAAAGGAAGGAAGCAGGGGAACCCCTGGCTGTTGTTGCTATCGAAAAGGCTTGTCTTGATTACGCTTCCGGACTTTCTGAAAAAACCGCCGCGCTTCCCAAAAAAGAGAAGCGCATCGCCGTCCTGGGAGGCGGATTGAGCGGCCTGACCGCCGCTTTCGACCTGGCAAGAAAAGGCTATGCGGTGGTGGTCTTCGATAGAGGGATGCATTTGGGAGGCAGCCTTTGGCACTTCTCCCAAGAGAAACTCCCGAGAGACATTATCGCGAGGGACCTGCAAGTCCTGGAAAGGGTCGGGGTCGAGGTTCGGTTAAACACCACCGTGGGGAAAGATATCTCCTTCGATGCCATTTCTGCAGATTTTGACGCCGTTTACCTTGCCGCCGGCGCAGGGTCTTCCGATGTTTTCGGCCTTGCGGCTGACGCCGGAAGCCGGATAGCAGTCGATCCGGTGACTCTTGCCGCCGGCCGGGAAGGTGTCTTTGCAGGAGGCGGGCTCCGCCAAGCCGGCGGGAAAAGGTCGCCGATTCGTTCCATTTCAGACGGCCGGATTGCGGCAATCTCCATCGACCGGTTCCTGCAGAAGGTCTCCCTGACCGCCGCTCGTTTCAACGAAGGAGCGTATGAAACCCGTCTCTACACCCGAACTGAAGGTGTAGAACCACTTCCACGAGTACAGATGGAACATCCCGGCCTGGGCTACACTGCCGATGAGGCCATCCTGGAAGCCAAACGATGTATGCAGTGTGAGTGCCTCGAGTGCGTCAAGGTCTGTGAATATCTCAACAGTTTTCGCGCCTACCCCAAGAAGTACGTACGCCAAATTTACAACAACCTTTCCATTGTAATGGGGCACCGCCAGGCGAACAAGCTCATCAACTCGTGCAGTCTTTGCGGGCTCTGCAAGGAGGTCTGCCCCGAGGACCTTCACATGGGGCTGGTCTGCAAAAAAGCCAGGGAAATCATGGTGAATACAGGTAAAATGCCGCCTTCTGCGCATGATTTCCCTATCCGGGACATGCTCTTCAGCAACAGCGAAAAGTGCGTCCTCGCCCGCCATCAGCCGAAAATCGCCACCAGCCGGTATGTTTTTTTCCCTGGATGCCAATTGAGCGCTTCGGCGCCGGAACATGTTAAACGAGCGTACGCCACCTTGAGGGAGAGATTCTCCGGCGGAGTTGGGATTATGCTCGGCTGCTGTGGCGCCCCGGCGGATTGGTCAGGACGATCTGAGCTTTTTCAGTCCACCCTGGAAGACTTCAAACGTCAGTGGGAGCGGATGGGGAATCCAGAGCTGATTTTGGCCTGTTCAACCTGTTATGAGATCTTCAAGACTCACCTGCCTTCTGCTTCCGTGAAATCGCTCTGGGAAGTCTTCGATGGGCTGGGTCTTCCGGAAGAGGCCAGGGTGAAAAACTCGACAACTATCGCTCTCCACGACGCCTGCACCACCAGGCACGAGGAGCATATCCACAAAAGCGTGCGTAATATTTTGCAGCGATGCGGATTCAGCATCGAGGAACTGCCTTTGAATCGTGACCGGACCGAATGTTGCGGCTATGGGGGATTGATGTTCTTCGCCAACCCGGAGTTGGCCAAAGAAGTCATCCGGCGACGCATCGGGGAAAGTCCGTCCGACTACGTGGCCTATTGCGCCATGTGCCGGGATTACTTCGCTTCGAGAGGTAAGCCGGCGGTGCACCTCCTGGACCTGATCTTCGGTGAACCCAGAGCAGAAGCAGCGGCAAGAAAGGGGCCGGGTTATTCGCAAAGGCATGAAAACCGGGTGCACCTGAAGAACAGTCTACTCAAGGAACTGTGGGGTGAAAGCATGGCTGAAAAGGAAGAATATGGCGCGGTCAAACTGAGTATTTCTTCTGAGGTACAGGAGCTCATGGACAAAAGGTTAATCCTCGATGATGACCTCCTTGCCGTAATTCATTTTGCGGAAACGACCGGCACGAAGCTCCTGGATCGCCGGACCGGCCACTTCCTGGCCCATCATAAACCGGCGGCCGTGACTTATTGGGTGGAATATTCTCGTCACGATGACAAGTTTGTAGTTCACAATGCCTACAGCCACCGGATGGAACTTGTTGAGGAAGCAAAGCGATGAGTCAACAAAACAGCGGGCCCGAGGAGACCTCTGTCCAGTGTCTGAAATGTGATATTCCGTTGCAGACGGGAAAGGTCAACGTTGCCTATCTTGGAAGTATGTTTCCGGTTGATTTGCTTCGGTGTCCCCAATGTGGGCAGGCATTTATCCCCGAAGATCTGGCCCTGGGGAAGATGGCGGAAGTCGAGAAGATCCTGGAAGACAAGTAGAGAAGCTTATCGCTCGCGGTTCCGGGGTCGTCGGTATGGGATTATGGCGACAACCGAAATGTATGAAAAATTAGCCGCAAGTGGGGCCACAGGTGATTTTCTGAGACCTGGTGGGCTCGCGTTGACTGAAAGAGCACTCTCTTTCTGTTCGTTTTCCTCGGGCGCACGCATCCTGGATGTGGGATGTGGCGCCGGAGGCACGGTGGAATACCTGATCAACCATCACCGGCTTCGTGCCGTAGGGGTTGACCCTTCCTCTGTTCTCCTGGGATACGGTCGCCGGAGAGGCCCTTGTTTGCCCTTGGTGCTGGCCTCCGGAGAGGATCTGCCTTTTGCGGATTCGGATTGGGATGGGGTTTTTGTAGAATGCAGCCTGTCCGTCGCTAAGGATGCCGGCCGAGTCCTTGGAGAATGTTCGCGGGTGTTGAGGGCGGGCGGACGGCTCATTTTAAGCGACGTATACAGCACGAATCCCGGTGTCAACGCCACGGGTTTTTGTCTGCCGTCATCTTGCCGCGCCATTGAAATCGTGAGCCGGGAAGAGCTGACCAAAAGGTTGAATGTCTCCGGTTTTCAGGTGACGTTTTGGGAAGACCAATCTCGGGCCTTGAAGGAATTTGTCGCTCAGCTCATTTTGTCCAACGGTTCGGTGCCTCAGTTCTGGTGTCCCGTTGACCACGGTAAAGGGAATGGTGAGCAATTTCCGACGACCTTCGAGTTCGCTGCCGGCGTCAAACCCGGATACTTTTTGTGCGTGGCTCAAAAGTCGATCCGTGACATGAAATCCATAGCAGGGGAGTTGCAGTCGTGAACGATGAAATGCTTCAGATGATCCGGTTGGCGGGCCAGGGATTTCATTGCAGCCAGATCCTGCTGTTTATGGGTCTTGAGGCTCAGGGCAAGAGCAACCCGGACTTGATTCGGGCCATGTCCGGCCTGGCAGGAGGGTTGGGTTTCACCGGGGATACCTGCGGCGCTCTTACGGGCGGGGCCTGTTTGCTGGGTTTGTATGCCGGCCGAGGGACTCCCGAGGAGCAGGAGGACGAAAAGCTGAACCTCATGATCAGCGAGTTGGTGGATTGGTTTTCCGAAGAATATGGTAAGCTCTATGGGGGGATTCGTTGTGACATCATTCTGGGGGATGATCCCAGGAACCGTACGACGAGATGCCCAAATATGGTGTTGGGAAGCTACGGAAAAGTGAAGACCTTGCTGAGTGAATATGGCTTTGACCTTTCCGGAGAAAAATAATGGCAGGTGAGATCGTACTTTCCCAAACAGAGAGCATTTGCCCGGAATGCTTTGCTCGCATATCGGCCCAGAGAATTGCTGAGGGTAATCAGGTCATGCTCAAGAAAAGATGCCCTGAGCATGGTCCCTTCGAGGCCGTGATCTGGCGGGGAAAGCCTTCGCACGCTTCCTGGAGCAGGCCGAAGCTCCCCGCTTACCCCCGAGCCCCCCTGACCACAGTGGAACGAGGCTGTCCCTGGGACTGTGGCCTCTGCCCCGAACATCGCCAGCAGACCTGTTGCACCTTAATTGAGGTGACCCAGCGGTGTGATCTGAAGTGTAACGTTTGTTTTGCCGACTCCGGCAATGCCGGCGAGAATGACCCGGATTTGCGCGGGATTCAAGGGATGTACCAGGCCCTTCTGGCCGCCGGAGGCCCTTACAATGTGCAGCTTTCGGGAGGGGAGCCAACGGTTCGCGAAGATCTGGCCGAAATTATCTCTCTTGGGCGCTCCATGGGGTTTGACTTTATCCAGCTCAACACCAACGGGCTGCGTCTGGCCAGGGAGCCGGACTACGTCAGGCGGCTCAAAGAAGCTGGGCTATCGTGTGTGTTCTTGCAGTTTGACGGTCTCGATGATGAAATCTACGAAAAACTGAGGGGCCGGCCGCTTTTCCGTGAAAAGGAACGCGCGATCCAATACTGCCGGGAACACGAGCTGGGGGTGATCCTGGTGCCGACCTTGGTTCCCGGTGTCAATATTCACCAGATTGGCGCAATCATCGAATTCGCCAGGACTCGGCTGCCCATGGTTCGGGGAGTGCACTTCCAGCCGGTGAGTTATTTTGGCAGGTACAACGGTCTCTCCCGGGATCGACACCGAATTACCATTCCCGAGATCATAACCGAAATCGAGAATCAGACCGATGGGATGATCAAAACGGAGCACTTCCGACCGCCCGGGGCGGAGCACGGTTACTGCTCATTTCATGGGAATTTCGTGCTCATGCCGGGAGGGGAACTCAAGCCCTGGACCGCGCACGACTCTGGGAGTGCCTGCTGCCGGGGTGAAGATGGAGGACTGGGGGCGGTTAGGGCTCAGCAATTTCAGAAACAGTTCTGGACGTCTCCAGGAAGCACCTGTTGCTCGCTGGAGAAAGGGCTCAGTCTTGGCGGGTGGGATCTTTTTGTGGAGCGCATTCGAACGCATTCCTTCTGCCTTTCCGGCATGGCCTTTCAAGACGCCTGGAACCTCGATCTGGAGCGGCTCAAAGAGTGTCACCTCCACGTCCTTCATCCCGATGGCAGGCTCATCCCCTTTTGTGCTTACAATCTCACTGACAGCAAGGGGCAACCCTTTTATCGAAAGGGTTCTCGGAATCTCTTTACCGTTGAAAGAAGAACGCGCTAATTCTCCCTGGGAACAGTGCCATGAAGAGAACTCCGCTGGAGAATTGGGTTTCGGGCAAGATAGGCAATGGCGCGGACCCACTCACCAGAGAAAGAATTGAACATCACCAGCGGCAGATGCTGCAAGAGACGCTTGCCTGGGCCAAGGCAAAAAGTCCCTTCTACAGAGGATATCTTGCAGGTCTGAGCGAAAGGGAATTCAGCGGCCTGGGAGATTTGTACCGCATTCCCTTTACCACTGCCGAGGATATCAGACAAAACCCTCTGCACTTCCTTTGTGTCTCGCAAAGCGAAATCAATCGGGTGGTAACGCTCCATACCTCAGGGACAACGGGCATGCCCAAGCGAATCTATTTCACCAGGGAGGACCAGGAGCTTACGGTTGATTTTTTCCATAGGGGTATGTCCACTCTGGTAGGCCCCGGCGAGCGTGTACTGATTCTGCTGCCCGGCGAGCGTCCCGGCAGCGTGGGAGATTTGCTGGCAGCGGGACTCCAACGTCTCGGCACATCCGCGGTGGTCTATGGACCGGTTCAGGATTATTCCCAGGCGTTGGAGGTTATGCTAATGGAAGGCTTCGATGCTCTGGTCGGCATTCCGGTGCAGGTTCTTGCCCTGGCCAGGCACAGCAAGGGAAGGGCGGCCCCTAGAAGCGTGTTGCTGAGCACTGACTATGTTCCGGATTCTATAAAGAAAGAACTTCACTTGATCTGGGGCTGTGAAGTCTATACTCACTACGGTATGACTGAGATGGGCTTTGGAGGCGGCGTGGAGTGTGAAGCGAGACAAGGTTATCACATGCGAGAGGCGGATCTCCTTTTTGAAGTCGTCGATCCAAAGACGGGTGCATCTCTGGAACAAGGCGAGGCGGGAGAAGTGGTCTTTACCACCCTGACCCGCTGTGGCATGCCCCTGATCCGCTATCGCACAGGTGACTTGAGCCGGTTTCTCCCGGAGCAATGCCCTTGCGGGACCGTGTTGAAGACGATGGCGCCGGTAAGAGGCCGCATTGCCGGCCATCTGGAATTGGAGCCGGGAATCACGCTCAGCATGGAGGATCTGGATGAAGCCCTTTTCCCGATTCGCGACCTCATCGATTTTTCGGCTGAACTTACCCGGGAACATGATTGGAACCACTTGCAAATCAGAGCAACCTTTCTGGAGGGAAGTGGTGAGCACGAAACCGAGAATATTCACAGCGCTTTGAAAGGTGTTCCAGTTCTACGTTCGAGCATACGAGAGGGAAGACTCAAAGTCCGCGTTACGGTTCGGGAGGGAAGCCCCGGCACGTTGAACGGCAGCACCAAAAGAACAATGACCGACCAGAGGAATTGAGGAACTGCATAATGGCTATTTTTGAAAGCATTGGGAAATTGTTGAAAGAGGGAGAAAGCTTTGTCCTGGCGACGATTCTCAGCCGGTGCGGGTCTGCTCCGCGGGATGTTGGATCGCGGATGATCATCCGGTCAGACGGCACAATTATAGGCACCATCGGAGGGGGCATCCTCGAAGCTACTGTTCAGAAACTGGCAAGAGAGCTTTTCTCCTCCCGTAAAACCCTGCTGAGATCGTTTACCCTCAACCGTGAAGGTCCCGCTCCCATCGGGATGATTTGCGGAGGAAACGTGGACTTCCTCCTTCATTTCGAAGACGCCTCCCAGCCTGCGCGGCTGAAGCACTATGAGGATCTTCTGTCGGCACTGAATTCAAGAAAGCGTGCGTGGCTGATAATGAGGCTTCCTGATGGGGAAGTCAGCGAGGGGGCGCCGGCAGGCTATCTCTTTAAAGATGACGGTGCTTCTCTTGAGGACCAGGGGCTGCCACCCGCAAAGGAATTCCTTGTGGAAGCAAGTTCAACGCAGCCCGTGGTCCTCGAGTTTCAAGGGAAGCGGTTCTTTGTAGAACCCCTCTGCTCGGAAGGCTCCGCTTATATTTTCGGGGCCGGGCATATAGGTCAGAAGCTTGCCCAGTTGACGAAGTTTGTCGGGTTTCATACAGTGGTCCTCGATGACCGGGAAGAATTCGCCAACAAAGAGCTTCTCGATTCTGCCGATCGGATCGTGGTGCCGAGATCCTTTGATGAAGCCATGAAGGACTTGAATATCGATGAAGAGAGCTATCTTGTGATTGTGACCCGCGGACACGTCCACGACAAAACAGTTCTTGGTCAGGCGTTAAGAACCCGAGCCCGATATATCGGCATGATCGGCAGTAGAACAAAACGCGACGCTACTTATGAGGCTCTCACAAAAGAAGGATTTACCGCTGGGGATTTCGCTCGGGTCCATGCCCCCGTCGGGTTGAGCATCGGAGCTGAGACACCGGAGGAGATCGCCGTGAGCATTGTGGCAGAACTGATTCAGGCCAGAGCCGGGAAAGGCTGATGACAAAGACCCCTCGAACCGTTGCACTGGTCCTTGCCGCCGGCTATTCCTCCAGGATGGGAAGCTTCAAGCCCTTGGCGCGCCTTGGAACTTGCACCCTGATCGATGAGGCCGTCACGCTATTTCTCAGGGCGGGGATTGCCGACGTGAGGGTGGTCGTCGGACACAGGGCCGATGAACTTACGCCCGTTCTGGACCTTTTGGGCATCAAATGGATCTTCAACGCGGAATACGACCGTGGGATGTTTTCTTCCGTGCTGGCGGGGCTCAAAAGCTTTGAACCCAACGTGGACGCCTTCTTCCTTCTTCCCTGCGATATTCCGCTGGTTAACTCTGAAACGATCCGAGCCCTCCTCGGTGTTTACAATCGGGACGATCCAAAGATTATCTACCCGCGTTTCGACGGGCAGCGAGGCCATCCTCCGCTCATCCCGGCGGGTTATCTCAAAGAAAATCTGTCACCCGAATACCCCGGAGGACTGCCCGCTCTCCTCGATCGCTATGAACCCAACAGCATTGATGTGGACGTCCCGGACGAAAACATTCTCCTGGACTGCGATACGCCGTCGGATTACCGAATACTGGTAGAGCGCTGGTCAAGGGAGCGTATTCCGACGGAAGAAGAGTGCGAGGCTGTCTGCTCCAGGTTCAAAGTTTCCGGGCAGGTGATCGCCCATTCCAGGGTGGTTGCCGAGCTTGCACGGACGCTTGCCGTGCTTTTGAATTGCACCGGTCTCGCTTTAAACCTTCCCTTGATCGTTGCGGCCGGCAGACTCCACGATATTGCCAGGGGACAGCCTGACCATGCCGGGGCTGGATCGAGGCTTATTGCCGAGGTGGGCTATCCGTGTGTGGGAGCCGTTGTGGCTAAACACATGGATATTCAGTCGCACGGTCCATCCGTGGATGAGGCCGACCTCATCTACTTTGCCGACAAATGCGTTGAGGAAGACCGGCTTGTCTCCCTGGAGGAGCGTTTCGAGAGATCCATGAGCCGTTATGTCGATCGGCCCGGCATCTTGAAAAATGTCATAAAACGGTTTGAGGAGGCAAAAAACATCGGCAAGCGCCTCGAAGCCCTCCTTGGGTGTCCGGTGGACGATATGGTTCGCCGCTACGAAAGGAGCATAAGGGCCGCGTCCATGGACAGCCGCAGGACGATCTATCTGGTGCGGCACGGCGCCATTCAGTCTCCGGGTGATCCCAAACGCTTCATCGGGCAGTTGGACCTGCCGTTGAATGCAGAAGGTTTCATGCAGGCCGAGCGATTGGCGGAAGGCTTACGGGACATGCCTCTCTCTGCAGTATTCTGCAGTGATTTGAAACGGTCCGTCGAAACGGCGCAAATCATCGCCAAACCGCATCACATCTCATGTATTCCCAGGCGCGACCTGCGTGAGATCTCGCTTGGCCGATGGGAAGGCCTGACCTTTGATGAAGTGCGAAGGGAGCACCCTGAAGAATTCCATGCAAGGGGCCTGGATATCGTCCGCTTTCGCCCCACGGAGGGAGAAAGCTTTCTCGACTGCACCTTTCGAGTCATTCCGGCCTTCTATGAAATTTTGACCTCCGCGCCTGGAAACGTCCTCATTGTGGGACACGCAGGCGTCAATCGCATCATTTTGTCTCAGGCCCTTGGCCGGTCTCTGGAAGATCTTTTTGAAATCGATCAGGAGTATGGCTGCTTAAACGTGGTTTTCCATCGGCATTCAGCATTCGAAGTGAAGTTGTTAAACGGCTCGCCGTCCGACTTAAAGAGCTTACAGTTGGAACTTTACAGCGGGACTGTCAACTAGTGAGAGATCGATCTCCGGGTTTTTCTAAATCCAAAAGGATGTGGACAGGGTAGGGGAATTTTGTTAAATAAGCTGCACGATTAGATCGTGCGATCCGGAAACCCCGGACGAGACACAAGCAGTTTCCGTCCGTAAAGGAGGGATAATCTGGTCATTCCTCTTACCGCCTTTAGGCGGAAGGGGTACGTCGCACAAGCAAGCCCGAAGATTGACACCGACAGGGCGGAAAAGGACCCTTTCCGGACGGAAAGTAGATCGGGACGTGGCTCAGCCTGGTAGAGCGCTGCGTTCGGGACGCAGAGGTCGCTGGTTCGAATCCAGTCGTCCCGATCAAAACTTCTTTGGAAAGATTCAGCTGGGTCTTGGCGGTATTCGCTTGCTCGGCAATTGATAGACTTGCATGTCCTCGCGGGGGCCAATGGCTATTACAATAATCTGATCGGCTTCGATCTTATAAACGACCCGAATCCGATTTCCATCAGCATACAACTTGTAATAGCCCGTGAGGTCCATGCCGATCTTACTACATAGGTGTTTTCCGATCTGAGGGTCTTTTTAAAGGTTGGCAGGTTGCTTGGTCACGAGGCGTTTTTGTCTCCCGTCCAATTGCCTGAAATCGCCCTTTGCCTCACTGGTGAGGTTAAATTTCCAGGTCGGCACGGCTCAGGCCTTCGTCAGCAAGGATATCGTCCAGAGAGTGAACGCCGGCGAGACCCTTGCGTTGCTGAACGAGTTCGTAAACCTGCACGTGCTCGGCAAGCTCCTTAAGCACCTCCCATACTTCGGTCGGGATAATCACTCTCTTTCCGTCGTCTATGTATTCAACGTATATCATGATTTTTCCCTTCTCCTGAGAATGTGTCAGTGCGCCCCAAGAAGCTTAACTGATTCTAACCCGTTATCCCGATTACTGCAAATGATTAGCTTGGTGGGGGCCCAACGGGCTTGCGGTCGAGAGGCATATGCCTATATCTTAGGATGCGCCCAAAAGTACCTGTCCCCCCTGGTATCGCTCGATCGGTACCTGGTCGCTTGTGCAAAGGGGATGGGCATACGGGTCATGGAGGTAGCTGATGGCGGCAGTTTATAACTATTCGAAGGCGCGGCAGAACCTGGCAGCCGTGCTGGAGCAGGCGGCAAGAGAAGGTGAGGTCAGGATAAGACGCAAAGACGGGTAGGTTTTTGTGGTCAGGCCCGAACCCGGAAAGGATTCCCCTCTGGATATCGAGGGAGTCAGCCTGAATATTTCGACTGATGAAGTTGTGGCGATAATTCGTGAAGGCCGCGAAGAGAGATTCTTTACACAATAGCAACCAGCCGTTTCTTTGATTTCCGCTCCATTACGGCCTTAAGCAGGGTGATGAAAAAGGATTGGAATTCCCACATCAGGGTGAAAAACCCTATAGACGTCACCCCGGCGAAAGCCGGGGTCCAGTGTTTTTTGCTTTAAAATCATTTAGTTGGTAAAAAGCCTGGATTCCGGCTTCCGCCGGAATGACGAAATCATTAGCAATTTTCAGGCGTTTCTCCCACCAGAGAACCTTTTTTCATCACCCTGCCAAACAGGAACCGGTTTTCGTTGTTGAGGATTTGAGGCAACAATCGGTACTAACTAATTCTCATGAACTGCATGGTGCCGTCGGGAATGACGGCTACACGAGCCGGCCCCGGATATTCTTCCTGAAGAATCGCGAGGACTTCTTCCCATGTTTTGACGAAGACGGCATCATCATTGTGGCAGACCACATCTATGCAGTTCGGATCCGGTGCGGGATTAAAAATAATGAATCTTTTCATCACGTGCGGCACAAATCGAGTCCCGGGCCGGTGGTGCTGATATTGGGTCCCTCCGTAACCTTCCCCCCAACTTCGGAAGACATAGTGCGTCGCCTGACCCTCCGGTGCATCCATGATAATCACACAAGATCCAACGCCCTGTTTAACGGCATTCATTGCCAGCAGCGTACAAATGCCGGACTCGCTGGCTTTGGCATAGCCGTTGGAGACTACGATGTCATAACCGGTTACGGAATTAATGCCGTAGTGCTCTTTACCCGCTTCCGCCCCGGCCATATGGGTGGCTCGGAACGAACCGGCAAAGAGATCGGCGATTTCTCCCTTGCGGTTGATGAGGCAGTCGATCTTAAAACTCAAGTTAACCGCGTCACCGGCATAATCAATTTCCCGGCGCAGTATGTTCTTCTCGAATTTTCCCAGCCCAAAACTCGCAGGATTGCGAGCAAGCTGTTTGTGAAACTGGTTGATGGTCTCGATACCCGCGACCCCGGGCATTATGATTTTGGCGCCTCCACCAAAACCAGCCTGGACGTGGGGGGTTACGCAACCAATCGCAATCTTGAGATCACAGCGCATGAATTCACGATTAAACCAGAGGTCTACCCCGTCGGGCGTCCGGTCGACATACGTCAGGTGATGACCCTGAAATGCATCGTGATTGAACACCCGGTAGTTCTCCACGATATCATCCCCAAGCTTTTTACGGGCATTGATCAGATCATACGCCCCGTGAGCGCCAAGGCCCCAGATGAACCTGATTTGCTCCTTCCCCATTCCCGCTTTATGAAGGGCATCGAGCACAACCCGGGCCGCCTCCTGGATAGGTGTTGGACGGGTCATATCATCGAATACGATAACGGCTTGCCGTTTACCGCAAGCCAGTTCACTCAAGGCCGGTCCATCAATGGGATTTTCAATTTTTGCCCGGATTTGCGGCGGCGTAAGGCAAGGTTTTTCCAGACCTGGAGCTGTTAGATGATCAACGTTCCATCTGTCCGGAAAGGTCAACACCCTTTCCTCATTATCGTACCATCGTCTTGCCGGGACCGTCACTGTTTTCATGACCTATGCCTCCCGTCATTATGAATATTACAAAGATTTTCACAGGTCCGTGCATCCCTTTAAAATGCACTCCCTTTATATCGGTTGTCGAACTCGGTCCTGTAATAAAACAGAACTGGCTGGGGATTTTATTCGTGTCCTTGAATACTTGCTCGATGACATTTTCATAGACTGGGTAGAGCTTATCGACAGGCACAATTGCGATATGGACAGGCGGGGCGATGGAAACAAGCCGGGGCTGGTCCTTATAAAAGATCACACCGAGGGTCCCGGTTTCGGCCACCGCGAAATCGGCAGAGGTAATGCCTGCATCCACGGCAAACGCCAACTCCCGGAAGGCGTTGCGGTCCGAAAAATCCTGAACCGTGCTGACGGAAATATTATTCTGAGAACCGAACGCCCTGATATCTACGCCATAAATATGTCCCGAGGTCGCCAGGATAGACTTAAGCCCTTCGGCTGATGCGATCTCGGACAATATGCGTACGGCGTCCTCTTTATCTTTCGCCTGATATACCGCACCGGTCTGCGCGTTCAGTTCGGAAGTGAAACGCTGCAACAACTGCTCTTTGTCAAGGTTAATCTCTGAAAGGACAGGTTTTGCAGGCCTTGCGGCAGGAGTATTTTTCCTTACGGATTTCAATCGGCCCAAAATCTCTTCGCGGGCCTGCATGCTCATATAACGTCCTTCTTAGCGGTATCCGCCAAAGGAACAGGCTCGTTTTGTAAATCTTTCCACCTTTCATGGAAGGTTTTGTCAGGCATGGCCGTTAGGTCCCGGCAACCGAACCAACCCTGAACCCCGAATGGAATATCCCTTATATAGCCGTCCTTGGATAAAAAATTCAATAGCGGTCTAACGCATCTCACCCCAAGAATCCACGCCCGGCCTTGGCGCATACCAAATGAGGATATCGCCGCAATAGTATTCTCAAGCCGGGAAAGAAGCGTCCTGTTGCCTTTTGCATTTTTCTTGCGGATCTCACGCGATCTATACTCGAGAAAGAGGAAGGGATGGTCCACACCCGCAGGGCAGGTCTTCCTGCACGAACCGCAGAGCGTACAGGCGCGGTAGAGATCGGTGGTGTTCTCTATGCCCCAAAGCAAAGGATTGATGGCCTGGCCCATGGGACCTGTATACGTGAACCCGTACGGATATCCGCCAATCCTGGCATATACGGGACAGGTGTTCATGCATGCCCCGCAGCGGATGCATTTGAGAATATCTCTCACCTTTAAGTCCTTATATATCTCAGAGCGGCCGTTATCCAGAATCACCACGTAGACATCCTCCGGACCGTCAAGCTCATCGGGCTTTTTCGGCCCGGTGTCAAAAGATACATAGCTCGTCATCTTCTGGCCGGTACAATTCCTGATCAGTATCCTGGTCATGTGGATTGCATCAGCCAGAGTGGGCACTAGCTTCTCCAGGCTCATGATCGCCACAAGCGTCTTCGGAGATGATTTGTTCATGCGGATATTGCCTTCGTTCTCCACATTGATGAAGCTTCCTGTCTCGGCTACCGCCATGTTGACTCCCACGATACCCATCTCCTGGGTGCGAAACTTTTCTCTCAAGTACATCCGGGCCGCCTTGCCCAGGGCTACGGGGTCGGTGGTCGGTTCCTTCAATATGCCGTTCTTCAGGAAGATATCCGAGATCTTTTCAGGCGGGACGTTTATGGCGGGCCCCACCAGATGGAAGGGCGGCAGGCCAAGCTGCTGGGTGATCACCTCTCCGAGGTCTGTTTCATAAACATCGACCCCGTTCTTAATAAGGTGCTCGTTAAGTCCTATTTCTTCAGTGATCATGGATTTTCCCTTGGTGACATACTGAACGCCCTTCTGCCTGGCGATATCAAGAATGATGTTATTCGCCTCTGCGGCGTCTCTCGCCCAGATAACCTTCACGCCTCTGGAGATCGCCTTCTTTTCGAATTCCTCGAGCAACTCCGGCAGCCTTTCCAGAACTTCGGCCCGGATTGATCGCGAATATGATTCCGCAGCCTCAGGGTCCGGGAAGCTGGATAAGGCGAACTGGCGCATCATAGAAAACCCTGAACAGAACAGCTTGAGGAACATCTGAGTCCGCTCGTTATTCATCTCCTCGCGAGCGGTTTCCATGAATTGATCAACACGCGAGTGCATATCAGATCTCTTTCCCGTTCCCGGCAAGGCATCCCGCGCCCGCCCAACACGTCCGACTTCCGCCTAAAGGCGGTACGAGGATCTTCCGCCTAAAGGCGGTAAAAGGGTTAATCTGGTCATTCAATGTACCGCCTTTAGGCGGAAGGGACCAGATTAAGACCAGATTAGACACCCGATGCGGTCGCCTTCCGCGCTCTGCGAAGTACCTCGCTGAAGGGTGCCCGCAATCGATATGGCATTTTCTCGCCTAGTGTTGTTCATTAGTCTGTCTTACGAGGAAGCTGGCCAGATGCATGGCCCGCTTGCCGGGATGGTTGCGGTGCAGGTATCCGCTGATGTTCAGCAGACAACCGGGCTCACATAGAAGAAGGATTTCGGCCCCTGTGTTTATGAAACTCCAGGCCTTGTCCTTTACCATCGCCTCGGATATCTCCGGATAGCCCACAGCGAACTCGCCTCCAAAACCGCAGCATGCTGTCGAATTTTTCAAATCTACACACTGAGCGCCTTTTGCACCGGCGATGAGCTTCTTGGGTTGGCCGGATACACCCAGCCCCCTGAGGACGTGACACGACTCGTGGTAGGCGACCTTGCCCTCGAAGGAAGCGCCGACATCGGTTACACCAAGTTTATCCACGATATACTGGCTCAACTCAAAAACCCTGCCGGCAAGGCCGTTCGCACGATCGCGCCAGGAGGGCTCATCTTCGAGGAGCTCGGGATAATGGTATTTAACCATGCAGACACAAGAGCCTGCGGGACTCACTATGCATTCGTCATTGCCGAAAACCTCTATGAAGTGTTTGGCTGCACGCTTCGCCTGGTCGCGGTATCCGGCATTGAACAGGGGTTGCCCGCAGCAGGTCTGTTCCGGATGATATATGGGCTTTTCACCAAGACGCAAAAGCAGCTTGTATGTCGCTACGCCGATCTCCGGCAACATGATGTCCACGATACACGGGATGAACAGGGAAACCTTCACAATATCCTCGCATGATAGACTTATATAATACCTCGTATGATAGACTTATGTAACACCTTGTTCGAAAAAAATGCACCTGACATGATAAGGACGGCGACCGTGCGCGCAGCCATGCAGAGAAGCAGGACTGAGGACTGAGGGCTGAGCAAAAGCGGCGACCGTGCGCGCAGCCATGCAGAACGCACAGAGATTAAACGTGGTGCGTTTGAAGGCAAGCCAAATGTTAAGCGCATCAGAAAGTAAAGTGACAATGGTGTAAAGGTTTCGCTCTCAGTCCTCAGCACTCAGGGAGCGAAGCGTAGTTCAGTCCTGATTCCGACGTGTGAGCGCGTAGCGCGGAGGCCGACCGCTCATTCTCAACGCTTTCCATGACCTGTCTATGACCAGAGACGGGGCGGGAGCGGGAGGCCTCTATTGTTCCAACACTGCCTCAATCAAATGTGGTCCTGATTCCTTCAGGGCAGCTTTGAATTCTCTGATTAATTCCTCCGCTGTCGTAACGGAAGCGGCAGGCACCCCCATGCCTCGGCTCAAGCCGACCCAGTCCAGTGCCGGGTTAGTGAGATTCATAAGCGCTCTGGCTTCAGCTCCCAGGGAGCTATATCCGGCCATCATACATTCGAGTTCAATTATGAAGTATTTACGGTTCGAGCAGATAACCGTTATTACATTTGCTTTTTCACGGGCCTGAGACCACAGCGCTTGAATTGTGTACATGGCGCTTCCGTCAGCTTCAATATTTATTACCATTCTGTCGGGGCAGGCAAGTGCGGCGCCAAGCGCTACAGGCATTCCCTGACCGATGGCCCCTCCTGTCAGATTAAGCTGGCTATAGGGTTTTAAAAAGGGCGCATATGAATAGTAAGGTCCGGTTGATGTTACGCCTTCCTCGACAACGATGCAGTGTTCCGGCTGCAGGGCGGCAATTGTGGCGCACATTTTTGCTGCATTTAGTTTGCCCGAAGGCAACTCCGGCAAAGCATATTTCGCAAGTATCGAGTCAGTTTTATCTTTACCGGTTACAGCATCCAGCGCCCGGGCCAGTTCTTCCAGTACGGCCGCAACATCCTGTTTATCCGTATCAATTCTGAAATGGCGTTGTCGATCGTTAAGCAGAAAACTTTTCCCATCCCGATAGCCGAAAAAAGCCACAGGTTCATTGGTCCCCGCCAGAATTAATGTATCGTATTTACCAAGGAATGTTTGCGCCTGTGCCGGGATATAAGGAATACGTGTTAATACAGGCAGGCCTTCGCCGCTTTCAAAGTATGCAGGAAAGGTGATCATCAAAAGATCGCATCCTGTTTTTTCATGAATTTCCGCTGCCGCCGCCAGGCCTGGTTTGCGCAGAGCTCGCCCACCCAAGATGAGCCCCGATTTTTTTGCGTCTTTGAGAAGTTTACGGGCGTTGGCAATTGTCGCCTGATCGACTCTATCAAAAGTAAGTTCCGGCAACGTAATTTTATCGTATTTGTGTTCTGTCCACTGGTGATCCGCAGGAACAATCAAAGTTGATATTTGACCGTACAATGATGCGGCCAGTCCCTCGGCCGTGTCATGCGATAATGCTTCCACCGATTCACTTTGCCTATACCAGCCGGAGACGGTCCGGGCAAGGGATGCTATATCCATATTCAGCGGAGGATCGGCATTAAGGTGCCACGTAGCATGTTGGCCGATGATATTCAGAATGGGAGATCGGGCACGTTTGGCATTGTGGAGATTAGCAATGCCGTTGGCAAAGCCGGGGCCAAGATGCAATAAGGTCAGGGCAGGTTTTTG
Source organism: Syntrophobacteraceae bacterium (assembly GCA_049515795.1). GTDB lineage: Bacteria > Desulfobacterota > Syntrophobacteria > Syntrophobacterales > Syntrophobacteraceae > SbD1. The sequence goes on from JBEKTT010000011.1 coordinate 52,561, forward strand.
TTTCATCCGCGCATAGCCGTCGGCCGCGCCTGTGCATACGCCTTCAAAGAGCCCCAGCACCGGACGGATGCTCTTGACCCTATCGAGTGCTGCAACCAGAGGCAGTTCAGTGGTTCCCGGATTGGCAAAACAGATTTCCGCACCCGCATCCGCTGCTGTACTTAAAACGATTTCCGCGCCGGTCATGATAAGTCACCTCTTTTGAAAAAGTACTTCTCATCGAGTCGATATTTGTCTTCAAGTCCCACTACCTTTGACGAGTTGCCAAATTGTATCATTTTGTCCACGATTGCAAGGCTGTTTCCTTTTTGCAGTAAACGAGCAAAAGCTTCTTCCATTGCCCTTGCCGCAATGTATGTCTCTGTCAGTGAAAGGTTATCAAAATACCGAGGTCGGCGAAAGGAGTCGGTAAGATTGCAATGTCAGAAAATGGAGATAGTTGAGTTACTTCTGCCGGCTTAGCAATCGAGTCACCTTCATCCGCCTCAGAATGCCCCGGATAAGGGTGCTTTTTTCGTATGCGGAAAAGTCGTGACCCGTTTGGCTACTGATAGTGGCCACGATATTTGAGCGAGTGACGGGCATTCCGGGCTCTTCCCGTCTGATACGCCCATCTTGAGCTTCGATTACCCCTCCGGAGGCCTGCGATTCCTGCGAGGGTCCTTCGCGTCTGCTCTTCATTTCTGCGGGCCCCCTCCGTCGTCGAGGGGGAATTTTCTCTCCAGTTTTCAACATATTCTTCCCCTTTTCAGCCATTTTCTTAATTATAATGCACAATTATGAACATACAACTAAATCGCGTCTAAAGCCTGTCTGTTCCCGCTTGCATATGGGAAGGGCCGGTGTCAACCCGCCCCGGATAGGGTCCGGGATGACGTCATTCCGGCGGTATGGGCAAAAATGTTAAGCCTCGGCCTCGCGTGATAGCTATTTATTTGAATAAGAAGCGGCATTACTTTAAGTTGCCGGCAAAAGACCATTTCCGGAGTGCAAAAGGAGGAGACGATGAGTTTGGAGGCGATACAAACCGTGAAGGCCCCTGCCGCGATTGGGCCTTATTCGCAGGCGATCCGCGCCAATGGTTTTGTTTTCGTGAGCGGCCAGATCCCGATAGACCCTGAAACGGGGGAAATTGCAAGCGGCGGCTTCTCCGACCAGGCCCGGCGGTCACTGGAGAACCTCAAGCAGGTTCTGATCGCCTCGGGGGCCGGACTGGACAAAGTTGTTGCGGTGGATGTTTTTATAACCGATATTGCGCAGTTTGTGGCTTTCAACAAGGTATATGAAGAGTATTTTTCGGCCCACAAGCCTGCGAGGGCGGTTGTTGAGGTAAAGGGGCTGCCCAGGGGCGTTATGGTCGAAGTGAAGTGCATAGCGGTCGCGTCTCGCGCATAATCGGGGAAGTATTGACGAAGATCTGGACTCGAATTGATGTAACGTGCGGGCCTGAAACGGTCGACATCCTTGCTGTGGAGTTTGCCGAAGCTTTCGGAGTGAGTGTGGAATACATTTCGGGCGGCATCCGCATCTATCTGGATTCCGCCCGGTTCGCCGACGAGAAGGAGCGCCTGCGGCAGATTGTCGATTCCGCTCCGGCTCTGCCTGACGAGGGTGTGATCGGGCTTGCCGTCTCCGAGATACCCGACGAAGACTGGTCGCGGACATGGAAAGAGCATTTCAAGCCTTTACAGGTGGGGAGGCGATTTCTCGTCTCGCCTACCTGGGAGGCGGTACATTGCGATCCTGAGCGCCTGATCATTCGAATCGATCCGGGGCGTGCTTTCGGAACCGGCCACCATGAGAGCACTCGGCTCTGTCTGGAATGGCTGGAAAGTTGCCGGGAATTGGACCTGGGCTCATCTGGGATGTCGCTCCTTGACCTTGGGACCGGATCGGGGATACTCGCAATCGGCGCGGCCCTGCTCGGGTTCGAAGAGGTCGTTGGAATCGACAATGACCCCGAAGCCGTCAAAGTGGCCAAAGAAAACATTTTGCTGAACGGGCTGTCTGAAAAAATCCGTCTGTTGTGTGCAACCCCCGAAGGGGTGAGCGGCTCGTTCGACGTCGTAATTTCCAACATTGAGTCTAAGCCTCTTATCAGGATGTCGGAAACGATCGCCTCTAAAGTGCGCGGTGGAGGGCTGCTCGCACTGAGTGGGATTCTGATCGAACAGGCCGATGAGGTGGGGGCCGAATATGAAAAAAGAGGCCTTAGGCCGGCTGGTGCGAAAACGGCAGGAGAGTGGGTGCTTTTGGCTTTCCAAAAGTGAAAGGGAGCGTCTATGGAGGATACTGGATTCACAGGCGAATGGATCACCCTGGACGCCCAGGGAAGAATTGATGTTCCATCAAATCCGAACGTCGGTTTTATCGAAGGCGACGGAACAGGACCTGACATCTGGGCGGCTGCCGGGCCGGTATTCGATGCGGCCGTTCTAAAAGCCTATTCCGGGAAAAGAAAGATTCATTGGTTCGAACTTCTCGCGGGCGGAAAGGCCGTTGAGCGAACCGGCATCCCGTTGCCGGAAAAGACAATCGATCTGATCAGGAAAAGCATGGTTGCCCTAAAAGGCCCTCTCACCACGTCGGTCGGGACCGGCATAAGGAGTCTCAACGTAACGCTCAGGCAGTACCTGGATCTCTATGCGTGCATTCGCCCGATAAAGTATTTCCCTGGCCTTCCCTCACCCGTTCGCCATCCTGAAAAAGTCAACATGACCGTCTTCAGGGAAAACACTGAGGACGTTTACGCTGGATTCGAATGGGAATCGGGATCTGAAGAGGCAAACAAGCTTGCGCGATTTCTGAAGGAAAATTTTAGGGTCTCACTGCCTGCCGGCTCCGGTATCGGGATAAAGTCGATGAGTCCGGCGGGGACCAAGAGGCTTGTGCGGCGCTCCATAGCCTATGCAATCGAACGGGGACTTCCTTCTGTCACCCTGGTCCATAAGGGAAATATCATGAAGTTCACCGAAGGCGCTTTCCGCAAATGGGGCTACGAACTGGCGCAGGAAGAATTCGGGGACCGGACTGTCACCGAAGCCGATGTCCGGCTAAAGTTCGGCGGAAGGACCCCCGAAGGCAAAGTTTTAATTAATGAGCGAATTACCGATTCAATGTTCCAGCAGGTCCTGCTAAGACCTGAGGAATACAGCGTAATTGCAACGTCCAATCTGAACGGAGACTACCTCTCCGACGCACTCGCGGCTCAGGTCGGCGGATTGGGCATGGCGCCCGGCGCAAACATCGGGGACAATGCCGCTGTCTTCGAGGCCACGCACGGGACGGCCCCCAAGTACGCCGGTCTGGACAAAGTAAACCCTGGATCGTTGATCCTCTCGGGGGTTATGATGCTTGAGCACATGGGGTGGACAGAAGCGGCAGTCCTCATAAAGGAAGCCATCGAGCGGACAATCAGGGACAAAATTGTCACTTATGACCTTGCCCGGCAGATGAGGCGTGCAAAAGAGGTGAAATGTTCCGGGTTCGCACAGGCGATAATAGAGCATATGGGCTGATAACCGATAGAAGGCGGAGGACGGAGGACGGAAGACGGAACTTCCGGCATCTTACATCTGATCTCCGATCTCCGTTTAGCAGCCGGCATCTAGGATCTCCGCAGTCTCAGCGTGCAAGCCTGCCGGTATTATTTTGTGGTCGCCGATCAGGTTTAACGCCTGGTCGAGGTCCTCGCGCAGGTCTTCGAAATCTTCGCAACCGACGGAAAGACGAACAAGCTCGTCGACAATTCCTGCCTCCTGCCTTTCTTCCCGCCCAACGGAAGCATGCGTCATCGAGGCGGGGTGCTCTATGAGCGATTCGACCCCGCCCAGCGATACCGCCAGCGTAATCAGCCGCACGCTGTTCATTAAGGTTATTCCGCCCTGAAGTCCGTCTCGTACTCCAAATGAAATCATCGAGCCAAAACCGTCCATCTGGCGTTTTGCTGTCTCATGCTGTGGGTGGTCCGGAAGACCGGGATAGCTTACCCAGATCACCTTGGGATGAGATTTGAGAAACTCGGCCAGCTTAATGGCGTTTTCCTGCGCCTTTTCGACCCTGAGGGGCAGAGTGCGCAACCCCCGCAGGATGAGCCATGCCTGGTGGGGGTCCATCGTTGCACCGAAAAGGCTGACGATCTTCTTGACGCGATTGTAATGTTTTTCGGCTTTTGTTACGACCATCCCTCCGATCACGTCGCTATGGCCGTTTATGAACTTGGTCAGGCTGTTAATAACGATATCGGCGCCAAACTCAATCGGCCGCTGGAGGTATGGGCTTGCGAAAGTATTATCTACAGCCAGAAGAACCCCGTGTTTTTTCGCGATCGCCGCCGCCCCGGCCAGGTCGGTGATTTTCATGCTTGGATTCATGGGCGATTCCACGAAAATCATTCTTGTCGCCGGGCGTATGGCTTTCTCGATGTTCAGCAGCTCCGAGCTGTCCACAAACGTGGTTTCCACCCCATACCGGGTAAGCTCGTCTTCAAGAATCACACGCGATGGACCGTAAAGGCAGTTGGTGGCAACGACATGATCTCCCAGCCTCAGAAAGGATATGTAAACCGAACTTACAGCAGCCATTCCAGTGGCGGTCGCTACTCCCGCGAAACCGCCTTCCAATGTTGCCAGGCTTTCCTCAAGAGCATTTACAGTCGGATTACCTAGCCTGCTGTATATGTATCCGGACTGCTTTCCGGAAAATCGGGCGGCCCCGTCGGCCGCGCTCGGGAAAGCAAACGTCGCGGTTTGAAATATAGGGACGGATACTTCTCCATATATGCTGTGTTCAAGGCCTCCGGCATGAATGGCTTTTGTGAATTTTCGCATCGCGGGGGGTTTCTTCAGATCGGTTTTCATTGGGATCTCCCTGGACGTGAGGACTTAGCGCCACGCGTCCCTAAATATAGTCTTCGCCGCCCGCCCCGGCGGAAAATCACAGGAGAAGTCGCCCGAAGCCGTAGGCCTCGGGCAAGCCGGCTGGCGGTCCCACCGCCCCCGCCGTGAGGTGAGCAGGCACACAAAATGGATTTAAGGCCTTCAGCAGCGAAGTCAATATCGTGATAAAGCATGATATGGTAAATAAGGCCTCCCGCTTACGCCCATAGCGTACGATAGACCTATTTTGCGGTCGGCCTTCGCGCTACGCGCTCACATGTCGCTAAGGGAGGCCGGGCAAGCCCACTTCACAAAGTGAAGCAGGGCGAAGTCCCGCGAAGCGAGACCTTTACACCACTGTAACTTAACTTTCTGATGCGCTTAACATTTTGCTTGCCTCCAACCGCACCACGTTTAATGTCTGTGCGTTCTGCATGGCTGCGCGCACGGTCGCCGCTTTTGCTCAGCCCTCAGTCCTCAGTCCTCAGTCCTGCTTCTCTGCATGGCTGCGCGCACGGTCGCCGCTCTTATCATGGCAGGCGCATTTTTTTTCTTGCAAGGTATTATATCGGTCTATAAAACGAGAAAAATGATCGTAAGCGCAAGCCGCCGGACTGACATTCCGGCCTTTTATTCGAAATGGTTTTTGAACCGGGTACGCCGAGGTTGGTGCCTTGTGCCCAATCCGTTCAACCTGAATCAGGTCTCGAGGGTCACCCTTTCCGCAGCGGAAGTTGACGCTTTTGTATTCTGGAGCCGTAATCCGCGCCCGCTGATGAGATACCTGGACGAACTCGACGACATGGGCTGCCGGTACTACTTTCTTTTCACTCTGATCGGCTACCCGGACCGGATAGATCCAGGGTCGCCGCCGCTGAGGCAGTCCATAAGGACTTTTCAGGAGCTTTCAGCGCGAGTTGGGCCGCAAAGGGTCATCTGGCGCTACGACCCTATAGTTTTGAGCAGCTTCTGTGGGACCGGGTTTCATGAAAGTAATTTCCGGCTGGTGGCTCAAGAGCTGAAAGGGGCTACAGGCCGGTGCGTAATCAGCTTCGTCAAACCATACCGAAAAGTGCGCGCCCGAATGGAGGCTGGGGCGCAGGGCAGCGCCGAGCCTGTCGATTTTGGCAGCATGCCGGTTAGGGGACTTTTGAGCGCAATTTCGAAGGCCGCCCGCGAAAACGCAATGGAAATATTCTCCTGCGCCTCAGAGCAGGATTTGTCTGCGTTTGGCATAAATCCGTCAAAGTGCATAGATGCGGATCTGATTTCGAAGCTCTTTGCAATCCCGATAAGAGCTCCCAAGGATCCGTGCCAGAGAAAAGAATGCGGGTGTGCCGTAAGCAGGGATATAGGAATGTACGATACCTGTCTTTTCGGTTGCAGCTACTGCTATGCGACATCGAGTCTTGAGCGCGCGAAAGCCAATTACGCCAGGCATGACCCGGAATCGCCCAGCCTGTTGGGCGGGGAGAAAGACCAAAAACTTTGACAGGATTAACAGGCCGCCCGCTGCCGGCCCCGCCTCGCGGGGCGTCGAGAATCCAATGTGGGCCGGCGCGGGTTGCGCCGCGTAGCGTACTAATTTGCACGTAGCGGCTTTTTATAGGTTTCTTTGTGTTAATTACCTTATTTATAGTCTGTCTTAGTAGGATTAAAAAAAAGGCTAAAACCCATGAAAGACCGTCGAGCGGAAAAGGTGGATTTGGATCGTGATATATTGTAATGTGCCGGCCTTGATGGAATTCGGGATAAGCCTGCTGGGCGGAGGGATGGACTAAAAACTTTGATGGGATTAGCAGGATTAAAAGAGACAGACCTAAACGTAGAAGGAGTATTTTACATCTGATGATGAAAAAAGATCTTTTGACTGAACCTATAGAACATATCGATATAACTGGTTTCAATCCTGTCGGGCTGATCGAATCCATGAGCAGGATGTCCTTTAGCGCCAGAGAGCTTGCTGCCGCATCCATGATTTTTGACCGTATGATAAGTGATGAGTCATGCGCGGTTGTGTTGTCCCTTGCCGGCAGCACCGGCGCCGCAGGGTGCATGGCCGTTTACAGCGACATGATTCGCTTTAACATGGTCGATGTCGTTGTGGCGACCGGGGCGAGCATCGTAGATATGGATTTTTTTGAGGCCATTGGCTTCAGGCATTACAGGGGCAGTACGGAAATAGATGATGCCGTTTTAAGGGATGCGTACGTCGATCGTATATACGATACATTTATAGATGAACTGCAGCTCCAGGAGTGTGACAGCGCAGTAAAAGAAATTGCAGACCGGCTTCCTCCGGGCGCTTATTCATCGCGTGAATTCATTAAAGAAATGGGCAAACATCTGGTTTCGAATGCAAAAAAGAAAAATTCGCTGGTTCAGTGCGCCTACGAAAATAAAGTGCCGATCTTTTGCCCGGCTTTTTCCGACTCCAGCGCCGGTTTTGGCCTGGTGAAGCACCAGGCAGAAAGACCTGAAAGTCATGTGTCAATTGACAGCGTCAAAGATTTCAGGGAGTTGACCGAAATAAAAATCAATACTGGCGACACCGGTCTTTTGATCATTGGCGGCGGTGTACCGAAGAATTTCATACAGGACGTCGTTATCTGCGCGGAAGTACAGGGAAAGAATGTTCCGATGCACAAGTACGCCGTTCAGATCACTGTTGCCGATTCAAGAGATGGGGCATGTTCCAGCTCAACTTTGAAGGAAGCGAGGTCCTGGGGTAAGGTCGACTCCGGAAATCAACAGATGGTCTTTTGCGAAGGCACAATTGCCGTACCTATACTCGCAAGTTACGCATATCACCGTGGGCGCTGGAAAGACAGGCGGCGGCGAAATCTTGCCGATTTGTTCTGATTAAGTAGCCTCCACCCGGAAACTCTGGATAAGAGACTAGAGTTTCCGATTCGGAAAGGAGGGATAATCTGGTGATTCCTCTTACCGGCTTTAGCCGGAACGTTTTCGTCCTGGCAAGGAAATCGAGGGGTTGCGCGGAGGCGTATAGAGTACGCCGCACAAGAAACCCCGAAGATTGACATCGCCAGGGCGGAAAGGGACCCTTTCCGGACGGAAACTAAGTATAAACCGACATCGTCTCCCTTCCGCACCTCAGCTTTTCCATAAGTGAAAGCCGCTTCGGCGGAAAATGAGGGCCGTAGATGAAAAGGGTGCCGTCCCAGCCTTCGAGGGTCTTCTCCAGGGCATCGATGGGCTTGTCGGGATAGATGTAGAGACAGTCGGCCTTTTGAATGCGCTGAGTTAGGAAATCGGCGCGGATGAACCCGACGCGGCTCAGGAGGTTTAGATCTCGTGCGGCGCGAACGGCGCGCGATACCAGAAAAGGATCGGATTCTATTCCGATCGACCTGGTGAACAGGCCTGCGGTGCAGGAGGCAACCCCGTCCCCGCTGCCGAGGTCTATAAAGAGGCGAAACTGAGACAGGTCCAGTCTTCTGAAGAAATTGAACAGGTGCTCAGGCCTCGAAGCAGCCCATGCGCCGGAGGCAGTTAAACGATAGGGCAGGGCTTGGCCATAATCTCCATCCCGGCCGTGGAGCCTCCGGAAATATTCGATAATCTCGGCCGCTGTCTTAGCCTCGCGGCTATCCTCTGATGACTGAATTGGGTTCATAGTAGCCGGCGCGCACGGATGTGAGAGGAAAAACCTGGCAGCCTCTGCCCAGAATAGTTCCGGGATTGGTGACAGCGTTGCAGCCTATCTCCGCATGGTCCCCCAGGACCGCCCCGAATTTGCGCAGATTCGTAACGATCCGTGTGCCGTGAGCCATCACACGGATGGTCTGGTCCCTTATCTTTAGGTTGGCAAGCTTCGTTCCGGCCCCGAGGTTCGCCTCACGTCCCACTAAACTGTCCCCGATGTAGGCAAAGTGCCCGGCCTTTGCACCGTCCAGCATGATGCTTGTCTTCATTTCGGTGGTGTGGCCGACTATGCACCCGGTGCCGACTATACATTGGCCCCTCACATAAGCGCCTTGGCGCACCTCGGTGTGCGCCCCTATTATAGAGGGGCCTTTAACCAGAGCGCCGGGTTCCACGACTGCCCCCGGACCGATGAAAATCGCTTCGTCCCACAGGACGCTCCCCTCCCACAGCACAGCCGCCTCATACGTTTCCTCGCCACCGATGCTCACGAGGAATTTGCCTTCGGTGACATTTCCGCCAATAATCTCGAAACCGCCCTCCAGGATTTCTCCCCGCCACATTACGACCGTCTTCGGCAGCGGGCGCCTGAAATACTTCAGGTCTGCAACGTTTGGCTCGATGTGATGCTCCAGATAGCCGGAAATCTTGCCCAGAACGTCCCAGACGTACTTGCAGCCGGCAAATACGTCACGGTGAACGAATGAAGCCATATCGAAAAACGCATCGGGTTCCAAAAAATCCATAGAGCTTCCCTTTCAACGTGAAATTAGTCCGCCAGGCCGGGAAATTGCCTAATCTTACGGCCTGTTTTCCTTTTCCGCCTATTTGCTTATATAGCCTAAAAGTGCTGCGCCGGGAATATCTACCTGGATTTCAGTAAGGGAATGGAGATACTTCCCCCTTTCTAAAGGGGGGCCAGGGCGGACTTTAGCGCAGAGGCGCACCTTGAAGCATGAGGGTGAAATTAGAAGGGCGAACTTCCGGCTAAAGCCGGTAAGAGGATCTTCCGCCTAAAGGCGGTAAAAGGCATGACCAGATTATGAACAGATTATTTTCACTCTTCTGGAAAGAGGAAAGTTTATTCTGAGGGGCGCCGCCTGCCATAGGTGCTGTTTCTTAGCGATGTCCCCCGCCACCTCCGCCGCCGAAGCCGCCACCACCACCACCTCCACCGAAGCCTCCTCCGCCGCCGGAACCACCCCCTCCGCCACCGAAGCCGCCGCCCCCGCTGTCGTGGGAACCGCCGCCACTGCCGCTACCGCTGGAGGAACGTCCCGACTGAGCGCCGCTGGAGGAACGTCCTGACTGAGCGCCGCTGGAAGTCCGCCCGCTGAAAGAAGGAGACCTCGAATCACCACCTTGGCCCATCGTCCTCCCGCTGCCGGTTGACTCGGAACTGTGCATATTTCGCCTGGCTGCAACCGGATTTCGCAACTCGTTTTGCCGGTTCATTATAGCTCTTGCGCCTGCCTGAGCGTTGGCGGAGCCGAGCCGAGAGCCCTGCGTGGGCCTGTTTGTCCGAGAGAGGGTTGAAGAATGTCCGGTTCCTCTTCCCGTTGCACGGGTAACCGCATTGACCCTGCTCACCGTGCCGTCGGCATTCCTTACATGGTTGGTAAACCAGTGGTGGTGATGGTGCCTGTGGAAATCGTTCAGTATGAAGTAGCCGCCGAAGCCGAACCCATCCCACCAGAATGGCCATGGGACCCAGGCATAGAGATAATCGTATTCCCATGGAGGCGGATAATAGCTCACGATGGGAGGCCCGTTCTCGTCATAGTATTGCTCAACATCGGCGGGCGTCTCATATTCGGAAACCTCCGGAGGAGGAGCGGCTTGGTTTGACTGGTATTCGGAACTTGAACTTGATTCATCAGTGTATTTTTCGCCGGCAACTTTGATCGGAAGATGCATTGCGATGCTGACGCTGTCAACCGCGCGGGCCGCATCGGCCTCTGATAGACTCAGGCTACCCGATGATGCCGATCTTGCGGTGCTTTCCCTCACCTCGGCAATAATGTCGGGCGTCATAGGATAGTCGGAAATCCATCCGTTTCGAGGCGCAATGTTTATCGCGGCCAGAGAGTTTTCCGCTGCCGCTTCATCGTGCGACGAGGTTAAATTGAGGGCAGTTGCCAGTTCTACGGCAAACTCGCCTTCACTGACCAGAGGCTGTTCAATGGGGGGACGCTTTGAGGTTGAGCTTTGAGCGTTCACTGAGCCGGTATAGGGCGCCAGAACCAGACCTGCGGCAACAAATAATATCACGAGCACTCTTTTCATTTAGTACTCCTTTGCGGCAGACTGCCAGTCAACGAAATGCCCATAAGCAGTGTAAACATTTAGAACGTTTTTTACTCTAGTTTATAAGATGCGCGGGCGGTTTTTTTTGTCCACAAAATAAGGTGAATCATTTAAGTTGTACAAACACTTCAAAAAACTGAAGTGCTGCTCGCGGCCCCTGCGGCCTCGCGGGTGGGTGGGCGGGCTGTCGAGGTCCTGCCTGTGCCGCCGCCCAAGGGCCGATCTCGACGCTCCGCGAGGTGGGTCCCGGTTCCCCAAGCCCCACCGCCCGCCCCGGTGGAAAATCACAGGAGAAGTCGCCCGAAGCCGAAGGCCCGATGTCTACGCTCCGCGAGGTGGGTCCCACCGCCCTGAATTTGGCCGCTATCCCTTTTTTTCCGCGTATCTGGCCAGGATGAAGAGAAAATCGGCCAGGCGGTTCAAATATGAATGGACTTCGGGACTGTCTATTTCACCGGCCTCTTTGAGGGCCGTCGCCACGCGCTCGGCCCTTCGAATAATGGAGCGGGCAAGATCGATCGAAGCGCTCGCGGAATTTACTCCAGGGTAGATGAAGTGGCGCGGGATGGGAACTTCCTCCTGGATTTTGACGATCCACTCCTCGAGCCTTTGGATTCGTTCGGTTCCAATGCTGTATTCAGAATCGGGCGCAGTATCGGAGAGCCTGGCGCCCAGCATTAACAGGTCCTCCTGCACTGCCTGTATCATCTCCAGGATGGCCACGTTGAGGGTAAAGGTCTTGGCGAGTCCGAGGGCGGAACTGGCCTCGTCCAGTGTTCCATATGCGTCGGGCCTCAGGCTCGCTTTGGAGATGCGTTCCCCGTTAAGAAGACTGGTTGTCCCCTGGTCCCCTTTTTTTGAAAAAATGAAGACGTTCATCGGATCTCCTCGTATGATAGACTTATATAATACCCTGCAAGAAAAAAAATGCGCCTGCCATGCAGAGAAGCAGGACTGAGGACTGAGGGTTGAGGGCTGAGCAAAAGCGGCGACCCCCGTGCGCGCAGCCATGCAGAACGCACAGACATTAAACGTGGTGCGTTTGAAGGCAAGCCAAATGTTAAGCGCATCAGAAAGTGAGGTGAAAATGATGTCAAGATCTCGCTTCGCGAGCTTCGCATTGTTTCACAAAGTGAAGCATGCTTGCTGGCCTCCCTTTGCGACGTGTGAGCGCGTAGCGCGGGGGCCGACCGCTCATTCTCGACGCTCCGCGAGACGGGGCGGGGGCGGGAGGCCTCGTATGATAGGAAGCCCCGCATGGGTGTGGACCGCAGAGTGAAATGAAGAAGAATTTCAATTCTCAGGGGCAATTGCTGCTTACCTTGCTGCTCCTATGCGTTATACTTGGCGCAGTCTCGACTTTGGAACCTGGCCCGAGGCATGTTAAGCGATTCGGATTGCGATGAAAAGAAAAAGCTTGCGAGTGTCAACGATGCATGCATACCTTCTTACTGTGTTAGGCCTCATCTGCTTCGTGGAAGGCCTCCCCTACCTTGCGACCCCCAAACAGGTCAGAAAATGGCTGAACTGGCTTCTTTCAGCCTCCAACCATTCCCTCAGAATTCTTGGCGCAGCTTTGATGGTCGTTGGTCTGCTCCTCGTTTACCTGGGCCGCAGGCATGGGGGCTAGCCACGAGATCTCATTCAGGCTCAAAGACTATGACTACGATCTGCCGCCTGAACTCATAGCCCAGCGCCCCGCCTCCGCGCGGGAACACTCGCGCCTGCTCTTACTCGATCGCTCAAGCGGCGCCCTCGGGCATTCGCGCTTCGATAGAATCGGACAGTATTTAATACCGGGCGACCTGCTGGTCGTAAACGATACGCGTGTTGTTCCCGCACGGCTGACCGGCCGCAAGAAAACCGGAGGCATGGTCGAGCTTCTGGTGCTCGATCCCTATAAGCAGCCCGCGTCCGGGTCCCTTGAGAGCTACTGCTGCCTGGTAAGAGCGTCAAAAGGCGTCCGTACGGGGCAGGTAATCGAGCTTTCGGAAGGTATTTGCGCTGAGGTGATTGCCGCTCCGATAGACGGGAGGGCTCAAGTCCGGTTTTCCGGGGCCTCCGGCATAGTGGATATTCTTGACCGAATCGGCCTGACGCCGCTGCCGCCCTATATCGGGCGTGCATCCGGCAAATCTGCCCCCGATGATCGTATCTGCTATCAAACAGAATATGCGAGACACCCCGGTGCAGTGGCTGCGCCTACCGCCGGTCTGCATTTTACGAAATCTCTTTTGAATGGACTCACGGCCTCGGGAATAGAAGTCGCTGCGCTGACCCTTCACGTCGGCTACGGCACTTTTGCGCCCATGAGATGCGTGGACATTCGCCAACACCGGATGCACCCGGAATTTATCGAAATTGCCAAAGAGACCGCAGATGCGGTAAACAGGGCAAAGCGCGAGCGGAGGCGGGTGGTAGCAGTCGGGACCACTGTCGTTCGCACCCTGGAGTGGCTTTACGCAAAGGAGGGCGAAATAGCTCCCTTCCGGGGTATGTGCGATCACTACATCTATCCGGGCTGCCTATTTGCGGTTGTCGATTGCATGGTGACCAACTTTCATCTTCCAAAATCCAGCCTGATACTGCTGGTATCGGCTTTCGCCGGCAGATCACGGATATTATCCGCCTATCGGGAGGCGGCCCGGGAGCGCTATCGTTTCTTCAGCTACGGAGATGCAATGCTGATTCTATGAAGACGGAGAAGTTCAAGAGCGCGGGGGAATGATTCCCCCGCACCCCCCAGGTTTCGGCCACGCGCGTTGAACGCGCGTGGCTGAGCGCTCGGCGCCTGCGGTGGGATTGCCGCCACGCGGCTCACCCGCCGCAGCGCCACATAGATCTGGAGGCTCCGCCACGTGGAGAAGGTGTAAGGGGCGCGGCTCCCCACGCTTTTGAAAAGCAGGTCTGTCTCTAATCATCTGACAATGGCACGCGAAGTAGGTAGATGAAATTCGATATTCTTTCAAAAGATCCGGGAGGCAACGCCCGCGCCGGGCGGATTGAAACCGCACGCGGCGCGGTCGATACTCCCGTATTCATGCCGGTCGGAACGGTCGGGTCCGTCAAAAGCATTTCCCCGGACGAACTGGAGTCCCTCGGAGCGCAAATAATTCTCGCAAATACGTATCACCTCTACCTGCGCCCAGGGGCTCAAAGAGTGGCGCGCCTGGGCGGGCTTCACAAATTTATGGGCTGGGACCGCCCGATTTTGACCGACAGCGGCGGATTCCAGGTCTTCAGCCTCGCCAGGATAAACGAAATCGAGGAAGAGGGTGTCCGGTTTCAATCGCACATCGACGGCTCCCGCCACCTTCTCACCCCCGAGGCGGCTGTCGGCGTCCAAAGAAACCTGGGCTCGGACATAATGATGTGCTTTGACGAATGCACTCCATATCCCGTTTCCTACGAGTACGCCTCCGAATCCGTCATGCGCACGATTCGCTGGGCCGAGCGCTCGAAAGAGGCTGCCGCCGGTTGCGGCGCGGCCCTTTTCGGGATAGTGCAGGGGAGCGTTTTCGATGACCTTCGCGACATGTGCCTGGAGAAGCTGGCCGGGATCGGCTTCGACGGGTATGCGATCGGAGGCCTGTCTGTGGGCGAATCGAAGGATGAGATGCTGGAGGTCATAAACCGGCTTGCACCCAGGCTCCCCGGCTCGGCGCCCCGGTATGTGATGGGGGTCGGTACGCCCGAAGACCTGGTCGAGGGAGTTCGCGCCGGGGTCGATATGTTCGACTGCGTAATGCCTACGAGAAACGCACGGAACGGGACACTGTTCACCTCGCGCGGCCCCCTCCACATAAAAAACAGCACATACGCCGATGACCCCGGCCCTCCTGACCCTGATTGCGGCTGTTATACATGCCGGCGCTTCTCGCGCGCATACCTGCGCCACCTCTATATCTGCCGCGAACTCCTCTCCTATCGGCTGAACACGTTGCACAACCTCCATTACTATCTCGGCCTGATGGCGCAGATGCGTGCGGCAATTGCCGCAGGCCGCTTCGAACAATGGCGGGCCGGCTTCTATGGGCAAGCACGCGAGTGAATTTGCACTACGGAGGCGGACCATTATCCGGTCAAGGAGAGAGAGCTATGGTTAAGGATAAGTGCCAAATCGAACTGCCTTTACCACAGAGACGGGACATGGTCCGGTCAAGGAGAGGGCACAGAGGAAAGAAAATGTGCATGGAGAAAAAACCGGAAGCAAACAGGGATCTGCTTTTTAGTTTTGTGTGTTCGTTCCATTGCCTTCCTCTGTGCCCTCTCCTTGACCGGACCATGTCCCGTCTCTGTGGTGGAATTCGTTTCTCTGCGACTCCGCGTCTCCGCGTGATATGGTTTTCGCCCTTTGGTTGCATCCCAAGGCTGCTCTGTGTCCTCTGTGGTGAAATCCTGTCTTCACGTCACCCCATCTCCGCGTGCCCGTGTCCCCGTCATTGAGCTTGACTGCCCCTCACCCCAATGCTAATCTGAATATTTGTCGGGACGTGGCGCAGCCTGGTTAGCGCGCTTGCTTGGGGTGCAAGAGGACGGAGGTTCAAATCCTCTCGTCCCGACCATTCGTCCAAAAATACCCCAAAAGTATCGGGCCCCTTCCAGGTGGAAGGGGCTTTTTTCTTACCGCTGAGGTCCGAATTCTTTGTCCACTGCGGCCTTAAGCTCTTTGAGCATGCGAACGAGATCTTTCATCTGGTAGTTTGCATTCAGGCCGCTCGGGTTAGGCAAAACCCAGGCGGAAGATATCCCGCCGAGTTTTTCAGGCTGAAGTCCGGGCAGGGCCTTCAGGCGCCTGAAAGCCAGCCGGTAGGCGCCCAGCCCCAGGATTGCGGAAAAAAGAGGCTTAAAAGTTCGGACCTTATCCTCGAGTACAGCTCCGCCCCGGGCGAGTTCTTCGGCCGTTAATTCGTCGGCCCTGGCCGTTGCGTGTTCCACGATGTTTACAATCCCAAATCCGTAGCTCAGAAGTTCTTCTTCTTCAAATGGGGAAAATTGCCTGGGTGTAAAACCGGCGTGGTGGAGCGAAGGCCAAAAGCGGTTTCCCGGCCGGGCGAAATGATGCCCGACGGCTGCTGTGTACAGACCGGGGTTTATTCCGCAAAAAAGCACCTTCAGCCCGGGTGCGATAATGTCGGGGACTGACTTGCCCCTTGCTTCCCGGACCTGTTCCTTCGTTGGCTTAAACGGCTGTTGCATGTGATTTTAGAGCTTCTTGCAGCGCCTTTTCCCTTTCCCACCTGGCGGTTACATCTCGTATGAGGGCCGCCGATCCGACGATTTTGCCATCATCCGACTTTAAGATTACTATACTGAACTCAATTGAAATGCGTGCGCCGTCTTTCCGCAGCGCCGGAACGGCCAGCAGTTCATGCATATACCTGGAGACCCCTGTCTCCATCACTTTGCGATATCCTTGCCGGTGGCGCTCTCTCAGTTTTTCGGGAATTATGATATCGAGGTCCTGCCCGATTGCCTCACTTGCGCTATACCCGAAAATAGTCTCCGCTCCCGAGTTCCAGAGACGAACGATTCCCCCGGCATCGGCGAATATGATTGCGTCCGGGGCGCCGTCCACAATATTTCGGCAAATCCATTCATGACTGTATTCACTCATTTGCTCATTCTCCAACTTTATCTCATTTGTATTTAAGTCCTGGCGCCCTGCTTGTCCAACGTGGTTGCACAAGCACGTAATAGTTCACCGGAAAGCGTGGGTCTCATAAATTAAGAGCCGGGTGCACGCGAAGACGCGAATGCTTGTTCCACCACGGAGGCACAGAGAGCACAGAGATGACCAGAAAAATGCGCTGCAAAGGGTCTGGAAGCGTTGATCTCTCGGCGGTCAATACCACTTTTGGCCGTTTTCCCCAAATTTTCGCCAAAGCTCCTCTCTGTGTCCTCTGCGTCTCTGCTTCGAAAAGGCTTGGTGGGCTGCGCTCCGCTTACGCGCGGCACCCCACCTACGAATCTTTTCATGGTTTAGGGTGTCCCAACGGGACATGAAATGCTGTGGTGAAATCCTGCTCGTCAACTAAAATCAATTCACCCACGTCTGTATATATAGTTCCAGGTCCAATTAAAGGGAATATGGTTCGGCTGGCAAGTGTTGCAGCTTTTTCTTTACTTTTCCCCGGTTTGGGGCCATAAAACGAAACAGAGGCTTTTTAATAAAGGGGCGAAAAGAGTTTGACCAGTAAAGAGGATGCAATTCCCCTTGCGGGATTTCCCTCCCAAAGTGAAGAGGTGGAGGCCACGAAGGTTACGAATATCCATGGTCGCACTCTGCCCCGGTTCCGAGGGTTGCTGCTCTGCCGGCGATGCGATTCCTGCGGAACAAGGATCGGCATTCACGGCGAAAGCAATGACAGCGTAGTTATGAAATGCCCCGAATGCCAGCGTGAATATGTGTTCTTCCAGCGTCCGGAATAAATTCATCTGAAATCTTTCTTTAATCCCTGAATCCCTTAATTCCTGAATCGCTGAATCCCTGAATTGGAAATTTTTCAATCCTGCTAATCCTGTTAATCCTGTCAAAATCTCTGAGTTCTCTGCGTCTCTGCGGTGAAATCCTGTCTCGGCGGTGAAAAATGACCAGCCGGTCACTTTATCAGATTGACAAAACCTGCCCGGCGTCTATAATGACCACCTGGTCATTCCCTTGGGGTGTGAGGGCTGGATGCTTGCGCGTGGTACTTTCAACAGGCTCGATGAAGTCAAAAAGAGCAAAATCCTGGATGCGGCCGTGGATGAGTTCTCACGCCACGGGTTCCGGCAGGCGAGCGTTAATCGCATGGTGGAACGGATCGGCATAGCCAAGGGGTCTCTTTTCCAATATTTCGGCAGCAAGGAAGGCCTCTTCCGCGTTATCTTCAACTATGCGGTGGAGCTTGTAAGGCAATCGCTTCGGCAGGTGAAAAGAGAGACTTCCAGTGCGGATTTCTTCGAGCGAATAAAAGAGAGCATGCTGGCGGGAATCCGCTTCATCGAGCGCCACCCCAGGGTCTATCGAATCTACCTCAAGATGATTTTCCAGGAAGACTTCCCACTTCGGACGGAGTTTTTGCAGCAGGTACACCTTTTTTCTGCGGAGTACCTGCGTCCGGTAGTAGAGGCCGGGATCGCGAGAGGGGACATCAGGGCCGACACGGACATCGAAATGGCCGTTTTCATGCTGGACGCGTTGATGGACCGGTTTCTCCAGGCTTACTGCGTTCCCTTTCTCGATGCGGGTGCTCACATATACGAGGCGCCTTTAGACGAGTTGGAGCTCAAGGTGGATGAGTTCATAAAGCTGCTTCGGATCGGGATGGGCGCCTCGCAGAGCGTTGAGACCGGTTCGGGTGAATCGGCGGGACAAAAATATGTTCGAACCACGGTATTTTAAAAAACTCGGCCTGGAAGACATCTCTCACAAAGTCGCGGAGGGGGAGAGGCTCACGGTCTCAGATGGTGAGAGACTTTTTGCCTGCCCGGACATGAACGCCATCGGTTCGCTCGCCCACCAGGTCAGGACAAGGCTTCACGGAAATACGGCCTACTACGTCGTAAACCGCCATATCAACTACTCGAACATTTGTGTAAACGGCTGCCGCTTCTGCGCCTTCAGCAGAAAAAAAGGCGACCCGCTTTCATTCGAACTCTCCGAGGATGAAATCCTCGATAAAATCTGCGCGAACGGGAACGGTCTGACCGAGGTACACATCGTGGGAGGCTGCCACCCCGACCTTGCTCTTTCTTTTTTTGAGGACCTGGTCCGGAAGATACGCGTCACAAAGCCGAATGTCTTTATTAAAGCGTTTACAGCGGTTGAAATCGCCCATTTTGCAAAAAATGAGGGGACATCCGTCAAAGATGTTCTTGCCCGTTTGAAATCGGCCGGCGTTCAGATGCTTCCGGGCGGAGGGGCCGAGGTGTTCAGTGCGCGCGTAAGAGAGCGCCTTTGCCCTGAGAAACTGGACGGGAATGGCTGGCTGGATGTTATGCGCCAGGCTCATGAGATAGGAATAAGGACTAACGCTACGATGCTCTACGGCCATATCGAGACCGTGAGGGAGCGGCTCGAGCACATGGCGGCGCTTCGCGAACTCCAAGACCGGACGGGCGGCTTCGTCTGCTTTATCCCTCTTACGTTCCAGCCGGCCAATACCGGTCTTAGCCATTTGCCGCCGGCGACCGGGGTCGACGATCTGAAAACGATCGCCGTGAGCAGGCTGATGATCGACAACATTGCGCACATCAAAGCCTATTGGGTGATGCTCTCCGTTAAGCTCGCCCAGGCCGCCCTTTACTTTGGCGCGGACGATTTCGACGGAACGGTGGTCGAGGAGAAGATCGGCCACATGGCGGGGGCCGAGTCTCAGCAGGGAATGACCCGCCGGGAGATAGAGAGGACTATCCGGGATGCCGGGTTGGAGCCGGTGGAACGGGACGGCCTGTTCCGCAAAGTTTTCAGAAGTCCGGCTTCCGAAGGGCGACTGTCATCGGGTTCGGACATTGTATGGTCAAATAATGATTGAAAATAGCAGGTTAAATATTCATCAGGCTTGGGATCTCTACCGGAGCGGCGATTTTCATACGCTGGGCAGGATGGCTCATGACGTGCGCCTGAAAAAGCATTCCCTGTCTCTGGGAAAGCATTCTCTGTCTCTGGAAAAGCATTCCAAGCCTGTTGTTACCTATGTTGTTGACCGTAACGTCAACTACTCGAATGTCTGTGTGTGCGGGTGCCGTTTCTGCGCGTTTTTCCGGCCTCCAGGCCATAGTGAATCCTTTGTCCTGAGCCGGAAGGAACTTTCCGAAAAAATCGAGGAAACACTAAGGTTGGGCGGGACGCAGGTGTTGTTGCAGGGCGGGCTCCATCCCGATCTGCCGCTCTCTTTTTACGAAGAGATGCTCAGCTTCATAAAGTCAAAGTATCCAATTCACATACATGCCTTCTCGCCCCCGGAAATCGTGTTTTTCAGCCGGCTGGAGGGGATCGGCGCCGGTGAGGTCATCTCGAGGCTGAGACTTGCCGGACTGGACTCGATCCCGGGTGGGGGCGCCGAAATTCTGGTCGACTCGGTGAGACAGCGGGTGTCTCCGCGCAAATGTTCATCGGCCGAATGGCTGGCCGTCATGGAGGAGGCGCACTCTCAGGGCCTTCGCACAACCGCCACTATGATGTTCGGCCACGAAGAAGCGCCGCAAGACAGGCTCCTGCACCTTTTCGCCCTGCGTGATCTTCAGGATCGCACCGCAGGTTTTACCGCTTTTATTCCGTGGGCCTTCCAGCCTCAAAACACTGCAATCCCCCGGGAACCTGAAACTGCAGTCTCATATCTGCGGCTGCTTGCAATCTCCAGGCTTGTTCTCGACAACTTTGACAACATTCAGGTCTCCTGGGTGACAATGGGTCCGAAAGTCGCTCAGTTGGCCCTCTTTTTCGGCGCCAACGACTTTGGGTCCACAATGATCGAAGAGAACGTGGTCGCGGCGGCAGGGGTCCATTTCCGCCTTTCGGCCGAAGAGATCCACAGGATAATTCAGTCCGCCGGTTTCCAGCCGCGGCGGCGCACGATGGCTTACGAGTTGCTTCCGGCTTAACGCCTCTGGTCATCGACAGGCCAGGGACAGCGTCGAAAAGGCCAGATTATATGAACGAGCTTTCGCCAGGCTCCAAACCCCCTGAGATCCACCGGGCCGAATGGGTCGTGCCGGTTTCGGCCCCGCCATTGCGCAATGGCGCTGTATTGACCCACAGGGGCCGGGTTATCGCGGCGGGACCGTTTGCCGCTGTGCGGAGGGACTCACCTGCGGGCGCCAGGGTGACAGATCACGGCCGCGCCGCGCTTTTCCCGGCGCTGGTTAACGCCCATACGCATCTGGAATTCTCGGCCCTTAGAGGCAAAATACCCTTCCCTCAGCCCTGCTTTCGCGAATGGATCCCACTGCTGTTCGTGCTTCGGGCCGGGATGGGACCGCAAGCTGTCGATGAGGGCCTGCTGAGTGGCGAAGCGGAGCTTTTAAGCAACGGGACGGGGTTTTGCGCAGACACGACGAACGGGTGGGCAGGCGTTGGTCGTGGCCCCGTAGGCGCCGCTGAAGGTTTGAGTGGCGAATCTGGCTGCTGCGCCTTCGCCGCCTGCGGCCCTGCTGCCGCCCGCCTAGAACGGCGGATTTTCCTCGAGTTGCTGGGATTCAATCTCGACTCGGTTGCAGCGGCCATTCCGAGGGAGTTTCTCACGCGAAGCCGCGAAGCCGCGAAAAAAGAAGACACAACGTTGATCCCGGTCCCCCACTCGGTATATTCCGTTTCACCGGCGATCATCGCCGAGTCCAAAGAATGGACGCGGGCGCGCGGGCTTCCTTTCTCGATTCACGTGGCCGAACATTTGGATGAGATCGAATTTTTGCAGGGCGGGAAAGGCTTTTGCCGCGAACTGCTTGAGATGGTGGGGCGCTGGGACCCGTCGTGGACGCCGCCGGGGAAAACCCCGATCGAGTACCTGGACTGCCTGGGCGCGCTAGATTCCCGTACGCTCCTGGTGCACGCCGTGCACATGACCGAAGCGGATTGGGCGCTTGCAGCCAAAAGGGACTGCACCGTGGTTTTCTGTCCAAGGAGCAACCGGAACCTTAGCTCGGGCCGCCCGTGGATCGAGAAGGCGCTTTCACTGGGCATAAGTTGCGCACTCGGAACCGACAGCCTCGCCAGCAACACGGACCTGAGCCTTTTTGCCGAAGCAGCCTTTACTCTCGATAACCATCCCTCAATCGATCCTCAAAAAGTGATCGAGATGATTACGGTCAATCCCGCCCGATCGCTCGGCTGCAAAAGCGATTTCGGCAGCATCGAGCCGGGGGCGAAAGCTCATATGCTGGCCGTCGAAATCCAATCCGGCATTGACGAATCGAATCTGGCTGAAGCTCTTATTCAAACCGGGAAAGAAGGAGCCTGGAAATGGGTGAGCAGCGCGCAAAGCTGAGGCTCGGAAGGATCGATTTTCTGAACGTGCTTCCCATCTACTATCCGCTGGAAGCTGGCATAATAGCCAATCCCTTCACAATTGTCCCCGGCGTTCCTTCCGAGTTGAACGAGCTTTGTGCAAAAGGGGCGCTGGACATAAGCCCCGTTTCTTCAATCGAATACGCCCGGAGAGCCGGCCTCTATTACATCGTGCCGGACCTCTCGATCAACTCCGCCGGCGATGTAAAGAGCGTGCTCCTGCTGAGCCGCATGCCCATTGAGCGGCTTTCAGGGAAGACAGTGCTGGCAACCTCCGAATCGCATACTTCGGTCGGACTGCTGAAAGTCCTGTGCAGGCTGCGATACGGGGTGGATCCCCGGTTCGAAACGGGATCCTGTTCGGATTATCTTTCAGGGTCCAAGATCCTCGACGCGTGCCTTGCAATTGGTGATGAAGCACTGCGGCTTGGGCGAAGCGGTATTTTCCCTCATGTACTCGATCTTGGGACAGCCTGGTTTGAGTGGACCGGACGCCCGTTCGTGTTTGCCGTATGGGTAATACGCAAAGACACGGTTACTGAAAAGAACGGGCAGTTACCGGATGCGGTCGAGGCCCTTCTTTCTTCCAAGAGATGGGGACTCGCCAATATCGGCAGGATCTGCGAGCAGGCCGCCAGGACCGGGCTGTTGGATATCCCGGAACTGCATGAATATTACCGTTGCCTCCGATTTGATTTAAACGAAGGGGAGCGCAGTGGACTCAGCCTGTTCTACTCGCTTCTTTTCCAGGCTGGCGAACTGGAAGGGGTGCCCAGGCTCGAGACCTTCACGCAGCTTGCCTCGGTTGCCTGAATAGTGAATAGTGAAGAGTGAATAGTGAATAGTGAAGAGTGAAGAGTGAAGAGTGAATAGTGAAGAGTGAATGGTGGAGAGTGAATAGTGAAGAGTGAAAATAATCCGGTCCTTTCTCTACGCTGTCCCTGGCCTGTCGATGACCAGAGGCGTTTAGCCGGAAGTTCACCCTTCCAACCTCACCCTTCATACTTCCTTAAAGCGGGACCCTCAATTTGAAAACGCAAAACTTGACAGTCGCTATCACCGGCGCAAGCGGCGCCGGATACGCGCGGAAACTGTTGCGCTCGATACCCCTGGGAAAGTTCGACGTTCACCTCGTATCATCTGAGGCAGGAAGGCTCGTCTATCGACTGGAAACCGGGGTGGCGCTGAACGACGACCTTCCACCGGAGGTTCACACATACGAGGAAACGGACTTTGCGGCCCCGTTGGCCAGCGGTTCGTTTCCGTGCGCCGGCATGGTGATCGTCCCATGCACGATGGGCACCCTGGGAGCGATTGCCGCCGGGCTGTCTCAAAATCTCATCCACCGGGCGGCCGACGTCTGCCTGAAGGAACGCCGCCCGCTCATTCTTGTACCCCGTGAGACGCCGCTGAATCGTATTCACCTCACAAACATGCTGAAGGCTGCCGAAGCTGGAGCGATAATCCTTCCGGCCATGCCCGGTTTTTATCACCAACCCCGTTGCGTTGAGGACCTCATTGATTTTGTGGTAGCCCGCATACTCGATCGGCTTGGCATCGAGCATAATCTCGTGGAGTCATGGAAAGGGCTGGAGGGTGGGTCCTGATTGAACTGCGTGCGAAAAGCATCCCCGCCGCCTTGAAGATTCTATAGTCCTTCCACATTTCGACAGTCAGGCGGTTTAACTGCCTGGGTGGCTTCGCGTGGACCGGCGTGGCAAAAAGGGCCTGTTGCATGGAGATGGTGGGCCCTTCTATGCAGAATTTCTCTCCTGTTTCCTCGATTTGCGCTCACCTCAACGAAAACTCCACGCCCTGTGAGGTGTGGGGATTTTGTTCTAAATTTTTCTTGCTCTTCGCGTCGCGCCTTCGCGTGAGATAATGGGTGCGGCTTGTTTCCGGCACTCCGTGCTGCGCGGGGCGCTCTGACATCTGAACTCCGACCTCCGTTAACTACTCCGCTTCCACATCGTCGGCCGGAATGCGCTTGAGCAGCTTTGCCCCGATTTCCCGCAGGTCGGGATCGGGCAGGTTTTTTATCAGCGATTGTTCTTCCGGGGTAAGCTTCCTGGCCGGGGCCTTAAGTTTTCTGCGCGCGGCGTGTCGCCTGCCTTTGATTTTTTCCAGGTTTTTGTGAGCGGGGTTCAATACCGGTGCAGATTCCGGCATTTCGGCGACCTTGATGACTATTTGCTCCACAATAGGCTCGGGCCGCCCGACATTTATTTTCTCGGTCAAGATTTCTTTATACTGCTCGAGGTGGTGTTTCCAGACGGAATCGTGGGCAACGATTACCAGGACCTTGTTCTTCAACGACCTCGGGCTGGTGCAGCGGGCCACCTGTTCTCCAACCAGGTCCTTCCAGTCTCCGATCGGGTTGGCTGCAAAAGCGGGATGCAGTTCCAGGAACTTTTTCAACAGCGATCCCACCTTGATGCTTGATCCCCGGTCCGAACGTTTCATGACCGTTTCTGAACTTCCGATCGCGAAAATAGCTTGTCCTCGATCCCCCTGATTGCGGCATTAAGGTCTTGGAATTGCTGCTGAAGTGTCTCCAGGATGACAATGGTATCCGTGCTTCGCATCGGCAGCTTTGAGAGCAGCCGGTCGTAGATGAACGCATCCAGATTGGAAAGATAAAGCTCTTCAAAGTACCACAGCAGGGTGGCGGCCAGTTGGAAAAAGATGGCCATACCTGCCGCCTGGATCAGGGGAAGCAGAAGATTCAAAGCGGGCTTGATGGTGTCGAGTATTTCCTTTTGGGCGGTAAAATTGGCCATAGGCTTGGCGGCTTCCAGAACTTCCTTTTGAGGAAGAAGGGCAAAACCGGAAGATGCGACGTTGAATTGGGCAATGAGAAGCAGGGCGGTCTGAGCAAGTCCCAGGATGGGAAGGACCCAGAAGAGGCATCGGTAAGGCCCCCATGAACCGTATAGAATGCGCCAGTCAGCCTCGACCGCCCGGCGCTCTTTTTCGAACAGTTCCTCCGATGAGCCGTTTTTCTGAAAGCCCGACAGCATCAGCCGAAGCCGCATAAACGGATGCAGGACATAACTCAGGGGATTCCGCCTGATTCTGTCAGCCAAAAGCAGCGAGGCGGACAGCGATGTCTGTTCAGAATTGCGTGGTCCATGGTCTTTGGTTTCCGACATGAATAGCTGGAGCAGGTATCTCCCGGCATATTGAACCACAAGCCAGAGCAGGCGCAGTTCTAAAAAGATTATTCCAGCCCGGATGATAAAAAGAAGCATACCGCTGACCAATGCAATGTTGTCCCGGTAATCGTCTTGCCCGGCTGGTTGTTTACTCTTGTCCGGACTGGTTGATTTGCCGGTTAGCGGCCTGGCGCCCTTGTCCGGCTGCTCCTGTTTTCCGCTGGAGTGTTCGGGGCTTGGCGATATCATGCCTATGCCTTGAAGATCTGTCCAGAAATAGGCCTTCCCCAGGTCCTTAAGCTGCGGACTGTGCCGGGGAACATGAGTGAAACTGTCTGAGTCCCAGGCGAAAAACAGGCAAAGAAAGATAAATACGAACCACCAGAGTCTGTGGAGTGTCTCATATCGCCTTAATCCGTAAGACATCTAATTACCTCCAGCCTAATTTAACCTCTTTTATCAGAAACAGTGTGGTTTGAGCAATGAATTAGGTTGCCGTTTCACCACGGGGTCTATCCGAGGTTCAAATGGCCCGATGTTCATCCTTTTTTCCACGGCGCAGTCGAGCATTTGGCTCAGCCCCCCACGCTCTTTGGGGGAAAAACCGAAGGATTCCTTCCATATATCGTCATCTTCCATACACAGGTAGGTGCACAGGTCTGGGTCAGCCTGCCGGATCCTGTCAACCATGAAGGAATAGAATTCGGCCCTTATGTCTCGAAAGTAGCGCATCTTGCCGTCCAGTCCGCGAATGAACTCTCCGTAAGCAATCCGGCTCGAAGGATGGAATGTTTTGATAATTCCCTTGAGTGCGGGCATGAAGCGTAAAGCCCCCAGGCTGATCCAGACAATTCGGGCCGGGTCGACTCCGGCGAAGAGTTGATCGAGTGTCCGGGCGTAGCCCGATTGCCAGCCTGGATAGTCGATAATCGGGTCGAAATGGAAGGCCAGAAAATAACCCTCGCCGGAGCATGAGCTGGCCGCCTTGATCCTCTCGGTGATCGTGGCTGCAAAGGGTTCCTCTCGCTTGCGAACCTCCTCCGAATTCAGCGACCAGGCAATGATCGTGTGGCCTTCATGATCGAGTCCTCGGAGGTTTTCAACAAAGTCGGTTTTAGTTTTCAGCTCCAGGACCCCATTGGGGGTTCGGGCAAAATATGGAACAAGCAATCGAGACAGTTCCGTAAAAGGGTCCAGCAGAAGAGAATCGGTAAATTCTCCGGTCCCGATTCTGTAGAGGCTGCGTTTGTCTTGCGCAAGGACTTCCGTGACTTCGCGGAACAAATCATCGAGGTTGCCGAACAGTCTGAGATTTGGCTGGTTCAAGTAAGCCTGAAGGATGCAATAGGAGCAGTCTAGCGAGCACTGGACGCCAAAATGGAGAATCCTGTATCCGCAGCAATGGTAGTAGCTCGTTCCGGGACAGGATTTCAGAAATTTTCCCCGAAAATCGACCACCTCAAGAATTTCAGGATCGCGGCACCTCGTATCCGAAATTCTGTCTACGACTTCAAAAGAGGTCTCAGGCAGATTTTTGCGAAGCGAGGCGACTATGGCGCTTTCCACGGTGGCGGATTCGACGATTATCCTTTTGGGAGCGTGGATTTTCATCAACCTTGCTCCAGATGGTTCACAGCGAAGATGCCCCGCCGAATGCCCCCGGTACTGATCCGGGGATGTGATACCAAGTTCAAGAAAGTATCAAGTGGTATTCTTCAAAAGCGTGGGGAGCTACGCTCCCCACACCCCCTCGCCGCTACGCGGCTCGATGTGGCGCTGCGGCGGCGGCCCCGCGCATGCGGTGGCTTGCCGCCGACAGCGCCGAGCGCTCGGCCTCGCGCGTCCGCGCGCGGCCGAAATCCTGCGGGGGTGCGGGGGAAACTTTCCCCCGCTGAGTTTGGGGTTATTCGTCACTCTTTGAACGCAACTCGGTATGAGTGGCGAGTTCGGCGGCGTCAATCCTGGCCGCGGCGCCCCTCCGCCCTGAAAATGGTGTCCAGCCGGTCTGATTCGGCGAGTGACCCGGTTGAGTCGAGAATCTTTCGAAGCTCTTCGGGTCCCGTAAAACTCAGTTCCATTTTCCAATTGTTGCCTTCGAAAGCCGCGGGGGGGATGATCCTTACATCGGACGGCAGCCCAATGGATTCTATCTCCCGCTGGAATCGCTTCTGTCTCGAACTGAGCCGAGGGTGGCGCAGTTCGGCAAGAAACTCTCTGAGGGCCTGCGTTTTTTGGCGGTGGTTCAGGTCCTTTGACGCCAATATCTTGCGTGCGTGGGGGGTCTCCACGATATCAGCGCCCGCCTTTTCATCGCGCATAGCAATTTCGTTTATATGCTCAACTATTTCCACCTGAATGCTCGCGCTGCACCTTAGCGCCTGGATAACGGGCAAAACGGAATCCCTGCTCCTTTGGTCCCAGCCGGCGACTTCGAGCGCCGTGCGCTCCGCTATAGCGCCGGAGGCGAGCAGTTCAAGGGTTTCGGGCCCCATGGCCGAAAGTAACGTCCACTTTCGCAGAACCTCCGGGCGATTCGCAACGCTCAGGCCGGAAAGAAACAATCGAGGAATTTCCTCAGGTTGAAACAGTCTGAGCAGGGAGGATATTATTTGTGCTTTTTCCGCCAGGTTGATTTCCCGCTCGAAGATTTTCTTTTCGATCCTTCGCGTCCAAAGTTCGCGGGCATCGCAATCCTCTGGGAAAATGCGGCAAATTGCCCCCGGCGCCCCATGTTCTTTTGCCCAGCGAAGCCTTTGGAAGCCGTCGACTACAATGTGTTCGCAGCCCTTTTTACGCAGCCAGGGAGGATCGAAAATTCCGAAGCGTGCAAGCGATTCCAGGAGGCGGGTAGAGCCTGCGAATTTGCGAACTTCGAAGGAGTTGTCGTCCAAGTCGATCTCAGGCAAGGTGACAAAGTGCACATCCATTTTCCTCAGATGTCCCTTCCCGAAAGCCGTTTGAGCGCCTCGATGTAACGCGCGCGCGTGTTCAGCACGACCTCCTCAGGCAGTTTGGGGGCTGGATCCGTCTTCTTCCACCCGCTCGATTTCAAATAGTCGCGCAGAAACTGCTTGTCGAAGCTCTCCGGACTGCTGCCGGGCCTATAGCGGTCGGCCGGCCAGAAACGGCTCGAGTCCGGAGTAAGTACTTCATCGACGAGCGTCAGCTTAGTATCGACAATTCCGAATTCGAATTTCGTATCCGCAAGAATTATTCCACGCTCTCCGGCATATTGCGAGGCTTTCAAGTAAAGTGCGACCGCCGCCTCTTTAACATGGGCGGCAAGTTCCCGCCCGATGGCTGCCCCCATCTGCTCGAAAGAAATATTTTCGTCATGCTCGCCTTTTTGCGCTTTGGTTGAAGGAGTAAATACCGGCTCCGGCAGTTTTTGAGCTTCGATGAGCCCCCGGGGAAGGGGTATGCCGCTCACCTGGCCGCTCTTTTGATAATCTTCCCAGCCCGATCCTGCCAGATAACCCCTGACGATGCACTCTACCGGCAGCACTATCGCTTTTTTCACCCACATCGTCCTGCCTTCCAGTTGGGCGCGGTAGGGCTGGCAGATTCCGGGGAATTTGGCCGGATCTGTGCTTATCAGGTGATTGTCGATGACTTCGTTAAGGTAGTGGAGCCAGAATTCCGAAAGTTGAGTCAGAATTATCCCTTTATCGGGAATCGGGTCAGGCATGACTACATCGAAAGCTGAAATCCGGTCCGTTGCCACGATGAGCAAAGAGTCGCCAAGATCATAAATGTCTCTCACCTTCCCTCGTGATACGAGATTCAACCCCGGGAAATTTGTTTCGATGACCGGTTTATCGAGCATGTTTTCTCCTCGCGTTATAGACTTATATAATACCCTGCTAAAAAGAATCGGCTCTTTCCGCGCAGCCATGCAGACAGCGCAGACACTAAATGTTGTACGGTTGGAGGCACGCCAAATGTGAGGCGCTTCCAAAAATCGGCAAAGCCGGAATCAACAATGTAATAGCCAACGACTGTGTATTATTCTATATTTTCTGCAAACTGCCTATATAACACAGGAGTTGAATGTCAGAGGAACATCCCGATGCAAACCCTGCCCAAGTGCCTGTTGCTTCCAATAGATGGGACACACGAGTCGCTTCGGCCTGTTGCATTCATAAGCCGCCTCTACACCCCTTCGGAACTCAACCTGATTCTTTGCTACTTCTCTCCGCCGCCTCCACCCGCTTATTGCGGAGCAGTTGCCCAGTCCCCCGAACTGCTGAGAAAAAAAAGGGAATTCTTACAGGAGCGTCAGCAGGATACGCGCCGGATCTTCGACCATGCCCGAGAGGTCCTTTTGAAGGAGGGTTTCTCAGAGGAATTGATACAGGAACACATTCAGCAAAGAGAAATGAGCGTCGCAAAACAGGCATGCCTCCTTGCCGACATCAGGAAAGTCGATGCCGTTCTTGTCCAAAAGCGGGTTACAAGCTCCCTTGAGGGTTTCATCAGGGGAGATTCCGCATCAGCCCTTCTTCAGCACTGCCTGTCGAGTCCGGTGTGGTTCACCGAAGGCGAAATCGACCCGAAAGGCGCCGCAATATGCATAGTCGATGAGGACGCTTCGTTGCGGATAGCAGACCACGCAGGCTACATGCTTTCCAGCACGGGCGCAGAAATTACCCTTCTGCATGCTGCGAAAAAACCCTCGCATCCGATTTCATGCCGCCCCTCGGAAGCCCTGAAAAAGTTGGCGGGTTACGCCGATACACCTGTAAGACGAGACAAGCTCTCATACCTTTTAAAGGCTTCCGCAATACTGGCGGATTACGGACTCGATGAAGGCCGGATTCGGATAACGCTGATTCCGGACAGGGGCGATGCTGCCGGTGAAATCCTTTCCTGGTGCGCCTCTAACGGGATCGGGATAATAGGGCTTGGGCATTCTCAGCCGGAAGGGGTCTGGAGCTTTTTGAAAACTTCGGTTACCAGGAAAATCCTTGCCGATTTCAAGAACATGGCAGTCTGGGTAACACAGTGATCGAATCTTACCCGCGCACACTCTTCCCCACATTTGCCTGCCCGGCTGGTTGTTTTTTCTTAGACTTTTTCGGGTTCCGGGCGGGTTGAGCGTCGCCAGCCTGGACCGTTGCGCGTCTGGCGGCCGGTTGAGGCAGTTTCTTTCTCTTCAAATCTTCGTATGCAATCAGAATCGGGCTCGCCACAAATACCGATGAGTAACTTCCGGTCACCACGCCGATCAGCATAGCAAAACTGAAATCGTGAATGACGCTGCCGCCAAAAAGGAAAAGGCACAGGATCACGAAAAACACCGTCATAGAAGTCAGGACCGTCCGGCTAAGGGTCTGGTTTATCGCCCCGTTTATCATGTCGCTGAATTTGACCCTTTTATCCTTGTTGCGGTTTTCGCGGATTCGGTCATACACTATGATCGTGTCGTTCAGCGAATAGCCGGAGAGAGTCAATAGGGCCGCAAAGACCTCCAGGCTGAACTCCTTGTTGACAAGTGCGAAAATTCCAACCGTTATCAGAATATCGTGGACCAGCGAGAGCAGCGCCCCGAGCGCATAGGGGAGCTGTAGAAACCAGCAAAGCGCAAGGGTGACTACAACCGCCCCTCCGATCAGATACACTGCATTTAGGCCGATCGCCTCAAGCAGGTAAATTCCCACTATCAGCACGCCTCCCATTATAAGGCTGCTGGTCCATTTGAATTCAAAACGTCCGGAGATGTAAATAGCGATGAGCAGTAAAGCGTAGAAGATAGCATAGAGCGCCTTTTGCCGAAGGTCCTTGCCAACTTTCGGCCCCACCATTTCAACACGAAGTACCTGCTGCCCGGGGCCATAAGTTCTGCTGAGTTCCTCTTCGATCTGGTTTGAAAGGCTCCCCAGTTCCTCGTGAATGGTGTCGGTGCGGACCAGGTATTCACTGTCGCCCTTGTTGCCTATCTGCTGAACGAAAGCGTGTGAGACGATCCCTTGGAGGGCGTTGCGGATTTCATCCGGATTGGTCGGCTTGTTGAATTTAACCTGGATCAGCGTGCCCCCGGCAAAATCGACGCCCATTTTAAGCCCGCCGCGCGCGAACAAGGTAATCAGGCCAAGAAGTATGATCGCTCCGGAAAGCATGAAGGCCTTGTAGCGCAATCCGACAAAGTCGATACTGATATCCGGTCTTATGAGTTGCATTCTCTTTCCTTATGGTTTTGAGCTAAATGCTCAGCTCTTTTACCCGCCGCTCGGTCAGAAGGTAGTCAAAAATAATCCTGGTTACGAAGATCGCGGTAAACAGGTTTGCCACAAGACCGATACTGAGCGTGACCGCGAAGCCTTTCACGGGGCCGGTCCCGAACTGGTAGAGAACCAACGCCGCGATCAGGCTGGTGACGTTGGCGTCCATAATCGTTATGGTTGCGCGCTGGTACCCTGTATCGACCGCCGAGCGGGGCGTTTTGCCCAGCCGCAGCTCCTCTCGTATCCGTTCGTATATCAGAACGTTTGCGTCAACGGCGATCCCTATGGTCAGCGCGATACCGGCGATGCCCGGCAGCGTGAGAGTCGCCCCTACAGCGGCCATCGCAGCCAGGATGAGTATTATGTTCATGGCCAGGGCCATATCTGCGATCGCTCCCGAAAATCTGTAGTAAAGCATCATGAACAGGATAATGCCCAGTCCGCCGATGGCCGAGGCCAGGATTCCCTTCCTGATTGAGTCTGCGCCCAGCGCCGGCCCTACCGTGCGTTGCTCGAGAATCTTAACGGGCGCCGGCAGCCTGCCGGTACGCAGGGCGATCGCCAGCACCTTGGCCTCATCGTCGGTGTATGACCCCTCGATGACAGCTCTCCCGCCCCCGATGCGCTCCTTTATAACCGGGTCCGAATAAACGACGCCGTCGAGAACTATTGCAAGCTTGCGCCCAACGTTGTCCCCTGTGATACGCTCGAATATCCTTGCGCCCTGCGAATCGAAATTGAGCGAGATATGCGCCTCTCCAAACGAGCGCCCCCCTATCTCAACCCTGGCATCCGTAATATACTGTCCGGTCATAACAGTCTTTTCTTCAAGGGGGACCTTTGTTTCCTGCGCGTTTCGGTCCGACGGCCTCATTGGATAGAGCTTTACTCCCGGTGGGAGTTTATTGTCGCGGATTTCCTGATCCGTAACGTTTTGCGCTACCAGCTGGAACTCGAGGACCGCCGTCTTCCCGATGAGGTTAATGGCCTCCTGGGGGTTCTTTATTCCGGGGAGCTGAACCAGTATCCGGTCGCCGGCCTCGGGCCTGATATCAGGCTCTCTCACCCCGAACTGGTCGATCCTGTTCCTGATAGTCTCGATGCCCTGGCCCACCGCCATGCTCCGAAGATCGTTGATCTCCTTCTGGTCCATGGTGAGAAGCACCCTCGTCCCATCTGGCCTGGTCTCGGTGGCGGCGGGTTTTAGCCTTGGGAAATCACTTTTTAAAGCCTCGTTGAATTCATTCAACTGCTCGCTCGAGGGCATGATCACTTCGATGTCCCAGGCGCCCGTTCTGGCAACCTTGGTAAATCCTATCTTCTTCGCGCGCAGAGTATCCTTGATCTCCTCGGCAAACCTTTCCGCAGTATTTTCAACCGCCTTGTCCGCCTCAACCTCGAGCACCAGGTGGATACCACCCTGGAGATCCAACCCCAGATGGATCTTATCCGGCAGGATATTCGACAACCCGGGCAAGGGAGCAGATATGAAAGTCGGTAAAAGGCAAAAAATACCCCCAATGATAATTACCGCAATTATAAGCGCACGAATTCCTAAGCTTTTCAATTACGCCTCCAACTAACTGGGACAGCGCTAGTAATAGCGCTATATCCGCAATCTCCGGCCAGGAACAGTACTGGTCAGGAGGATCTTTCGCCGGAATATTTCAAGGTCAGGATTCTTTGGACGATTCTTTTTCCGGGGCCGCTTCGCCCTTCGAGACCAGCCCGCCGACCGCGCTCCGGTTGACCTTCACGCGCACCTTGTCGGCAATCTCCATGGTTATCACGTTCTCGTCAAGACCGGTTATCCTTCCACGTAGTCCGCCGCCCGTGAAAATTGTATCGCCCTTCTGAAGGTTTCCCAGCATCTGTTTGTGCTCTTTCTGACGCTTCTGTTGAGGGCGAATCAGCAGAAAATAAAAAATCGCAAGCATGGCGACCATAAGAAACATTGGGTTGCCAAAGTTAAATAATCCGGCCACCCCGCCCGCACCATCCTGTGCGAACGCTTCGGAGGCGTGTGCCAGTCCAGCAAAATTCATCGGTTTCCTCCAGGATTTTAATATCTTGAAGCTGCTGCTTCCATTCCATCCAGTCAATGCCGCAAGGTTAGCCTGAAACATAAAGCGGCAAATTTAACGATATTCCTGGATAAATGTCAACCGTAACGACATCCGCATAGTTTTTTGTCCGAAACAGTTGTATTTTTGTCTCCTATATCCACATCAATACAGAGGGAAGCTATGCGCCGTATCGCACTGGTCCTTGTGGGCCTTTGTTTTGCTCTGCCCTTTGTGCCTATTTCCGCTTTGGCCGGCCCCCCGTTTTGGACTGACGACCCTGAACCGGTAGAATATAAAAACTGGGAAATATATGTTGCATCCCTGTACCAGAACAACCGGGGCGGAGTGAGCTCCACGGCGCCGCACTTCGAGGCCAACTATGGGATCGCGCCCGACTTTCAGCTTCATGTCATTGCCCCCATGGAATACGTCAAACCCGCCGGCCTGCCCTCTCACTACGGCTATGGCGATACGGAACTGGGGGTCAAGTGGCGCTTTTTTGAAAACGAAGAGGCCAAATTCATGGCTGGCATCTATCCTCTTCTCGAAATCCCGACCGGTGACGAATCAAAAGGTCTGGGCAATGGTGATACCCAGGTATTTTTGCCCCTGTGGCTTCAGAAAGCCTGGGGTCCATGGCAGACGTACGGCGGAGGCGGCTACTGGATAAATCCCGGCGAGGGTCACAAGGATTTTTGGTTTTTTGGATGGCAGGTTCAACGTGAAATAAATAAGACTTTGACCCTCGGGGTGGAAATTTTCTACGAAACTCCCCAAGAGACCGGAGGTGAGCACAACCTGGCGTTTAACGCCGGCGCCATAATCAATATAACTGAAAATCACCATATACTGATGTCCGCTGGCACGGACATCGACGGCCCGGCCAGCTTTTTCTCCTATATTGCCTATCAGCTCACCTTCGGGCCTGAGAAACAAAAGGCGCCCCGCAACAGCCCACCGCAAATGATAGACCACATTTACGCCACAGATGAACACTGATCCAGGAGCCGCACGGCGCCTTTCGGGACTTTCCTGTGCGCTTCTATGACCACAAATCCTGCGTCCTTATGGCTGCATTGACTCACACTGCCGACGCGCACACAGGTAAAGTCCGGCGCGAAGCGTGGCTCCCAATTTTACGACGCTACATGAGAAGAATGTTTTGTACTGTGGGATAGGGCGGATAGTTTAAAGTCCCCTAATGTACACAAGTCCATTTCGGTTGGGGCGAATGCACGCGGATGAATGGGGCGAGGCGTACCGAGATAGCCTTATTTTCAATAAGTCTATCTCAGTAGGCTGAAGTTGAGAAGCATTGACGTAAGTCGGTGTTGGATGTCGGGGGCCGGGAAGTCTAGATTCCGGCTTTCTTCTGTATTTCCTGCGTTATTTCCTGCCTGATCGAGAAATACCCGGCCCAGGGGTCTTCTTCGAGACCGGCTAATCTGCGCCTGATATTGTAGATGTTGTAACTGTCCGGTTTGAGGTCAACCGTGAGTTCATCCCATGCGACTGGTGTCGATATGGGCGCCCCCTGCCTGCTCCTTGTGGAATAAGGCGCTATGCTTGTCGCCCCACGCCCGTTTCTAAGATAATCGATAAAAATCCTGCCCTTGCGCTTCTCCTTGGACATGGTGGCGATATATTCTCCTGGGGCCTCCCGCACGATGCTCTCCGCAACTGCCCTGGAAAACGACTTGACCGTTTCCCAGCCGGCTCTGGGCGTCAGAGGGGCAACTATGTGCAGCCCTTTCCCGCCGGTTGTCTTCACAAAACTGGCCAGACCCAGGTTTGAGAGCCGTTCGCGCATGAGCCGGGCAGCCTTGATCATGCTTGCCCACTCGACTTCAGGGGCGGGATCGAGGTCGAATATCATCATGTCCGGCTGCTCCAACTTATCTTCCCTGCTTCCCCAGACATGTATTTCCAGTGCTCCGATCTGCACCAACTCTATGACTCCTTCAATGTTATCAGCCACGCTGTAGTATTGCGGTCCGTCTTTTTCCATTATCGGAATGGACCTGAGGAGTTCAGAGGCCGCATCCTTAAAGTGTTTCTGAAAAAAGCACTCCTTTTGCCATCCTTCAGGGCAGCGCACCACTGTAAGTGGACGCCTTGCGAGGTGAGGCATGATCCAGTCGGCGATTTCGGTGTAGTATTCGGCAAGTGCGCGCTTGGTGACCCCGATTTCCGGGTAGAACATCCGATCGGGATTCGAGAGGGCCACACTTGATGGATTTCCATGAGGGTCCGTCGGGTTTTTCTCGACATCGCCGCTCGAAGCTTTTTCCTCATTTCGGGATCTGCCCTGTAGGACCGCTTCTCCTTCGACCCGGAATTTCTCCGGCTGAGACGCGATTTCCTGCATGGTTCGCCCGCTTGCCGCGCTCCGGTCCATGGTTTCGACCGGCTCGGGCTCCGATCCCGAAATGGCCGCATCGTCTCGCTTCTTTATAAGCAGCCAGTTCTTGCCTCCATCTCCCCCCGCTCTTCCCTTCATCCTGGCGAGCACCCAGCTCCCTTTGAGCTTCTCGCCGTGGAGCTTGAATTTGAGGTCGCCTTTGGCGTACCCCTCGCGCGGGTCGCCCTCCGGCTCCCAGACGCCACGGTCCCAGAGCATGACCGTTCCTCCTCCATACTCTCCCTCTGGGATTATTCCCTCAAAACAACCATATTCTATCGGATGGTCCTCCACGTGAACCGCAAGCCTCTTTTCAGCCGGATTGAGGCTCGGACCTTTAGGTACTGCCCAGCTCTTGAGAACCCCGTCAAGTTCGAGGCGAAGGTCGTAATGAAGGTGGCTTGCAGCGTGTTTCTGTATTATATAAAGATTGCCACCAGGAGTTGCCTCGACCTTGCCTTGTGGCTCCGAGGTGCTTTCGAAGCGGCGTTTTTCATGGTAAGCTTCAAGTCCCATGCGCAGGAAATCTCCGAGATGGATCACATGTAATTTCACTGGAGTATTTTTAATTATTAGTAGGCATTACTTGCACTGGAAGCAAAGACCCCGGGGGAATTATTCCTGCTGAGATAGACTATAAATAAGGTAATTAACCCAAGGAAACCTGCAAAAAGCCGCTACGCGCACGTTAGTGCGCTACGCGGCACAACCCGCGCCGGCCCACATTGGATTCTCGACAGCCCGCCCGCGAGGCGGGACCGGCGGCGGGTGGCCTGTTTTTGCCGGAGAAACCGGCTGTTTTATATAATTAAAATTAAACTTTTTTTTGAATCCGGACGTATATATGGATAGGCCCGGCAGCCTGTTGAGAATAGAGATCGAAAGGGCGTTGCGGCTGAACGAACGCTTTGGTCTTGCCTGCCTCAATGACCCTGAATCGGTCCGGCTACTCCGGAAGCTTCGGGATTTCATTCGCAAGACCGACTCGGCCATGCTCCAATCAGGGGTCGTGTCGGCATGCGCCAGATGTGCTGCGAGTGGCAAAGGCAGTTGCTGTTTCAGGGAAATGGGTGAGAACTGGGGATTCATGGAGCTTTTTGTGAACCTGCTGCTCGGATCGGTCCTTCCCGAAAAAACGGATTTTGCGGGAAGCTGCCATTTTATGGGAGACAACGGGTGCAAACTCCAGGCTCGGCAATCTTTCTGCCTGAACTACTTCTGCCCGGACCTTAAAAACTCTCTTGGGGAGCAAACAATCCTCAGGATCCAACAGCAGGCCGGAGAACAGCTCCTTGCAGGCTGGGAACTGGAACGCGCTCTGGCGAGGTATATGGCAGATGCAGATAAACAGGAGCAACTTGGACCTCCCTCTTGCAGCGGGTAAGGGCGAAACGGACGATGAAGACTTCTGTTTCCCTATATCGCCTTTTATGATTTTTCCCGAATCTTGCGGCGAATTTGCAATCTATGTGAAGAAAGGGAAAAACCTCATCCTCTTTACCCGCGATGGGGAACAGTTTACCAGGGCACACAAGGCCATCCTGCACGAAAACGGCATCCGGGAAGTCTATATCAAGGCATCTCAAAAACCGGACTACGACCGATATCTTGAAGAGCACCTGGGCACGATCCTGACAGATGAGTCCATTCCTTTAGCTGTCCGCTCGAGTGTCTTCTATGACCTGGCTACTTGCGTCCTCGGCGAAATCTTCGAAACCAACCGGCACGGCCTCAGTTCCGGCTCACTGGACAAGCTGAAAAACATAGTGCGATCGAGCTTGCAGTTCCTCTCCACCGGCGCCGCGTTCCGGGCTATGGCGCCCGTCATGTCTCACGGCTATGGTGTCGATACACACTCAGTAAACGTCTTCATCTATACCGCAGCTATTCTGGGTTCCTGGAAAATGTCGGTGGAGGAAAGGCTCAAGACGGCGCTGGGGGCAATCCTCCATGATATCGGAAAGGCAACCATGCCAAGAGGCATCCTGAACAAACATGGCAAGCTGAATACTGAGGAGCGGGACCTGATGAAAATGCATCCGGTCAGGGGCGCCGGGATGTGTTCCATGTTCCACATCGGGCAAACCGTTATACATTGCCTGCTTTTCCATCATGAAAAGCTGGATGGGAGCGGCTATCCCGCCGGACTGCGGGAATCGCGCATCCCGCTGCACGCCCGCATAGTCGGCGTGGTTGACGCTTTCGACACGTTCACCTCAGAGAGATACTTCTATGCGGACCCGCTCACTCCACACCAGGCGCTGACATTTTTGGGGGAAGAGATGATGGGCTGGTACGATCCGGAAGTAATCTTTCAGTTCGGCAAAAAACTTCGAGAAGGGGGAATAGACTGGCCATGTCTTGCTCCTCTCAAATCGCTTTGGTCCTCCATTCCAGCGCATCCATAACCCCATGGCAGCGGCAACTGGTTGCGATCAGATATCGGCCCGGTTTTGAACCAATCCCGGCAAGCAGTTGGCGGAGGCTCCGTCCAGGGTAGCCGCCAACTCCCGGCGCAAGCTGCCAGCTTCTCAGCACCGCAACATCGAATCCGGACGCAAGGACTCCGCCGAAAACTTCATACAGGTTTCCAGGCCGTTCCTTTCCGGTGTGAGTGCAAATTTCCTCGGGCTCGCTGCAATAGTCGGGGCAAAGAAACGTGGCAAAGCTGGCGTAAAGAGTTCCCGACGGAACGCGAATCGGATTGGGCAGCTTTGAATCGACATCTCCCGGGACCGGAAGCCTGCGGACCTCTCCAACCCTGTTCAGCTCATTTATGGCCCACTCGAATCCCACGTGCACCGGCACGGCCGGGATCAGCCATAAATCATCAGGCGGTTCAATGTGGCTTATGCTTTGGATGCACTCCTCCACCTCACCCGCAATTCCCAGGTCCCGGGTAATTTCATCGACCCTTGCCGCGTTGCGGTCAGTTATCGACAGGAGCGCCTCCGGAAATCGGCGCCTGAGCCTTTCGGCTGCAAGCCTTCCAAACCGGCCGGCGCCGAGAACTCTTATCCGCCTGGGCGGGAAAATGTCCTGGAAAAAGTTTGAATCTAAACGGTGTGAAGACATCTTTCGTTTGTGCCGCCTGTGAGATGTGTTAAAATTATAAAATTGGTGGACTGAGCGCCTCGCGGAGCGTAGAGATTGTTACGTGATACTCGTTCATGGGAACAATTATGAGTAGTATATTTGAAGCATTCGATAAAATCGCTGAGAAAAAAATTCGCGAAGCAATCGATAACGGCGAATTCGACGATCTGCCCGGTAAGGGAAAGCCCCTGCAGTTGGAGGACGACAGGCATCTTCCGCAAGACATCCGCCTGGCGCACAAGATCTTAAAGAACGCCGACTGTCTCCCGCCTGAGCTCGAGATCAGAAAAGAAATTTTCACCATCGAGGAATTGCTCGACGGAGTCACGGACACGAAAGAGAAGTACAGGCAGATCAAAAAGTTGAACTACCTCATTATGAAGCTCAACATGTCCCGCCGCAGTTCGTTGGACCTGGAGAAAAAGCAGGTGTATTATGAAAAGCTTGTCGAAAAAATGGGGAAAAACGAAAAGCCGGACTGAACCAAAATCTTGCGGCTGGCGGCCTGCCCCGGGGAACGCCTATTTTGTGTGGCCCGGCAGTTCTATGGATGTGCACGATTGTCCGGGTCCGCATGAGCGCGTCGTGGCAGAAGCACCGTCGCTTTGGGACGGACCCGATGAACCCATGGCATAATTGGTGCGGCTCAGAACGCGCTCCATGTCTTCCCCTCCGCATGCGCCGCATTTCATCTCGATTTGCCGGCTCCCCACCAGGATGAATTCCTCGAAATTACCGCAGTTCACACACCGAAATTCGTAAATAGGCAATTTTGCCTCCTCGGAGTTATTCTTGTTATTCATTCAGTTAGCCTGCAAAAAAGTCGCCAGGCTCGCGTCGTCTTCCACGCTCAACACTTTTACGTTTCGGTCGATTCTGCGCATAAGCCCGCGCAATACCTTCTTGGGGCCTACCTCGACGAAATGATTGAATCCCGCCCCGATCAGTCGCTCCATCGACTGCCACCACAGAACCGGGCTGCAGATTTGGCGGCTCAATTTGTCCTGAATTTCCGAACCGGCTCTAAGGATTTCCGCATCAACGTTGTTTACTACCGGGATTTGGGGGTCTTTGAAAACACATCCCCGGAGAACCGGGTTGAAGTTTTCGCGCGCATATTCCATGCACCTGCTGTGCCACGGTCCGCTGACATTGAGCCTTATGCACTTTTTTGCGCCCGCTTTCTCGCACATCATAGCCGCACTGTTTACCTCGACTTCAGGCCCCGTGATTATGACCTGCTCCACGCAGTTTACGTTCGCTATCTCCACTCCGGCAACCGTACAAATCTCGCGGATTTTCTCCTCTTCCAGGTCCATTATCGCGGCCATACCACCCGGCTCGATAATTGCCGCCTCCTGCATGAATTTTCCCCTGTGCTGGACCAGTTCGAGCGTATCTTGCAGGTTTATCGCTCCCGCCGCATACAGCGCGCTGTATTCTCCAAGGCTGTGTCCGGCGGCGGCCGCCGGGTAGATTTCATGCAGCCTGAGAACGGTCAGGCACGCCAGATTGATCACGGTTATCGCCGGCTGGACGTTCTCAGTCAAAACGAGCACCTCGTCGGGGCCTTCAAAGCACAGCTTCCTGATATCCATTTTCAGGATATCGTTTGCGTTTTCGAACAGTTCCCGGACTTCGACGTAGTTGTCGTGGAATTCACGCCCCATCCCAACGTACTGCGATCCCTGCCCCGGAAAAAGGAACGTCCAGTTCTTCATTCAAAATCCTTTCGATTCAGGAAGGATCGGACACTTGGACACTGCTGCTGTTTCGCATGGTGTTGCCGGATGAACATAGATAGGAAACTCTGCCATGAACGCTTCTATTAATCTCCGATGTGGAAGTCAAGAACTGAATTTGACGGACGAAACTCAGAATATGATCTCCAATCTAAAGCAACTCAGGTGAGGCCGCACTCTACGCCTCCGTCGATCCGAATGCTTTGTCCCTTTTATCCCGGTTAAATAGAATGTTTCTGTATTCGATCTTCATTGTATCCTTATCGTCGGGAACAATTGAGAGCCGTCCCGATCCCGGATATCCGGGTGTGACTGAGTTCTGAGGAAGTGCGTTTTTTGTCGTGTCCTTATCCGGGTTCGATTGCAGGACAAAAAATAATCCGGCGGCCAGAACCACGGCCAGACCAAACAACCTGGAATATTTCAGCAAGTTCATCGGAATTCTCCTGTCGAGAAATAAGTGCAATATGTCGCGATGATAGCATGTAAATGCCAATCAACGGCGCCTGATACGTACTCTTTCATTTAAGACTTGGCAGGAGCAAATTCAATTTGAGGAGGGAATAATTAAGGAGCCGCTTACGATTTCTCTTCCTCCCGCTCGCAAATCCAAATTGCGGCGGCAAGCCTCTCAATCCCGGCATTCCAAAGCGCCCTTGCTTCTTCCGTGCTGGTGTCGATTTGTTTAAAGAGGTCGTCAGCCCCTTCAAGCATCTGAATTATTTCGGCAAATCTTTTGTGCACTTTAGAATTCTCCATTGCGGGGCAATCGGAGAAGCTTCACTACGAGGATTTGCCTCGTATGGGCCTCCACCTTCACTCTGTCGTCGATTCTCATTCCAACTACCCAGCATATTTTTTCACTGTCGCATAGAAGCGGGACCTTTTGCCGCTTCTCCCTCGGGACCATGCAATCGGTGAAAAAATCTTGAAGTTTTTTCGAGCCGGTCATGCCAAAAGGGCGAAATCGGTCTCCGGTCCTACGGTACCGGAACTGCAGAGGCCATTTCAGTTTGCCTGAGTCCATGCGGATGCATTCAGCGCCTGAATCAGGTCCGCAACAGGTTTTAGTTTCTTCGCAAAAGCGGAACTCGAAGCCTAATTTCCCAAAAAGATAATTCCCGGGCCCATGAACGTCCAGGACATCATCCAGCGGATCTTTCGGCGCT
The DNA here is from genome assembly GCA_049515795.1 of Syntrophobacteraceae bacterium. Classification (GTDB taxonomy): domain Bacteria; phylum Desulfobacterota; class Syntrophobacteria; order Syntrophobacterales; family Syntrophobacteraceae; genus SbD1. The sequence goes on from JBEKTT010000011.1 coordinate 94,254, forward strand.
GCGCATTCCTTTGAGCTGATGAGGAGCTTCGCTCCATGCCGCGTGGCTTCGATCCCCCCTGGAATCCGAATCGATTTCCCGGTCTTGCCCGAAGAAACGAGCTCGATGAGAGCTTCCAGGTGCACCATGCCGACCCCTGAAAGATTCCCTTTGACCTTGTCGATAGCCAAACGCAGCATTCGGCGCGCAAGGGCAGGATGAAGTTGCTTCATCGGCCCAAAATCGAGCGCGCACAGGCCTTCCGATAGCTCAAGGCATATATCGCCCCAGAGTGTTCGGATTTGCGATGCCCACAATGACTCTTCCTCACGCGCCAGGTCTGCGCAGCGTGCGATGGTTTGCGCGATTTGCGGGTGAAATGCCTCCCGCAGGAGTGGAAAGACCTTCAGGCGAAGGAAATTTCTCTGACATGAGGGGGCGAAGTTCGTCGAGTCTTGCCTGTATTCCATGCCGCGTTCCTGTAAATATTCCAGGACCGCATCACGGGTGACAAAAAGGAGCGGCCGGATAATTCCTTCCGCAGTCGAGGGGGACATCCCTTGGATGCCCGCTGGACCCGTCCCCCTTAAAATCCTCAGAATCACCTCCTCGGCCTGATCATCTGCGGTATGTCCCAGGGCGATTTTCCCGGCATTGAGCTCAGCGGCGGTCCCTGTGAAGAAAGAGCGCCGACACTCCCTGGCGGCCATTTCGAGCGATATTTTCCGGCTTCGGGCAAAAGCGCGCACATCCGCTGCCCCGCAACGGAAATCAAGCCCGGCGGTACGCGCTAGAGCGCGCACGAACTCCCTGTCCCCATCAGATTCATCCCCACGGAGCCGGTGGTCGAAATGAATGACGCTGATCCGCTCTATTCCAAGAGTGTCTTTAAGATTGACTAGTATAGACAGGAGAGCGACTGAATCCGGACCGCCGGAGACAGCGGCCAGAACGTGATCCCGGTTCGATATCAGGCTATTTTTTCTTATATACTCGGCTGCCCGCGCCGGAAGGGATTTAGGGGTTGCGCTCATGTCTCCGGATCAGCAGGGCGGGGGAATCGATCCACCGCAAGGGTTCTCGCTGGACTTGCTCTCTGTGGCTTTGCTTTCACTGGGCCGCTCGGGCAGGAGCTCAAGCGCCTTCCCGAACTTCCTGCCGTTTACGAGGAGCTTTCCCGAGCTGTTCAGCACCGTATTGTCTTCGAGAATTACAAGGCCGAACTTTTCGGCTATCTGGGCCTTGTACTGGTATTCCATCGCTGTTTTGCGGAGCCGGTAGTTGAGAATGATCAGAATCAACGCGAAGATAGATGCAAGAAGCAAAATGACGATCAGCGCGGTCAGCAGAATCTTTACCGATTTTTCACCTATGCTGCCGATAAGCCATACAATGGCGTTCAGCTTGTAGAAAAACGCCGTTCCAACGCCAAGAAGCAACAAGAGCGCCAAAAACGGGAGCCTCTGGATCAATGCGACCATCCGGCTTAACCGTTGGATTCTGCCGGTTCCCGCGCTTTCAGCAGTTTCAGATCGGCTTTCCACCTCAGCACTGGCTTGCTCCGGTTCTGCGAAATACTTGTTGAAACCGACAACCACAGTCCCCATAAGGAAAGTGATGGCAACGGGGGCGAGGAAGGCGACAAGAAAGTAGAGACGCCACGGAAAGGTGGACTCCCCGTCGCGGCCGCTGTCACCTATCTGGTAAAGCCAGCAGGTAAGGAGAATGCCCAGTTCAACCCAGCAGAGAAAATAGAGGTATTTGCGGAAAAGATCCTTGCGCTCCATATCATCGAACAGAGCGGCTATTCCCCGCAGGCTCTTTGGTTTTTCGCTTGAAGCGTCCATCCCATTCCCGGTCGTTGTCCAGAGGTTATCTATCATGCGAGGATAACAAATGGCGAAAACCTGGTCAACCGGCTTGTCAGTGAGTAGTGAGCATTGAGCAGTGAAACCCCAATTTGCTTAAAGACGCACTTGGCGCGCAGAGGCACGTGATGGGGTGGCGGGGATGCATTTTTTCTATTCACCCACCCACCAACTCACCACTGGGAGTTTAAAAGCTGTTCAGACTGGCCCCCGGCTTTCTTCCATAGCCGCCGAATTTTGCCGGTTATCTGAAACTAATCTCAAGTATTGTGAAATCGTCATCCAGCCCCTCGAATCCCACCGCGCGGGTCGCGAATTCCCAGAGACGATCGAGGTGTGAGGTTTCATTTGGAGGCTGACTCGCCATCAGCTCGACAAAAGACTCGAAAGTCCACATTGTATTATCAGGCGGCATTCTGATCTCATAGGCCCCATCGCTGAAAACGTAAAGCCTGCTCGGGCTATTAATGTTTATCCTGTCCGATTGATAGTGGGCTGCTTGAAAGGCGCCGATTATCATATTTGCTGTCCCCAGTGTTTTCGTTCCGGCCGAATCGACCAGGAGTGCGGGAGGGTGGCCGGCGCTGGCATAGACCAGTGTGCGCGAAGATTTGTTATAGACGCCGTACCAGATGGTGAAATACATTCCGTTATGGTTTTCCATTAGGAATGCTTCATTTAAGCCTACAAAGACTTGGTCCGGCTTTCTAAAATCCGTATTAGGAAGGCTCTGCGACCGGAGGACGTTAATAGCTGAAATCGATAGGAGTGCAGCGCCAATTCCATGGCCGCAAACATCGAGCAGGTAAATTACGAAATGGTCCTCATCCAGCCAGTGGTAGCCGAAGGAATCACCGCCAAGAGACGTAGAAGGCACGAATCTCCAATCGGTGCTGAGAACCTCTCCTGAAGCCGGCTTCGGCAGGAGCTTTTTTACATAATCTGCGGCAGCGGCGAGTTCGGCGGCCAGCCGCTTTGTGACCTCATTTCGTTCGAGTAGATTGATATAGCCTTTGGAGTGGTGGCGAATCCTGGCAATAAGCTCGACCCTGTCGGGAAGCTTTACCAGGTAATCGTCTGCTCCCAGTTTGAAGGCCTTTGCCTTTACAACTGGCTCTTCCTGTGAGGATAAAACTATGAGAGGGATGTCCCTGGTTTTTTCGTTTGACCTGAACAACTTCACCAACATCAGCCCGTCGATTTTGGGCATGACAAGATCCTGTAAAATCACGGTGGGGTTAATCTCGATCGCCGTCTTTACCGCCTTGGCCGGGTTCTGGCAGAAATGAAACTCGATATCCGATTCTCCCCTCAACATCTTGCCGATCGCTCTTGCAACGATTGGCTGATCGTCAATCAGTAACACTGTTGTCTTGTACTCAGCTAACCGGCCTGGAGCATCCATCCCCGGACTCCATTGTTGTCAGAAGTTCAATCAGTCTTTGACAATCGTCGGCAACCCAGTCGGCCCCCGCCCGCACGAGTTCGTCTCTGCTGCTGCTGCCGCTGCAGACACCCGCAGTCATTACCCCGGCTGCCTTGCCGGTTTGAATGTCGAGGGGATGGTCGCCGATCATTATTGCTGTTCGCAAATCCGCGCCAAGGGATTCAAGCGCATGGATTAAGTGAGCCGGATCGGGTTTGGGAGATGAGACATGGTCGCGCGAGAAAAAAGCGGAGCAATAGTCGGAGAGGTCCGGAAAGACCAGCCGTACTGCGGCTTCACAGTTTCTGGTTATGATTGCGGTTTTAGCTCCTTTTTGTGCCAGCGCCTTCAGGAGCGGCCTCGTGAATGAAAAGAGCGCCCCACTTCTTGCACCTTCCAACTCCATTTCGGAGATCAGGGTCAGGGCCTTCTGCCGGAACTCGCCGGTCCGGTCTCCATTTGATTCTCGAATCCTTTTGTCCAGCCAGGCAAGCCATTCCAGGACGGGAAGAAAAGGCGGCGGAGGTGTTGGAGCAAAGTAGCTTTCGGCAAGTGAGCTCAGCCGCAGTTTCATTTCTGCGAAATCTAGCCGCAATTCGGCAAGAGTGCCGTCAAAGTCGAAAACGAAAGATTCTATTTTCATTTCGGACTCTATCTGATTGGATAATAACCTCAGGACCGCCGTTATTATGGACGCAGAGAACATAATATTATAATCTAAACAGGCTGATTCGTCTCCATATGAAAACACCTGATAAGAGACTGGCAGTTTCCGATTCGGATTTTTTGACCTAAAAAAAGGCATAATCTGTTCTCCGGGCTCTTCTTGGCCTGTCAATGACCAAAGGCGTTTAGACGGAGCGTTTTCGTCCCCGGATCGGAGCGTGCCCCGGACTTGATTCGGGGGGGCGGGCTCTGGCAAAGAAATCGAGCTTTTCCCTTTCCTAAATGGGGGCAGGGGGGATTTTAGCGCGGAGGCGTGCGGTCCAGCCGCCCGCCAAAGGCGCGGGATATCTCATCAACCTTTATTGCAGGAAGAATCAATAACGCATGCCGCGGGCGCAAAGCTCCAGACAGTCCAGGCGCCGGCCCGGTGCTCATCCTGGCTGCGGGGTCTTCGCCGCCCGGCGGCCCTTCTCGGCTGAGGTGAATATGTCTGTACCCGTATTGAGTTTCGACCAGGTAATCGACAGGTTGATTTCCATGAGGCAGCCTTATTTTACAAAATATCTTGCCGCCTACTCGAGCTGGTATGGCGGCATTATTACCGATCCCACCCTTATGATGCTGCCCCTTGACGATCATATGGTCCATCGGGGGGACGGAGTATTCGAAGTCTTCAAGTGCACCGACTGGAATATCTATGCTCTTGCCAGGCATCTCGACAGGATGAAGCGTTCGATGGCGGCATCTTTTCTGGAGCCGCCGGTCGATGAGAAGCGCCTCATCGAGATAGTTTGCGCGACGGTGAGGGCCGGGAACAGTGGGAACTGCCTGGTGCGGCTTTTCGTATCAAGAGGCCCCGGCAGCTTCTCCGCAAATCCCTTTGAATCCGTTGGAAGCCAACTTTTTGTAGTAGCGGTCGCACACGAGCCTGCCGCCCCTGAAAAATATGAAAAAGGCGTCAAACTTGTAACCACTGACATTCCCATTAAAACCGAATATTTTGCCACCATTAAAAACTGCAATTACCTTCCGAATGTGCTGATGAAAAAAAAGGCGCTGGATCGAGGCGCCGATTATTCAGTTTCACTGGATGAAAAAGGGTTTCTTGCCGAGGGGTCGACGGAAAACATAGGCATCGTATCGAAAAAGGGTGAATTGCTCATTCCGCGTTTCTCGCGCATCCTGCGTGGGATTACGGTAACGCGCGCAATGGAACTCGCCCGTAAATTAACAGGCGCTCAACTTACCTCGACAGCCGAAGCGGACATAACTCCCGAACAGGCCTGCGACGCCGCAGAAATTCTTATTTTCGGAACTTCTTTCATTATCTTTCCCGTGGTGGAATATGATGGAAACAGGATAGGAAATGGCCGGCCGGGTCCTGTTTTCAGGCGGCTCCTGGAACTTATGGCGGAAGACCAGGCGAAAAACCGGGAGATGTTGACGCCTGTGAAGTTATGAGTTTTTAGTTTTTAGTTAACTCAAAACCAACAACCAACAACTCTTGAGTTTTTGTTCTCGGTTAATTCAAAACTAAAAACTAACAACTAAAAACTATTCAACCGTTCATGCCATGGGCCTCGTCTCCGCACTCGTGGTTGAGAAAGAACTTCAAGATGCGCGTGAGAGACGTGGGAACGCCGCTGCTGGCTATGATAAATCTAAAGGTCCCTGCTGTGTTCGCCCGGAAGTGTGCTACGTGTAGCGATGAAATACGTTTGGCGGCTTTATAGTGTTAATGGGGCTTTTGTCGGGGTTTCACTATTTTGCGATGGCGGAACTGCCGGCCGGCATCGTGCGGGAGAGCAAGCACCGGGTTTAGGCCGCTTTGCAGAGCAGCGGATAATCTGGTCATTCAATTTACCGGCTTTAGCCGGAATGATCTCTTCCCTTTTGAGCGGATCACCGGTCGCAAGAGAACAGTGAACAGTGAACAGTGAACTAAGAAAACGCTTTTCCTGCCCACTTCTCGCTGTTCCTATGCCGGCCGATGGCAAGCCGGGCGCTGGACTGCGGTCACAGCGATATCATAGTTCCGGCCGCAAACCCCCAGGAGGCCGCTGTCTTGAACTCTTTGACGGAAATCGGAAAACGGAAATCAGCGAGAGAAAGTTCCGTCCTCTGTCCTCTGTCCTCTGTCCTCCGTCCTCTGTCCTCTGTCCTCTGTCCTCTGTCCTCTGTCCGTCCGGCAAATCACCTGTCCGAGGTGGTTGAATTTCTGAACTGCCGGTCCGAGCTGCCCGTTTTTAAGACCGACCTGGATAATATCTGGAACGCGAGCGCTCCCGATGAGCTCGATTTCGAAGGCGTCAAGGCCAGGAACACGCAAAACGAGGGCTGGAGGTTGCCGCAGCCGGAGTACAGAATTTCTTAACGTTATAAACTATTTATATCCACGTGGGATAAGTCTTTACAGTAAAATGCCACGGGCTCGCCTCCTATTACCGGCTGGACAAGTCGGGCTTGGTTAAGTCTCGAAGGGGAAGGTTCAATGAACCGCGCCAGGTTCGTATGATGGGCAATCAGAGTTTCGCTGATATCGCTTCGGCCTTCGGTATCAGAGGTTACAGAATCGACGCCCGGCGAAGTGTGCTCGACTTGGTGAGATAGCGTTTGGCAACAGAGTCAGATCTGGATGTGCGTTGCCAACGCATTATGAAAATTATACCGGTAGGTCATACGGAGATCCCACCCGCCACCTGTGTATCGGCGTAAAAAAGCGCTTCTCTTTTGCAAATGCAGACCGGATTTTCCGGCAGTTCATTTATGTTTTTTTCCCAACCAGCCGAATGATACGTTGAGAGCTCCGGAAGAGGCCGAATTCTTAATGTTTCAGTATGATGGCCTGGTCTGATCGGGATGGTTCCGCTTGTGCGATCGGACGTATGACTCCCCATCTGCATGATACTGATGGAGCCTTGAAGATGTACGAAAAAGGAGGATGAAAACCAAAATGGTGGACAAGCAGATATCCATTCTGGTCGCAGACGACTTTGGCAGTATGCGGACACAGATACGCTGGCTGCTGGGACAGATGGGGTTCAAGAACGTTTTTGAAGCACGCAACGGAAAAGAGGCCATGGCTCTGCTGGAGAAAAGCAAAATTGGCTTGATAATATGTGATTGGGTCATGCCGGAGTGCAACGGTCTGGATCTCCTGCGCCATGTGAGAGGCCATGAAAAACACAGGGACCTCCCCTTTTTGATGGTGACGGGCGTGACGGAGAAAGAAAATGTGATCGCCGCGGTGGAAGCAAAGGTCAGCAACTACATAATAAAACCCTTCACCCCGGAAACTCTGGAGATGAAGATAAGGGCCATTTTCGGTAGCGCAGAACCGCTCTGGGAAAAGTAGTCGACCCTGTAGAAAGATAAGCATGGCAAGTGAAATTGTAGTCAATGAGTTTGTTGCGGAGGTGCGCGAGCATCTGAGCAATACGGAGTACGACCTGCTTGCAATGGAGAACGGCAGGGATGGTGAGGGCTCCGATATTATAGACCGGGTGTTCCGCACGATTCATAGCATCAAGGGCGCATCCGGTACGTTCGGGTTTCCCGCGGTAATGGAGCTGAGCCATGCGATGGAGAGCGTACTGCTGCTGTTCAGGGATGGCCGTGCGGCTCCCGACCATGGTAAGATAAACGATCTGCTGAGTGGTCTCGATAAGCTCAAATGCATGATCGACGACATACATTCGAGCAACAAAGTGGACTGCCGCAACGAGATGGAAAGGCTGAACGCCGTCATGCAGGCGGGCAAATCGCCCGGCCGGCCTTCCGGTAACGACGGGAAATCCGGTGCGCCTCATCCGGCGGCTTCGACTTCTGCGCCCCCTCAGTCCAGCCGTTGCGTGAAGCTGGAGATAAAGGGCCCCGCCGGCTCCCTTGTCACCTTCCAGGCGGACGCGGACCAAATCGCCCCTGCCTTGGCCATGCAGCATTTTGTATGTGTGATTCGGGCGCATCGGGACCGTGATTTTGAGCAAAAGCAGCGTACGGACCAGGATTTTTTGGCCAGATTGCAGAAGCTTGGCCAATGTCTCGCGACGGACTCCGGTGTTGGAGGCAAATCGGACGGAACATGCCACTATCTTTTTGCTACGGTGCTGGAGCCCGATCTAATCGGGTCGGCGCTCGATATTTCGAATGATCAGATAGAGGTCATAGCACCCGAAGTCCTCCTGCGGGCGCCTAAAGCCGAACCCCAGGATCCACGGCCGCAGTTGCCCTCTGAGTCCGGCTCCGCAGACGCCCTTTCGCAGCCGGTCGAAAAAGAAAAGATAGCCGTACCTGAGACCATCCGGGTCAATGTCGGGCTGCTTGACACCCTGATCAACCTGGCCGGCGAGCTTGTACTGGGCCGCAACCAGCTTCGGCAGATCCTCGATGCTACCGTCGATACAAATCCGAGACTGAGGACGGTTATACAAAACGTGAACCTGGTCACCAGCGAAATGCAGGCGCACATCCTGCAAATGCGCATGCAGCCCGTCAAGACCATACTAAACAGAATGCACCGGCTGGTACGAGACCTTGCGGACCAACTCTCAAAAGAGGTGGAGCTCTTTACCGAAGGCGGTGAGGTCGATCTGGACAAGTCTATCCTCGAGGGATTGATCGATCCCATTGTCCATATCATCCGCAACTGTGTCGACCACGGTGTCGAGACTGCGGCGGAACGAATCGCGCAGGGAAAGCCGGCGAAGGGGGAAATCCGCCTGCGGGCCTCCCATGAGGGTGGGCAGGTGAACATAACCATCGCGGATGACGGGCGTGGGATGAATACGGGGGCAGTCGTCGAAAAGGCCGTGTCGCAAGGGATTCTGAGCCCCGATGAGGCCAGGAGAATGGATGAGAGCGATAAAATCAGGCTCATTTTCCTCCCGGGTTTTTCTACCGCAAAAACAGTTACCAATGTTTCCGGTCGAGGCGTCGGAATGGATGTTGTGAAAACCAACGTCGAAAGATTCGGCGGTCATATTGACATAGACAGCGTTCCGGGTGTGGGGACTACTATCCGGATAAGGATTCCCCTTACGCTGGCCATCATTTCGTCTCTGATCGTTGGTGCTGCGAACCAGCGTTTCGCCATTCCACAGGTCAATGTCAAAGAACTTGTCTGCATCCGGGTCGAAGATAGGCGGCGCCGGATTGAGAAAGTGGGCGATGCGGCTGTCCTGCGCCTGCGGGAAAAACTATTGCCGCTCGTTCGCCTGGCCGATGCGGTGGGGCTTAACCGCACGTTCATCCATCCGGGGACCGGAGAAGAGTTACCCGACCGCCGCATCAGGATAGCAGATCGCCGGGAAAATCGAGGAGACGGGACGGACGAAGCCGCCCGTGCTGCCGACCGGAGGCGCAGACGCCAGGGGGGCGATGTTTATGTGGTAGTGCTGCGAGTGGTCGGGAGCATGTTCGGACTGATTGTGGACGAACTCTTCGACATAGAAGAGATCGTGGTCAAACCCCTCTCGGACCACGTCAGGGACTGCCGATGCTTTGCAGGATCGACAATAATGGGTGACGGACGGGTGGCCATGATCCTGGACGCGCCGGGGATCGCCTCTTCGGCCAAACTCCTTTTCGCCGAGGTCAAATCCAAGCAGCCCCGCAGGCAGGCAAGCGAAACACTTCGGCAAACATTTGCTGCCGCCCGGCATTCGACGCTGATATTCAAAAGCGCCCGGGAAGAACATTTTGCGCTGCCGCTCTCGAGTATTTCACGGCTTGAGAAGATCGCGCCCGAAGCCGTTGAGCGGATTGGAAACCATGAATTTATCACCTACTGCGGCAAGGTCCTGCCGCTCATCCGGCTCGAGACTTTTCTCCCGGTTCGGCCCCTGACGGTTTCCAGCGGGGAACTGTACGTCATTATTCCAAAGTCGCCCGATTTGGCGGTGGGAATCCTGATATCGCAGGTCGTTGATACGGTAGAGCTTACGGTGGATATTGACAGGTCTGCCGATACTCCCCGCGGCTTTCGGGGCTCGGCGGTAGTAGACGGCCAGATTACGGTGTTTCTGGATATGGAAGAACTTCTGAGGATGTTCAGGAAAGAAATCACCATCAACTAGAGACAAAAGTGAGTGTGGAAGCTTCGTGGCTACAAAGCAGTTCGTCACCTTTAGGATCGAGAGCGACCTTCTCGGCATAGATGTGCTCCGGGTGCGTGAAATCAGCCGCATACTGGATATAACACCGGTGCCGGAGGCCCCGGCCTATGTACGCGGTCTTGTTAATCTGCGTGGACAAACCCTGACTGTTTTCGATCTGGGGATCCGTTTGGGACTGCCTCGGCGTAAAATAACCGAGGAAAGCCATAACGTTGTCCTGAAACACCACCCCGTTGGTCTTCTGGTTGACTCGATCGGCAACATAGTTCAGTGCGATGAACTAGAGGTCGAGCAGGGTCCGGCCAATGCGGGCAGCATAGAAGAAAAGTTCATCGAAGGTGTTCTAAAGCTCGAAGATGAGCTTCTGGTCATTCTGCATACGGGAAAGCTATTGGAATATGTCGGCCTGTAAAGAGAACCGGCCAGCTACAAAGGAGGGAACAGATGCCGAGATCTATCTTAATAAGTCTGGTTGCCTGCGCAGCCCTTGTCGTCGTAATTCCATGGGGGCAGGCGGGGCAGACAAAAGAGGAAATGCAGAAAACATATGTTGGGTCCGAAAAATGCCAGAGCTGCCATGAAAATGAGTATAACCGTTTCAGGAAGTATTCAAGGAAGACGCAGTCATACAATGACGTCGTGCTGATGAGACAAGGACTCACTGAAGAAGAGTATCGGAAATGCCTGGAATGCCACACCACCGGCTTCGGCAAACCGGGAGGATTCAGTTCGGAGAAGGAGACGCCCTTGTTGAAGGAGGTCGGCTGTGAAGCCTGCCACGGCCCCGGGAGCCTTCACGTTGAGTCCTCGGACCGGAAGGATATCAAGAATAATGTATCGGAAAAAGACTGTACGATCTGCCACAGCCAAGAGCGAGTCGAGGCTTTCCGCTTCAAGCCTCTGATCTATGGCGGAGCGCATTAGCACTTTATTCTGATTAGGTCAGTATGGAGAGCTGCGATCTGTTGGAATAGCCTCCTCAAGACTGAATCCTTTGGACAATGCAGGCAAAGAAGGAAATAGAACGATGCAGATAGGCTTGCTTTTCAGAGAGCACATGTGGGTAAGAACGCTTACCAGTCTCTCCCTGGTGATCCTTCTGGTCATGGGCACCATGATTGCGCTCGGCATAAAGAGCCAGAACGAAATGATAAGAGAACAGGTAAACCACCAGGGGGAGATACTGGCTGCGGCAATCGAAGGGGGGATGAACAACGCCCTGTCGATAGGAAACAACGACTTGGTCCGGCAGCAGTTTACGCGACTTAAAACGAAGATGCCGGATATCGAAGTTGCGGTCTGCAATTACGATCAGACCATTTCCTTCTCAACCGATCAGAACCTGATTAAAAAACCGCTTGGTGCCATGGTGAAAAGTGAGACCAACGCCAGGGCAATCACCAGAACAATGGCCGACGCACAGCTCCGAAGCGAGCCGTTCGGAGAAGAAGTGGACGGGGCTGTCAGCATCAGCCTCTTTCGGCCGATCCTCAATGAAACCCGCTGCCATCATTGTCATGGAAGCTCTCGAACGGTGCTGGGAGGAATACTGGTCAGGGCCTCTGCCGCGAAGGCATTCAATGCCGTCCGGACCGCCCGTGACTGGGAGATATTGGTAGGGGTTATCGGACTGCTATTCGTGGTCTTGATTACATACCTTCTATTTCGCCGCCTTGTCGCCCATCTCCAGAGCATGGTCACCAATATCACCGAGGCCAGTATCACCTTGACCAGCGCATCCGGCGATCTCACTATGACATCCGACCACCTGGCGTCCAAAGCCGAGGAGATGAGCGGTCGCTCGCGCTCGGCGGCCAGCGCCACCGAGCAGGCGTCGGCCAGCATCAGCAGCATGGCGGCTGCCTCGGAGCAGGTCAGTTCCCAGATCACTTCCGTTGCTTCTGCATCCAATGCTATTTCCTCGAACATGAGAGCAATAGGAACTTCAACCGAACTCGTTTCGAGCAATTTGAACATGGTCGCAAGCGCAGCAGATGAAATGTCGGCTTCGGTCAACAGTGTTGCCGCTGCTATCGAGGAGATGTACGGCTCTTTAAATGAGGTGGCGAGGAGTGCGGCCAGGGGCACCGGTGTAACTGGCGAGGCCGCCAATTCGGCCGAAAAGACCTCCAAAATAGTCCATGAATTGGGTGATTCAGCCAAGGAGATCGGGGATGTGGTTGACCTGATCAAAGGCATAGCCGCACAAACCAACCTGCTCGCCCTGAACGCAGCGATTGAAGCGGCAGGGGCCGGGGAGGCGGGCAAAGGTTTCGCCGTCGTAGCTAACGAGGTCAAGGAACTGGCGCGGCAGACGGGGAAGGCAACCGAAGATATCCGGGAAAGAGTCGAGACCATCCAGACCAATACTGAAACAGTGGTAGATGCAATCAAAGGCATTGTGGCCGTGATTACCGAGATCAATTCCATAATGTCCGCCATCGCTGCGGCGGTAGAAGAGCAGACCACATCGACAAATGAAATCTCCCGCAGTATGTCGGAGGCAGCCGTAGCCGCGAATTCGGTTTCGAAAAATGTGCTCCAGGCGGCAAACGGCGCTGCGGAAGCAGCCCGAAACGTTCAAGGGGCCGTTTCCGCCGAACTTGAGGTGTCCAGGAATATAGACGAGGTTTCCAAGAGCGCCAGGGAGATCGCCAGAGATGCTTCTGAGGCGGCCCGTGGGACCGAAATAGTCGCGGAGAACGTTGTCGCGATGAATACGGCCGTAGAAGACACCGCAAAGAGCGCAGGCGCCACAAAAAGTGCGGCAGAGGAACTGGCGAGGCTTGCCGGCAGGCTTCATGAACTGGTAGGACAGCTCAGGCTGTAGGATCGATAAAATGGCAGTTATTCATGGTTGAAGACTTAAAGATACTCATAATTGAGAATAATAACGATTATCGCTCCTTCCTGTCGAAAGTGATTGCGGATATCGATGGCGCCGAGATTAGCGATGCGGTTTCAAACGGAAGAAATGCTATCGCAAGGATCAAGCAGGCGCCGGTGGACCTTGTTTTGCTCCGGATGGAAACGCCGGTGATGGAGGGTGTGAAAACTCTGGAGAAGCTGCGGGAGTTTTGTCCCGAAACAGGCGTTATCGCTATAAGCGCGTCCAATTCGGAAAATCCCGAGGATGCCGCTAACGCGGTCCAGATGGGGGCTCTCGATTTTATATCGGGTTTCGGCATGGATCTCAGTGAGAGCGGCGCCCTGTCACTGCGTCGGCGTCTCATGACACTGATTGGGCTCTACAGAGCCCGCAGGAACTCCCGCCAGGCGAAGGAACTCCACCAGGAACACTTGCCGATGCCGAAGTTCGAAACAAGCCGGAATCCGCAACCCCTGATCCTGCAACCGCAAATTGCCTTCCAGACTGAGTTGACGGCGGAGAAACAATCTCCCAAATCAATCGCAACCAATCAGAGAATAGAGTTGCTCGCAATCGGGGTATCGACCGGCGGGCCAAACGCCCTTGCCCAGCTCATTCCCCTTCTCCCTGCAGACCTGGGAGTCCCACTGCTGATCGTGCAGCATATGCCTGCGGTCTTGACGGCATCTCTTGCCGAAAGCCTGAACAAAAAGTCGGCCCTGCACGTGCATGAAGCTGTGGATGGAGAGGAAGTGCTGCCAAACGTGGCATACGTCGCATCCGGTGGCTGGCATATGACCGTTGCCTCTGAACGAGCGCCTGGAGGTTCATCCGGCAAAAGGCGGATACAACTCACCTCCGATCCCCCCGTAAACAGCTGCCGCCCCTCTGTGGACGTGCTGTTTCGTTCCCTTGCGAAAGCTTATAGCGGGACAGTCCTTGCCGTTATAATGACCGGTATGGGAAGCGACGGAATGAAAGGGGTGCTCGCTTTGAAACAGAATAACTGCTACTGCATGGCCCAGACCGAGGAGACCTGCGTTATCTACGGTATGCCGCGAGCCGTCGTGGAAGCAGGGCTGTCAGACGAGCAGGTACCTCTTCATAACATGGCCTGCCGAATCCTGGAATTAGTGAGAGGCCAAGACCTGAAGAGGGAAGCGAAATGACGCCCCATCTCACCGAGCTGGAATTCAAACTGCTTCGGGACCTGATTTACGAGCATTGCGGGATATTTCTCACCGAAAACAAGGCATACCTGATTGAGAATCGCCTCGCCAATCTCCTGGAGAAATCACGATCCTCAACTTTTGGTGAACTCTATCTCAAGGCCAGGACCTCACCCCAGGGGGGACTCCTCTGCATGCAGATGGTGGACGCCATCACCACCAACGAGACTTCCTGGTTCAGGGATGAGTATCCCTACCATGTTTTGAGAGAAAGAATCCTTCCGGAGTACGACCGCGAAATCGCTGCGGGGAAAAGAAAGCGGATCGATATCTGGTCGGCAGCCTGTTCCACCGGCCAGGAGCCTTATTCCACAGCCATTACCATTCTGGACTTCTACAGCGTGTCGAATAAAGACTCAGCCTGTCATAACTGGGTGCATATACTCGCCACGGACATCTCCGCCACCTCGCTGGCCGTGGCCGATGAGGGGAAGTATGACGCGGCTTCCATAAACCGCGGCCTTCAGCAGAAACACCTCGATCGTTACTTCAAGCAAAATACCAATTGCTGGAAAATCGACGATCGAGTAAAGGAAATGATCTCCTTTAAACCCTGCAACCTCAAATCGCCTGTCATGGGTGAAAAATACGACATCATTTTCCTGCGCAATGTGATGATCTATTTTCCCGACAGTCTCAAACGCGAGCTTTTCAACCGAATGGCGGAAATCCTCGCGCCAAACGGCTATCTATTCCTGGGGACAGGAGAAACAACGGGCGGATACACCACCAGGTTCGAGATGGTGGGATTCCAGAAGGCGATCTATTACCGAAGGAAGCCGGACGGAAGCGAATCAGGCGGTCAAGTCCCCGTTTGACCATCTTCACAGTGTCTAAATGCAACACAGAATTCCTGCAGAATTCCTGCCTCCCATAAACAAACCCTAAGGGCCCACGGGGTCGGGCCGCGATAAGCGAAGTAGCTAAATTAAGGGCCAAAAGATTAAAAAAAGGGGGAATTCTTGGTCTTAGAGAGTCTATTTGATGCCGTTGACCGGCTAATCCAATTGACCAGCGATAAGTTGGCGGAATATTTAAGATTAGCCGGTCGAACGACCCCTTGATTGTGCTAATGTTGGGCACGCGCATTAACCAATTGATACCACAGAGATTACGGCTAAAGCGTGCCAATCATTAGCCAGTCAAGGACGGTGAAATGGGCACTCTAAGCCACGAGTCGGCCATTGGCAATAGTGAGTGGCGTTGCCCAGGCGCATAGCCTCCCAGTCGGAACTCTGTTCCGTCCAGCGAGTATCGTTGCTATCCTTTTGCTTTTATGTCAATAATATTCCCCGTTTTGAAACTTCTGTCGATCTCTAGTGCAGCGTCAACTAAGTTCCTATAGGTAAGGACCGTCAGCCCGTCATTCCGGCGAAGGCCGGAATCCAGCGTCTTTTCAGTTGGTTAACAGCACTGGACCCCGGCCGTCGCCGGGGTGACGATTCCTTGCAACGTGTCATAACTTTATTGACAATGTACTAGTGCAGCGTCAACTAAGTTCCTATAGGTAAGGACCGTCAGCCCGTCATTCCGGCGAAGGCCGGAATCCAGCGTCTTTTCAGTTGGTTAACAGCACTGGACCCC
>JBEKTT010000012.1:0-108066 GCA_049515795.1 Syntrophobacteraceae bacterium
GATGGTGATTCCAGTCGGCGAACCAGATGCCGCCCAACAATTGATGTTGCTCGAAAAGCAAGAGGACGGAAAGATCAAAACGAGGCGGGCGCTGCCGGTCGCCTTCGTCCCGCTCACCGGCGGACATTAGTGAGTGCTGAAACCTCAACTTCTCCAAATCATACTTTGAGCAGAAGGATTTCCAGTCTCCGGATGCAGATGAAGAAGCGGCATCCGGAACTGGTCCCATGCCCTCCTGAAGATCATTTATTCCACCTGTGTTCCACTGCATGTCCGGGCAGTTGCCACTAAAGGAACGGTAGCGTTCATGCGGAGCGCAACACGGGCGCGAAGCGGGGTCTTTGACAACATGCAAATGTGCCTTTGGTAATGTTGTCACGAGTCAAGACAAAGCCACGGCTGAAGGCAGGGCAAGAGAATTAATTTCCAAAAGGGCATCCCCATCAAGCCTCCCGGTTTAGCCTAAGATTGACCTATGGGTAGTGGAAACTTATCAGGGAGACATGATGCCGGGAAAGTCTGCTGCTCCCGTTTCCCTCACCGGCAGTGTCGGGTAAGATGGCGTGCGGCTTTATGCTCATATTAGCGCTAGAGGAGATGCCGTGAATAAGAAGAACCGCGACTTCGATACGTTCTGGCGTATGCTCCAAGCGAACCTTACGGCGGTACTGTCCACGAATACCATTTTCAACCAGTACCGTGATTGCAATGATCAAGTTGACATCCCAGACGCAGCAACCATCCGGACCGAAAATCTCCGTCGGTATATGTTTGAAGTTACCGAGACCGCGTCAATTCTAGTTGTGGGTGAAGCGGCCGGACCATGGGGATGCCGGTTCTCGGGGGTGCCTTTCACCGGTGAAATACAACTTCTCGACCCCTCCTTTCCGCTTGACGGAAATCGGTCAAGCAGAAAAATCCCCGCATGTCCTACCAAGATTTCTCCTCCGTTCACATCGAGGTCTGCCGAGATCTTCTGGAGCGTCATGCTGCCGTACTATAGCCGTTTCTTGGCTTGGGACGCCTTCCCCCTTCACTCTCATGAACCGCATCATTTTCTCACCGTCCGGAATCCCACGAAGAATGAAATCTCGCGATTTGGGGAAGCCTTGCGTCTTGTAAAGGAATACATGAACCCGACCCATATTGTTGCAGTGGGAAAAAAAGCATTTGAAGAACTGGATGCGCTCGGCGAAGCTTCCATTTACGTGAGGCACCCGTCCAGGGGTGGAAAGGCAGAGTTTACAGCCGGGATGCAGAGCCTATTAAAAAACGAGGGGATAAAGCGCTAATAACGGACCCAAGGCGGTACTCCGCAGAGGAGTGTACTCCGTACCGCATGGCCCGGCCGTTCGACTTGAAGAGGGGAAACTCCAGACATCTCTCCTGGATCTTGAAATCCGGACGTCCCGAAAATTTGCCATGCCCAGACCATACGTTCACGAAATCGAGGCAGACTGCAGGTTCCACCCTCAGGCAAGTTGTGTCAACCTTTTCGGAGCCAGGCCTGATGGACCTCTATTTAGGTCACGTTCTATCGCCGTGATAACGGATCAGGCCCTCCTGTGCGACCGTAGCCACCAATAAGCCTTGCCGATTGAAGATCTTACCATAGGCCAGTCCCCGAGAGTTGCAGGCATTGGGGCTTTGCATCTCATACAGCAGCCATTCGTCCATGCGAAACAGCCGGTGAAACCACATGGCATGATCCAGGCTGGCGACTTGCATAGACGGTTGCCAGAAACTCCGCCCGTGGGGGTAAAGCGATGTGGCCATCAAGCCGTAATCCGACGCATAGGCCAGCAGGTACTGATGAGCCGAGGGATCATCCGGCATTTTGTCGATGGCCCTGACCCAATGGTATCTAAGCGGTTCGCGCTTCTCTGGCGCAAATAGATTCATGGGATTCACCGGCCGGACCTCGATTGGATATCGGCATTGAAGTTTTTCGCGGATGGGGGCAGGGATCTGGTCGGCGATCCGGTTAACCAGCTCCAGTTCTGAGGCAAGGCCCTCTGGCCCGGGGACGGAAGGCATCTGGTCCTGATGGTCGAAGCCATGCTCGTCGATCTGAAACGAGGCTGCCATATTGAAGACTGCACGGCCCCTCTGGACGGCCACCACGCTGCGGGTAGTGAAACTCTTGCCGTCGCGGATGCATTCTACGTTGTAGACGATAGGCTTCTCGACGTCGCCCTGCCTGAGAAAATAAGCGTGCAGGCTATGGACCTGCCGTTCCGGTGGCACGGTCTGGTAGGCGGCCGACAGTGCCTGCCCCAGCACCTGCCCGCCGTAGACGGTGCCGAACCCCAGGTCTTGGCTCTGCCCGCGGAAGATGTTCTCCTCGATCTTCTCGAGCTTCAGTAACTGCAAAAGTTCTTCCAGTACGTTGCCATCGGAGCATGCCTTCATCGCTGTCATTCTCTCCGGCTTAAAGTAAACCTAAACTATAATGCTGCCAAATGCGACTTTGCGCTAAAATATCATATAGCCGGGACGAGTACAGTCCTATTCGTCGGCATGCGAACTCATAACCAGGTGAATGTTGCTCGCCATGCTTAATGGCATTAGGTCGGAACAAGACAAGTATTTGTATATGGCTTAGAAATTACTAAATTCTCCCACTCTTAAGGGCTTAAAACGCTGTTTTTGGCGAAAAGAGCAGTTTAAGGCGGGCTTGATTCTCAAAAGGTTCTCCGGAGATGCCATACGGCCTCTATGTTGGCTCGAAAAGGGTAAACTCCACATCTCTCCTGGACATCGACAAATATAGCTCCGGAAAGCGTCAACCTTTCCGCATCATACCGCAAGTGTTCTTTTCGTCCAGCGTTTGGGTTTTGAGATGCCCCGCAAACCTTCACCCGGAATGACAAACAATTGCGGGATTGAGGGATTCAGGAATTTTGGGATTGAGGGATTCAGGAATTTAGGGATTCAGGAATTTAGGGATTCAGGAATTTAGGGATTGAGGGGTTCAGGAATTTGGTTTCTCCCTGCTTCCCGCTTCATGCTCCCTGTTCTTTTTTCTCTTCACCGCGCTGCGAACCCTCTTCGTGCTCTGGTGCTGATTAAATCATGTTCAGGACCGAATACCCTCGCGGAATAGGAGATGGTCACCCATCGCGGTTGGAAATATCTCGACGCTCCGCGAGGCGTACACTGCTCCAAGCTCTTCGCGTTCGCGTGCAACATTTCCGCGTCCTCCGTCCTCCGTCCTCCGTCCTCAGTCTTCCGCCCTCCGTCTTCCGTCCTCCGTCTTCCATCCTCCGTCTTCCGTCCTCCGTCCTCCGTCTTCCGTCCTCAGCCCTCCGTCCTCAGGTGTTCCAAGAAGGCGGAACAAAGCGGCGAGGGTTCTCGATTTTTTCTTTGCGCCAGAAAAAACGGCCTATGAATACAGATTTCTCTCAGAGGAACCGCACAGAGACTGTTTCTTTCGATGTCCTCCTTCACGGCATATGAGGAGATTATAGATACTCCGACCCGGGCTTTAATCGCCTCTCTTACCGCTTCGGTGCTGCCCATTTCCGCAACGACATTCAAAAGCGACGGGGCAAATCCGGCCGCATCGAGTGCCTGGGCCATTACCATACGAGTCCCCGAAGATCTTTCACGCAGAATGAAGGGCATCCCCGCCAGTTCATCGAGTTCCACATTTTCACGCCCTTCCCACGGATGGCCCTTATAAACGGCCAGCACCAACTCATCGGCATAAATCTCTTCAAACAAGATCCTCTTCTCATCCCACCTGGCGCCGATTATTCCAAACTCGACTTTGCCGTCGAGAATCTTCCGGGCTATTTCGCCGCTGCTTCCAATTCTAAGCGTAATCTGGATCGATGGATAGCTTGCCTTAAATGTCCCCACGAACCGCGGAAGTATATAGGTGCCTGGAATTGTGCTCGCTCCAACATACAGGGCTCCCGAGAGGTTGCCTTTGAATTTCCCGATGGCTTGCACCGCCTTGTCCCGAAGCTGGACTATCTCGCGAGCGTACCTGTAAAGGACCTTCCCGGCTGGAGTGGGCAGGATTTCGCGTCCTAGCCGGTCTACGAGTTTTTCTCCGAGCGACTCCTCCAGTGCTCGAATATGCTCGCTTACCGTGGGCTGCGCCAGGCTGACAGCCTCAGCCGCTCTGGTGAAACTTTGCAGATCGATAACCTTGCAAAAAATCATGAGCCGGTGGATATCCATTTGAAATCCTTTGGTAGCGGGTAGCGAGAAGCGGGAAGCGGGAATGGTTTTTTCGCTCCCTGCGGCCGTCTTGCCGGAAATGGGTTCTCTTCGCTCGCTGCTCCCTCCTCTTCGCTCTTTGCTTCCCGTTCCCTGTTCGGAAAAGAATTGGTGGGCTGCGCTCCGCTTAGCCCACCCTACATGTCTCCGCTTACCCCGGCACCCCGCCTACAACTCATCCGCCGGGAAGGTTGCTGTCAGGCGATAGACACCGAGCACGAAGGCATGCGAACTCTTCCAGACTTCCAAGTCCTGAAATGTTTTTGCCGGAGTCTTCATTCCCGCTTCCTGCTTCCCGCTACCCGCTTCGTATTTTTTGCTTCCCACTTCCTGCTCCCCGCTACCCGCTTCGTATTTTTTGCTTCCCGCTTCCTGCTTCTAAAATTTTTCTCTATTTGCTCAAGCTCCAGAACTTTTGCTTCCCATTGGCCGGTTAGCTCGTGAATCGTGTCCTGCGCCTGCCGGTATTGGGATTGAGTCTCCACGGCCAGTCTTGCCTGTCTGTAAGTCTCTGCGTCGGCAAGCTGCTCTTTGAGACGCTCCAGTTCAGCGTGGCAGGAATCGAGGTCTCGCTCGATACTTTCAATCTGGTCCTGAACCGGTTTTCTGGCGCCGAAGAGTTGCTTCCTCCACTCCGCCTCGGCTCTTTTTTGGACGGTGCGCGCTTTTGCGCCTGAACCGTTGCCCTCCGGCTTTCCCTTCGCCGCGTTCTGAGGCGGGACATCGAGGCGAGTTTTCCAAATTCGCTGAAAGTCGTCGTAGTTGCCGGGAAAAATGTGAATCTCGCCCGATTTTACCACCAGAATCTTGTTTGACACAGAGTTTATGAACCGCCGGTCATGGCTTATAAAGCAGATTGTTCCGGGGAAATCATTAAGAGCTTTTTCCAGCACCACCCTGGATGAAATGTCGAGATGGTTTGTCGGCTCATCGAGGAGTAAAAAGTTTGCGCGCTGAAGCAGGAGCTTACAAAGGACCAGGCGCGCCTTCTCCCCTCCGCTCAGCACCGCCGTTTTCTTCAGAACGTCTTCCCCGCGAAACAGAAAGGCCCCCAAAAGCCCGCGCAGCTGTGTCTGGAGCATGTCGCCGCATACGCATAGCGCCTCCTCGAAGACTGTGGCGTTGGGATTGAGCTGCTCCCATTGATGCTGCGCATAGTAGCCGGCCGTTGTATGAATGCCCACTGACAGCTCTCCGGAACTCGGCGGGACAACCCTGGCGAGAAGTTTTAAAAGGGTGCTCTTTCCGGCCCCGTTAGGACCGAGAAAAGCGATCTTGTCCCCGCGCTCTATAACGAGGTCTATCCCGGAATAGACGTTGGTATCGCCGTAGGATTTGCTAACGTCCCGCAGCTCGATAACTCTCTTCCCTGACCGGGCCGGTGGAGGAAATGAGAAATGGATTTGCGACTCAGCAACCGGAGCTTCAACTTTCTCCATTCTTTCCAGCATCTTTATGCGGCTTTGAGCCTGCCCAGCCGTCTTTTTATCGTAGCGGTTCCTGTCTATGAATCTTTCGAGCTGCCTGATCCGGTCCTGCTGGTTTTTGTAAGTCGCAAGGCGCACTTCCATGCGCTTAGCCTTCTCTTCGAGGTAAAAATCATAATTCCCGGCGTATTCGTGGAGCGCCCCCTGCTCGATTTCAATTATGCGCTGAATCGTTCTATTGAGAAAAGCACGGTCGTGCGAGACCACGATAAAAGCCGATGAGCAATTCAGAAGATAATCTTCCAGCCACAGAAGGCATTCCAGATCGAGGTGGTTTGTCGGCTCGTCGAGCAGCAGCAGGTCAGGTTCCGACAAAAGAAGCCTCGCCAGCTCAAGGCGCATCACCCAACCACCGCTAAGCTCCGATACCGGAATGCCAAACTGGCTGCTCTGAAACCCCAGGCCTTCAAGGATTTTTTCCGCTCTTGCTTCAAAGTCGTATCCAACCAGGTACTCGACCCGTTCGAGCGCCCTGGCGTGTTTCGTTGCAAGGGCGGTCAGAAGCTGAGGGTCCTTTTCGCGATCCAGCTCCAGTTGGACCGACTCCAGTTCGGCCCGCAGCAGTTGTGCATCCTCATGGACGTCCGTAGCGCGGGCCAGAACGGATTTGTTGCGCGCCGGAACCATTTCCTGAGGAAGATGTCCGATTCGAAGGCCCCTGGTTTTGGCGACACTGCCGGAATCGGGTTCAATAACGCCAAGCAATATCTGGAACAGAGTGGATTTGCCGGATCCGTTGGGACCTATGAGTCCGATCCTCCGGCCGGGATGCACGTGCAGGGACACCCCATGAAAAAGCTCCCTCTTTCCCAGATATTTCGAGACATCATTTACGGACAGCAACAAAACGACTCCTAAAGGTGCAAACCGGCTTCGGCCATATAATGAAAAGTGTTGGATTTGCCAGGGCTCAAACCTGCCTGCGGGCAACGAGCTTCAAATTCTATTTTAACTTCAAAGGACGGCTTCCGGGAAACTTTTTTGCAGCGCTATTCTTCCGGGTCGGCTTGTAAAAAACACTATTGACAAATCCTGGCGAAACAGGTAAACGCGTCTGAAACACTCGTTTGGAACGTTTGTTTCAAATGAGTGCCAGCATCTTTTTGCGGGGTTTCGACATGCCGGAAAGCTCAACACACAGGGAGGATACGAAAACAAGGCTGATCGAGGCGGCAGGAGATGTGTTTGCCCAGCATGGTTTTCGAGCCTCTACGGTTAGACAGATCTGCAAGCGTGCCCGTACTCACGTCGGCTCCGTCAACTATCACTTCAGGGACAAGAAGGGGCTCTATGAGGCTGTCTTCGGTTATTCACTCCAACTGGCGGCGAGCAAATATCCGCCCGATTTAGGGCTCACGCAGGAAGCTACAGCGGAGGAAAAACTTCGAG
This sequence comes from Syntrophobacteraceae bacterium, assembly GCA_049515795.1. Classification (GTDB taxonomy): domain Bacteria; phylum Desulfobacterota; class Syntrophobacteria; order Syntrophobacterales; family Syntrophobacteraceae; genus SbD1. The sequence goes on from JBEKTT010000012.1 coordinate 7,107, forward strand.
CATATATTCACTCGTTTCTTTTACGTTTTATGGCTGAAGGTCTCCCTGCCTGGCATGGAAAGCTCATGGCGCAGGAAATCGCCGAGCCGAGCGGTGCTTTCGACCAGGTGCTGGAAAACTCGATCCGCCCTCTTTACACATATCTGGCCGGCATTGTGCGGGAACTGATGCACGAAGAAAAGTCACCGGACGGAGATGAGAGCGAGACGACGTTCCTGACCGCGCTCAGCATAGTTGGACAATGTTTGCACCATCATACCGCGAGGCATATCATTGAGGCTCTCCGTCCGCCGAGCTTTGATCCAACCCGCATCGAACGAATTGCCGATCATATCACCCGGTTCTCCCTCGGCGGCATTCTGGCGCTCGCGCCAGGAGCACCTCTTGCGAAGGAGAAGCGGGTTTAGGACAATCGCGTCGCAAGGACCCGTTATCGTTTGAAATGAAAAAAATTTTCAGAAGCATGAAAAAGTGCTAAACAGGCGACTCAATCATGAAATTTCCCAGGGAGTTTTAGTTGGCTTGTATGGAATCCAACTCTGCCCCGGACCCTCAGGCGGTAATATTCGACTGCGACGGCATTCTCGTGGATACCGAGCCGCTGCATTACAGGGCCTTCCAGAAGGTACTTGTCCCGTTGCGCCTGGGACATGATTATGCCCGCTACATTGGGCATTTTATCGGTTTTGACGACCGGGACACTTTCGTCCACGCCTTTAGAGAGGCGGGGATCGAGCTTGAGGAAGCGACTCTCGAAAGGCTGATAGAAGCCAAGTCAATGGCCCTCCGGGAGATCATCGAACAGGGGGTCCCCAGTTTTCCCGGAGTAGTTGAACTGGTAAAGGAACTGCTGGACAGAGGAATCCCGATGGCTGTAGCCTCAGGGGCGCTCCGGCATGAAGTGGAAGCATTCATTGCATCATTAGGTCTCAAAAGAGCGTTTCTCGCAATTGTGGCAGCAGACGAAGTAAAGAAGAGCAAGCCCGACCCGGAGACCTATCTTCTTGCAATAGAGCGGCTGAGGCAGCTCCAGGGATCCAGGCGCCTTGACCCGATGAATTGCATTGCAATCGAAGATACCCGCGCCGGGATCCGATCGGCCAAATCGGCGGGGCTTCTGGTCATTGCCGTTACAAACTCGTTTTCGGTACCTGAACTTACTGAGGCGGACAAGGTGATCGACTCTCTTTCGGAGCTTAGCTTCCCGGAAATGGTGAAGCTGCTGAAACGGCGGCGCCAGGTGCAACAATGAAACGCCTAAACATCCTTTTCGTACTTCTTGGCTTATTTGTCCCCTTAACAGCGTGGGCAGAAGTTGCACGCATCGACCTGCCCCAGTCTCTGAGCAAAGAAGCCGCCGTAGAATATGCGCTGGCGCACAACAGGGCTTACAGGGCCGCTTTCGAGGACGTCTCGGTGGCCGGGGAAAAGGTCTCACAGGCTAGAGCCGACTTCTTTCCTAAGCTCGACGGGTCTTATGCATTTACACGGCTCTCCAACCAGCCCACCGTCTCGTTACCCGAGCTGAACTTTTACAAGCTCCCGTTTTCGATACAAACCATCAACAGGTGGCAGGTCGATCTGGTCCAACCTCTGTTTACCGGGTTCGGACTGGAGTCCCAGTACAAGGCAAGCAAGCTTGGCCTCAAGATATCTCAATACCAGCTCGAGGAAGCCCGCCTCAACCTCATGCGCGACGTTCAGATCGCGTACCTCCAGACCCTCCTTGGGCAAAGACTCGTTGAAGTGGCGCGTGATAATGTGGCAAGCCTGGAAGTGCAGAAAAAGAACGCGGAGGCCAATTACCAGCAGGGAGTCACCGCTCGGAACGATATCCTCAAAGCCGATGTCGCCCTGTCTGAAGCGGTGCAGCGGGAGAGAAGCACCGTAAAACAATTAATTGTTCTTCGCTCGAACCTGAATCAACTCATGGACCTCGACTTGCAGGAAAAAGTCGAACTGGCCGGAATAGACGAAAGAACTTACCAGGTCCCCGATCTGCATCAACTTTATTCGGCTGCCGAGGAGAAAAGACCCGAATACCTGGCCATCAAAGCCTCGATTCAGCAGGCCGAATACTCAAAAGCAGCGGCCCGGAGCCGCTATTACCCACGTATCTCCGCTTTTGCTCAATATTACCGGGAAGGCGAAGATTTCACGGCCGATAAAAATCCATTCGCAAACAGTGAAAACGCATCCGTGGGCCTAAGAGTGGACTGGAATCTTTTTGAGGGGGGCAAGACAAGAGCTTCCGAACTCGAATGGGAGTATCGCCTGAGAGGGATCGAGCACAGACGCGACGACCTTCTTCAAAAGATCCGGCTCCAGGTGGAAGACGCTTTCGAACAGTTAAAGGTGGCGAAAGCAAACATCGACACTACCAGGGTCGCTGTGCAACAGGCCGAAGAAAACGACCGTATCACCACTCTCCAGTACAAGGAGCAAGTCGCGATATTCCTGGAGGTTTTGAACGCACAGGTATTTCTGGCCCAGACGCGTGCGGATTTTTATCAGGCCCTCTACGGGTACGAAATTGCCAAGGCTGAACTGGAGCGGGCAATTGGCGGGCCCATAGATTAGTTTCGATCGGAAAGGACCCCACTTCACACGCGGGAGGGGATAAACCCACAACAGACTCCGCCCTGCGACGGGCTTTCATGGCATCGAATATGGCAAACGAAAAACCAATCGAATCCGAGCGCCCGAAGAGTAACGGCGGTGCGCGGCGAATCAAGATCGGAGGATTCATCGTCCTGGTTGTGGTAGTTGTGGCGAGCATCTACTGGTGGGTTTTCGAGAGAAATTATGTATCTACCGATGATGCTTATGCCAGGGCGGACAGCGCGATGGTTAGCGCCCGAATTCCCGGAACTATCCTCAAAGTGTTCGTGGATAACGATTTTGCGGTCCAGACCGCACAGCCCCTCATCGAACTGGACTCAGCCGATTACAAAGTTGCCGTAGATAAAGCAAAGGCGGCGCTCGACGGAGATGAGGCCGAACTCAAAGCCGCAGAAATAATGGTGCCTCCGGTCAATATCCAGACATCCTCTCAGGTAGAGGCCGCGGAGGCTGTACTCAAGGCTGCCCAGGACACAGAGACTCAAACCAGGCACAATATTGAACAATTAAGGAACAGCCGCGCCGCCACTACAGCCGATTTGGTCCAATCTGAGCGCGACTACAAACGCTTCGACAGTCTTTCAGCTTCCGGCGCTGGGACCCAACGCCAGCGAGAGCAGGCACAAACGGCCTATGACAAGGCAAAGGCCCAACTGCGAGCGGTAGATTCCCAGATAGCCGCCTTAGAGTCGGCCCTTGCGGCCTCTTCTCAACAGGTGGCTAGAGCCAGGGCTCAGCTTCAGACCGCAAGAAGCGAACGGGCCAACGTAGATGTCCAGCTCCACAAAGTTGAGGCTCTCAAAGCTAAACGTAACAAATCAGTGGCCGATCTTGAGGCGGCTCGGCTCAATCTCTCTTACTGCGTGATTACGGCGTCAATTGAAGGCTACATCGCCCAAAAAAATATTCAGGTGGGCGACCGGATTGAGCCCGGACAGGCCCTGATGGCCGTTGTCCCTCTGAGCAAGATCTACGTTGAAGCAAATTTCAAGGAAACTCAGCTCACGAACGTGCGTATCGGGCAGCCCGCCTCGGTATCGGCCGACATCTATCCCGGATACCCGTACACAGGGAAAGTGACCGGAATTAGGGCAGGGACCGGCGCAGCTTTTTCCCTCATTCCGCCCGAGAATGCCACCGGCAACTGGATCAAAGTCGTTCAGCGGGTTCCGGTAAGGATCGAACTTGACAAACCACCCCCCCCTGACCATCCACTGAGGGTCGGAGCGTCTCTGGAAGTGACCATAAATGTGGCGGACAGAAGTGGTTCGCATCTGCTGCAAAACACCCCGAATATCGCTCTGCGGCCATCCTCAGAAAAGCCATGACCTCTGAGATCGAGTACCGCCCCAGGGTCAATAAATGGGTTGTAGCCCTCTCGGTGATGCTCCCGACCTTCATCGAGGTTATGGATACCAGTGTAGTCAACGTCTCCCTCCCACATATTCAGGGGAGCATGAACGCGGGGGTGGACGAGGTCACATGGGTACTTACGTCCTATCTTGTCTCCAACGCCATCATAATTCCTATTACCGGTTGGCTGGCCAGCGTTTTCGGCAGGAAGCGCTATCTGATATTTTCCCTTTTGCTTTTCACGGCCAGCTCGATTCTTTGCGGCGCTGCGCCATCGCTTAGCATGCTCATAATGGCGCGGGTCCTGCAAGGTCTCGGCGGAGGCGGACTCCAGCCGCTTTCTCAGGCAATTTTGCTCGAAACCTTCCCGCGGCGCGAACACGGTATGGCAATGGCCGTTTTCGGAATGGGCGTGGTAATGGCCCCCATAGTTGGACCGGTCATAGGCGGGTGGATTACGGATCAATGGTCCTGGCGATGGGTTTTCTACATCAACCTGCCGGCCGGAGCACTCGCCGTCTTCATGACGACTTTTTTCATCCACGATCCGGCCTATATAAAGCGGGAAGTGTTCCGCATCGATAGATGGGGCCTTTTCTTGCTCACCCTTGGCCTTGGCGCGCTTCAAATCGTCCTGGATAAAGGGGAGCGTGAGGACTGGTTTCAGTCTAATTTCATTGTTATCCTCTCAATTACGGCTGTGCTGGCTTTGACTTTTTTCATTATTGTGGAGCTGCACACCGAACATCCCGTTGTCGATCTCAGGGTTTTCAGGGACAGGAGTTTCAGCGCCGGCACTATAATTATGTTTCTGGGCTTTTTCACTCTGTTCGGGAGCTTCGTTCTGCTGCCCCTCTACACTCAGCAGCTAATGGGATATACGGCGCTTTGGGCCGGACTGATCCTGGGTCCGGGAGGTATATCGAGCTTTCTTGTAATGCCTCTTGCGGGCATTTTGATGAGAAAGGGAATCAAACCATGGCTCCTCCTGTTCGTAGGTCTCGGCACCGCATCTTATTCATTATGGATGATGTCGAATTTCAACCTCCAGGCGGACTTTTACTCGATAGCCTTGCCTCGGCTAGTCCAGGGTTTTGGCCTTGGGCTGTTTTTTGTTCCCCTTTCCACGGCAGCTTTCTTTAACGTCCCGGTGGAGCAGATGGGCAACGCATCCGGAGTCTTCAACCTCGTGAGAAACCTTGGGGGCAGTTTCGGAGTCGCCTTCAGCGCCACGCTCCTCTCGCAACGCACCCAAGTCCACCAGACCTTTCTTTCTGAAAGAATTACTGCTTACAATCCCGCCTTCCGGGAGGCCTATCACAGGACGCAGGCTTTTCTTCAGATGAATCATTCGGCCGCCGCCCCATCAACGGGAGGACTTGCATTCCTCTACCAGGAGATTTTGCGTCAGGCGAGCATGCTTTCGTTCAACGACACTTTTTATGCACTTTCCATCGCGACGGCCATTCTCATTCCGCTTACTTTATTACTGAGAAAGGGGCGCTCCGGGGGGGCTTCATCTGGAGCAGGCATTCACTGACCTGGGCGCGGATTGTTTGTCTGAACAGATTGGAGGAAAACAATTGCAGATCGTACCCGCAAGCGAGATTGCAAACAGGATTGTCGCGCTGCAAGCTCTACTCAGGGCAAATAGAGTCGATGCCGCAGTAATACGGCAAAATGCCGATCTATTCTACTTCACAGGCACGGTTCAGGATTCTCATCTCATTGTGCCCTCCTCAGGGAACCCGGTCTTCCTTGTACGGCGAAGCCTTGCGCGTGCTGAGGCGGAATCGCCTCTGCGTCCCATAATCCAGATGAAGAACCTGGTTGAAGTGCGCGAAGCCACCTTTGAAGCATGCGGGACCAGCGAACCCAAAACAATCGGTTTCGAGCTGGACGTACTCCCGGCCAACGCATTTTTCATCTACGACGAAAAGATCTTTCCCAAACAGCAGATCGTTGACATAAGCGGCCCCATACGTAAGGTACGCACGATAAAATCATCATGGGAAATCCGGATAATGCGGGATGCGGCCGCCATATCGAAACTGGTATCTGAATCGGTCCCGCATCTTCTCACGCCGGGAATGACCGAACTCGAACTGTGCGCCGAGTTGGAGGCTGTCTCACGCAAGGCCGGCAATTCAGGAATGACTCGCTTAAGGGCCTTTAACATGGAGATGGTTTTCGGACATATTCTCTCGGGACCCAATGCCGCAGTCCCTTCCTATACTGATGGGCCTACGGGAGGTCCGGGCATTTCGCCGGCATTCGGACAAGGCGCCGGAGACAGAAAAATAATCGCCGGTGAAATTGTGAGCGTCGATACAATGATTATGTGGAACGGTTATGCAAACGACCAAACCAGGAATTTCTGCATCGGCCCGCCTCCCCCCAGGCTCGCCAGCGCTTACGAATTCGTTCAGTCGGTGCACGCCCGTTTCAGGGACCTGGCACGTCCGGGCGCCATCACGGGCGAACTCTATGAGGCCGTATGGCGCTGGGCTCGAGAAGCTGGATGGGCCACGTGGTTCATGGGCTGCTCAGATCCAAGGGTTACCTTTGTCGCACACGGAATAGGCGTTGAGGTCGACGAATTTCCATTTATCGCCCAGGGACAAAAATTGGAGCTTCAGCAGGGAATGGTTTTGGCGTTCGAACCCAAGGTAATAATTCCGGACGAAGGAATTGCAGGACTCGAAAATACCTACCTTGTCACAAGTGATGGCATTGAATCTCTGAATACAGCCACCGAAGAACTGGTGATAATCTGAGCGGAGGGTGAAATGAACGAAGATCTGGACCGTAATCTGGATTTATGGAAAAGCAAACTCGAAAAAGCGTGGCTCAGGATTCCCAAACCCTTTCGAAGCGAACGGGCCGTTCACAGAACGCTTCAGTGCCATCTATACAGGATGCTGCAGGAACTCGGCTTCAGTACTGTCGCCGACTACATGCCTCCACGCATCGCTGACCGGCCGGTTGACGTTATAGCCGTGAAGGATAATAACGAAATAGTTTACGCCGTATGCCTGGACACTCTGGTTACGCTGGGGGCGGTCAAAAGCCTCAGCAGTTTCGCAGCAGCGAACAAAGTTATTTTCACAACGGGTATGCTTGAGAAGAAAGTAAAGGAAAGCAGGTTTTTTCTAAATGAAGAGATAAAGCACATTCATCTCAAGCCGTTTGACCATTGAGGCCTCCCGCTCCCGCCCCGTCTCGCGGGTGGGTGGGTGGGCTGTCCAGAATGAGCGGTCGGCCTCCGCGCTACGCGCTCACATGTCGCTAAGGGAGGCCGGGCAAGCCCACTTCACAGAGTGAAGTGGGGGCGAAGCCCCGCGAAGCGAAACCTAGACACCATTTTCACTTCACTTTATGATGCGTTTAACATTTGGCTTGCCTTCAAACGCACCACGTTTAATGTCTGTGCGCTCTGCATGGCTGCACGCAAGGTCCAGCTCTTATCCATTTTTTTCGTGAGGGGTATTATATAAGTCTATCATGCGAGGAATTGCATTCCTTTCCCCACCATAATCGCTCACTGATTCATCTCTCCAAAATGGAGGACCGTTATCTCGTACTCTTCAAATAGCTTTTTCACCTTTTCGGAAACGAGGAGTTCTTTTTCCCTTGCCCGGGAACTGAGCAGCCGTGACTTGCGGCGGACAAGATCCGCGTCCACTATGCCCGGATGAGTCATTAACTCGCTTAGGCCCGGCTTTAGCGTCCGGCAGATGCGCCGAATAATTTTTTCGTTGATGAACCCGGTGGGAGAAATTCCATATAACCCGGCAGGCGTTTGAATTCCAGCCTTGCGAATCCGCGACCTGAAAATCGGTCGAGCAAGAATACTTGTGTGAGCCACAGCAAACTGTTTCACGAATTTGGCCCGCTGGCCCATTTGCAGATCAGACAAAAACCTCCACGCGCCCTTGGCTTCGAAAGGTGCGCGCATCCATTTTACCGAAAAACGTTCCGCTATTTCGATAATAATATCGAGCACCGTTGGAATTATATGAACATGCTTATGGCTGTCGAAATGCGTAGGGGTGATTCCGGAATCAAAAACTCTCTCAGCCTGAGCAAAAAGCTCTCTTCTGATCGCATCCCTCAGCGTTTTTTGCCCGGCGATTTTTTTCAACAGTTCGCCAGGTCCTGAGGGCAGGAACCCCTCAGGACCGATAAGGCCGGAAAGTTTCTCAATAGGCAACAGCGGTTTTAAACCAGTGAGTACAAAATGAATTCCCGTCCCGAACTCCTCCCGCTCTTTGACAATTGCCACCGCGTCATCGAAAGCGTCTCCGTTGGCCATTAAGCTGGCGCTTCGAAGCAGTCCGGCATCGGCGCATTCGGATACGGCAAGGTTAATCCCTCTGGTCAATCCGAAATCATCAGCATTAATAATTAACAGTCGCCTCATAATCTACCTCAGTGGCCAGCCCCCCGCATTCGTTATGTACCTGACCGGGAACAAAATTGGCTACCAGAGATGGAGGCCAATGTCAATTTTTTCAAAGCATGGTTTCCAATCCGGCACTTTAAAGGTTTGAAACCGGTCAATTTAAGAAAAATACGGAGACTCCACGGTGCAATACCGCCGAAATGACGCTCAAGCCTACATGCCTGGGTCTGGAGAGTTAAGTTTTTTGAAAAGCAGTGAAGGATTAATCCTTTAAATCAGACGACAATTACTGTATAAAAGCTTGCCGATAATCTGAAATTAATTCCAGTTCACGAAGGTGGCGCGATGAGTGAGAAAGCCGTTCTTCAAAGCCGTTCCATACTGGTGCTCCTTTGTGTTTTTATCATCACGTTGAAATTTGGAGCTTCTCAAGCGGCCGAACCGAGGGTCTTCAGTCTGGATCAACTTGTCCAAATGGCACTGGAGACCAGCCCTGAGTTAAAAATGGCCGAACAGGACATACTGGCGGCCAAGAGCCAATATAAAGAGGCGAAGGGCGGCCTGCTCCCACAGTTTGATCTTACAGCAATAACCGGTCCGGCCGAAGACGCTAAAACCCCCACGGTCATAGTGACAGGTCCTGCCGCGGGCACGATCCTTTCGCGTGATGAACCATGGAATATCGGTATTTTCGGAAGGCTCGATTTTGCTATCACACAACCCCTCTATACCTTCGGGAAGATATCCAACCGCAAAGATGCCGCCGCATTAGGGGTCGAAGCTCGGACAGCGGCCAGGGAACAACAGCAAAACAAGACCGTTCTTAACGTCAAGGAGCTTTACTACGCATATCTTATAGCGCTGCAGGGCAAGAACGCCGCCAGGGATGCCGACACGTACATAAATGACGCCAGCAAGCGCATCAAACGGTTAATCGAACTGAAAGCAAAAAATGTTGACCCCAGCGATCTTTACCGGATGGACGCTTTTACAGGCGAGGTTAAGGCCTTTGCCGCCAAGGCCGACTCAGGATCTCGCACCGCCTACGCCGCTCTAAAAACAGCAATCGGATTGCCCGACAACGAAGAATTCATGATCAAAGAGACTGAACTGCCCAAAAATCCGGTGAACCTTGAACCTGAAGAGGAATATGCCCAGCGTGCCTTAGCAAATAGACCCGAGCTCCTGGAAGTGAAAAAAGGGGTCGAAGCTAAGGGAAAACTGACCGACGCCGCCAAAGCCGACCTGTATCCCTCCTTTTTTGCCGCCGCCGTAGGATCGTTTGCCGGCGCGCCCGACCGTCAAAAATTCGATAATTCATACATAACCGATCAATTCAATCATGTTTACGCCGGATTTTTTGCCGGGGCTCAATGGCACTGGGATTTCGGTATCGGACAGGGGAAGCTGGACAAAGCGAGGGCTGAGTATCAAAAGATGCGCAATACTCAGGAATTCGCCGAAAAAAATATCCCCGTCGAGGTGTTAAAATATTATCAGGACGCTGTTGAAGCCAACAAATCCTTCACGGCTTATGAGCAGGCGGCCGTTGGTTCACGCCGGTGGATTGTTACGGCTTTTTCCAATTTCGATCTGGGGATCGGCACAGCCCGAGATATGTTCGATGCCATAGACCGTTATGGAAAAAACCAGGGTGAATATCTCCGGTCGTTGTACAATTACCACGTGTCGCTTGCGCGTTTAGATTACGCGACAGGCAAAAGAACCGATATGCCTTGAAAAACCTCCCGGGGAAGCGCATATCTGATGTTTATATGAAAATTGTTACAGGTTTCCGGCCAGGACAAGAATGAATCTGCTTGCGAGATTCTCGAAAGACCTCGTGGCTTGGGTCCTTCCCAGGCCACGTTTTATTCTAGCGGTCTCATTGTTGAGCGTGATCGTCTCGCTCTGGCTTGCGGCTGTTCGGCTTGAAGTGCGAACCGAGCAGCTTGAGCTCATCTCCCCCAGACATCCCCTTATAGCCAAAACGCGCATATTGGGCGAATTCAATTTCCACGGTAAAACCACCTTCGCGCTTGTCGTCCGAGGCCCTACACAGAACAGGGCCATCGAGTTCATGAACGCCATAGTTTCAAAAATCCATGCAGACCCCGAACATTTTGAAGACGTATTTTACAGAATAAATCCGGATGAGTTCAAGAAGTGGCTGCTGTATTACCTCGATAAACCCGAACTCGTCAGTATCAGGAACACACTCGAACGGAACTCTGTTCTCGTCCACAAGATGGCCGTTAACCCTGACCTGCTTAATTTTTTCAAACTGGTAAACCAGGATATGGCCTCCAGGATGGTCGGCGAGTTTTTTACCGGCTTTCTCGACGAGAAGGTGACCCCGGAAGACCCCGGCAAAGAGACCAAGCCGTTGGACCTCGAATTTCTGATAAAGGTTCTGGATGGTTGTTCAGGATATCTTTCCGGCACACAAAAGTATGTTTCCCCCTGGTCCTCATTTTTTAAAAGCGGGGCGTGGGATCTCGAAAAAGAGGGCTACCTTTGGGAAGGCAAAAAGAAGTTGCTCATAGCCGAGGTGATGCCCAGCCAAGTTCTCGGAGAGGTGAGCAAGACTCTGGGATCGCTTAGCCTACTGCGAAGTTATATACATGACCTCAAGACATCCGGCTTCAGTGACTGTGAAGCCGGGGTCACAGGGCAGGAAGCGCTTAGCAACGATGAAATGCTAACGGCAATGGCGGATATGACCAATGCGACCTGGTTATCTATGCTGGGAGTCATGCTGGTAATGGTCTTGTTTCTTCGAGGGTTTCGCCATCCGTTGATAATAACCCTGTCTCTTGCCGTGGGTCTTTGCTGGACATTTGGCTGGACGGCGGTTTTCATAGGTCATTTGAATATCCTTTCGATCGTCTTTGCGCCGATGCTCTGCGGTCTTGGAGTTGATTACGCGATCCACTGGTTTGCCCGATTTGAGGAGGAAAGAGATCTCTATGACGGGAGTCGCTCCGCTGTCATCAAAAGGGTCATGGACAAGTCAGGCCCCGGGATAATGCTGGCGGGTCTGAGCACCGCATTTTCTTTCCTTCCCTTTATTCTTACCGGTTTTCGGGGACTGATGGAACTAGGCATGATAACCGGGATGGGAATTCTTTTTATCGTGTTGGCCGACTTCACGGTACTGCCTGCACTGAGTCACTATCTGGCTGTCGAAAAGCCTCTTTGCAGACGATCCGCCACTCAGGGAAATAACAGGTATCTTCTGCGGCTCGGCCCCAGAGGCGTACGAACTATTCTCGCCGCAGCTCTGATCCTCAGTATAGCGGGTTCCGTCAGCGCTTCCCGCGTGAGGTTCGATCTGAATCCTCTGCGCCTCCAGCCTAAAGACTCGGAATCGGTCTATTGGGAAAAAGTCCTGGTCGAGAATTCCGACCGCTCGATAATTTCGGCGGGAGTCCTCACCCACTCGTCTGAAGAAGCGAAAACCGAGTCGGCAAAATTCAAAGCACTGCGGACCGTTTCGCAGGTGGATAATATTTTCTCACTGCTTCCTGAGAACCAGGAAGAAAAAATACCGGTTTTGAGGTCTATTGCGCTTCTGGTTCCCGAACTGAAACCATCTGTTGCACACTGGGCAACGGAACGTGGCCACAGCAACCTCGATGGGACAGTAGAGCCAAGTGTCGGTTCATCCTACAAGGCCGAATTGATTGAGGTCCTTCAGAGGATCAGGTTCAAGATGCAGGATGAACAGGCTGAGAAGTGGGGAGCCTCCAAGCCGCTGGTAGGACAAATGGTTAAAGTCAAGGAATCGATAGACAGGATCGTCCAATCGCTTGACAATTCACCCACTGAGTCCGAGAGGCTTTTCGAATACCGCCGGCGTTTTAAAAAAGACATTATCGAGCAGTGGACCCTGATAAAAGAGAGCTCTTCCGCTTCTCCAATGAGCATTCTGGACATCCCATTGCAACTGAGAGACCAGTTTTTTGAGGAAGGCAAATACCTTATCAGGATTTATCCCAAGGAGTCGATTTGGGAGGAAGGAGCACTGACGCGCTTTGTCAACGACCTCCAATCGGTGAACCCTGACGTCTTGGGCGACCCCATTAATTTGTATGTTTTTGCGTCGTCTTTCAAGAAAGCCTCAATTAACGCTTCCATTTACGCACTGGTCGCCATCGCGCTGCTTCTTCAATTTACATTCCGAAGTTTGCGGCTTATGCTTATATCTCTTATCCCACTCGTGGTAGGGACGATCTGGACAGTGGGCATAATGGGAGCAGCAGGCTTCGATTTCAATCTTGCAAACAGCATATTCATGCCGCTCGTGGTAGGGGCCGGCGTAGAATACGGGGTGATCATTCTTAATAGATGGAGAGAGGGCCGGACAGGGTATGGACGTCTTGCTTTCAGTACGGGCAAAGGGGTCATCCTGGCAGCCTTAACCACCACTATTGGCTTTGGCACGTTGATGATATCAAACCACAGGGGGATTTTCAGCCTGGGTTTTGTGGCCTGGGCAGGAAGCCTCTGCGTTCTTGTTGCTGCACTGTTCATCCTGCCCGCAATTCTGTCTTTCATGAAGGAGCCGGCCCCGGTTGCTGACAAGGAGGCTGTGAATGTTGAGTGTTAGGGTATGGAATTTTCTTTTCGCATTCTTTTTGATCGTCATCGGGACCGCCGCGCCTCTGAGAGCGCAATCGGGCGCTACCGACCAAGTGCGCTCAGTGCTCGACGAGGCCATGGACATCCAGACTAAGCCCGCACTCCAGGGGTCTGAACACCGCAAAGAACGGGCTGCACAGATTCGGAAACTGATTTCTGAAAATTTCCTGTCCGGGGAAATGGCCAGGGAATCGTTGCAAGGCTATTGGGAGAAGCTTTCAGCAACGCAGCGCCAGCAGTATCAGGCGCTTTTCACAGCTATTTTCACGGATTCCTATTCCAGGCGCGTTTTGGACTTCCTCAAAAGGGAGACAATTCAATACCCCGGTGAGACTCCCGAAGGTAAATACATAAAAGTGAGCACTATAATAATGCGAACCAATGAGCACATCCCGGTCGACTATATACTGGAGCGCAAAGACCGGAAGTGGATGATCAGAGATGTGATAATCGATGGAGTAGGTACGGTCGAAACCTATCGTAATGGTTTCGGCGCATTCTTAAGAAATAATTCTTTCGATGCTCTTATTCAGAGGATGGCAATTCAAAAAAGAGCTGGAGACGAGGTTTGATTGGAATAACGCCGCCCGATTTGAATTTCGGAGCTTTAGCACAGAACCCTTTTTCATAACCCTGTCAGGGCCCCGGATCGCTGTTTTTATTTACAAAAATTGGCTTTCTGTCAGATGCTTTCCACCTATTGTGCATCCATAAATACTGTTCGGGATACCTCCGGATTATTTCCTCCATTTTCAGATTTATTTCTCCGGTGATTCGCACCATTTCGGAGCGCTCATCCGCACTATGCGGGTCCGGCCAAATCGGGTCCGAAACGAATCCTTCAAAAAAGTAAGGATCGTTAGTGCGGCACGCTGCGACAACGACAACCGGGCGCCCATACCTGATAGCGAGCATCGCCGGGATCGGAGTAACTGTGGCGTTTTCTCCGAAAAATTTTACCCTTAGCCCCCTGCTGGTCTTTTGATCCGGAAGCATCCCAACCGATTTTCCCTTCCGCAGCATGCGTTCCAGTAAGAACATTGCGTTTTTCTTAGGAATCATGAAATGCCCGCTTGTGATGCGGCTGGAGAAAATAGCGCGTTCGAGATAAGGATTGTCGAGCGGGCGAATGACTATGGCAAGTGGGATGCCGATCAGAGCGCTGACATAGGGCATCAGTTCCCAGTTGCCAAGGTGCGGGGTAACGAAGATACATCCTCCCGCCTCGTCATGAATCATCTTTGCCTTCTGAAAAAGATGTTCGAGATGTTCGGTCTTGTAGTGGCGGTCGCGGATGATCCTGGCGCCCTCCAAGCGAAAAGGCGATTTGATCATTTCAACGGCAGTCAACAAGAAAGCTTTGCAACTCAAGCGGGCAAGCTCTCTTATCTCTTTTTCACTCATCTTGTCGCCGAAGGCGATCTTGATATTTTGCAGGGCTATTTTACGTCTTCGAGGTATAGCAGCGTAGAGCAAGTATCCGAGAAATCCGCAAATTACCCGGAGCACCCCTAGAGAGAGTGACCTTGCGATGGCAACAGTAGTATAAAAAGCCAGGTATTCGACAATCTGGAAAGTCTTGCCTTTCCCTTTTTTCCCCATCTTCAGCGCGCCCGGCCCTCGACCAGAACGCTCGAGCACTGGCCGATTATTCCATAACTAACAGATAGAAAGCTTCTTCCCCTGGCCTCCCTGGTCGAGGCTGAAATACCCATGCCCTCGAAAGCTGCTTCGGTTTTCGAGAAGTTGAGCGTCCCCGGAACAAGGCCTTCATTAATTGCTGCAATACCAAGGATAACTTCACAGATGTCGCTTGCCGCACCCATGTGCCCGGTATAAGCCTTGAGGGCGCAAACGGGAACATCATCTTTTGGAGCGCCCATGATTTGAGCGATCGAGTTAAGCTCGGAGCGGTCCCCTTTGCGCGTCCCACTTCCGTGAGGGCATATAAAAGCCAGATCCCGCCAGTCGACGGCCCCGTCCTCCAGAGCGGCGTTGATGGAATTTTTCGAAATTTGCTCCGGAACGCTCAAGCCTTTTGCCTGCGGGACCTCGATGCAGTTGCCAAACCCTTTTATTTCGGCCAGAATCCGGGCGCCCCTGGCCTTTGCCCGTTCGTTGTCCTCGATCAATATGGCGGCGCCCCCTTCTGCGGCAATGAATCCATCCCGCGCCCGGTCAAGGGGCCTGAATGAAGCCGCACCATGCCTGCACTTGGACAGGATCCCGAGTCCGTCCATTTCGTACATGGGGACTTCAGTGATCCAGCATCCACAACCTACGGCAAGTGCAACATCCGCCTCTGCCGCACTGATTTTGCGGCAGGCGAGTTCCAGGGCGTGGGCGCCACAGGGCGAAAGGCTTGCAAGGCTCGTGTTTGGACCCATAAACTCTAAGACAGCCGAGAGAAAGCTGAAAAGATTATTGCTAATGGATTCGAGCAGGAAAAATGGATTTACCTTGTTCATGGCGGATTTGTTGAGGATAGACAAATCCGCTCCTTTTTCGACGTGCTTTGTAGCATCCTTGAGGGCGGGGTGCATGAACTCGTATCCGACCTTTGTAAGGTCCCCCGAAGCTATCACCAGAGACCTGCGCTCCCTTGGAACCGTCGAAAGATCGATACTCGATCTCTCCACGGCCTCCTTTGCGGCTTCAAACCCGAGTACCGAACCTCGGTTCAGGAACCGCACTTGACCGGCCATGTTGGCTGGAATACCATTCGGGCGCTCCAGCCCCTTGACTTGTCCGAAGAACTGGAGATATTCAGGCAGGCCTGCGCGCTCATGGCGTTCGATTCCAGTCCTGCCGGCCAGCAGACCCCTCCAGTTAGCCTCGACCCCGCTTCCCAGAGGCGTGACCAGGCCCGTTCCCGTTACGACAACCCGCCTTTGCAAAGACATCGAGAAACCCTTAGATACTAATTAAAGGATTGAAGAATTAACCCCTGACTGAATTCCTAAATTCCTCAATCTCTGCGGGTAAGTATTTGAAAAAACCTTTTCTGTTCTTCCACTTCCTCGATGGTTTCCAGGTTGATCAGGTTCCCCTGAAACTCCGCCTTGACCTTGCGTTTTTCATTGACCCTGGCAGCCCCGCTGTAGATTTTGAGGTCATGCGAAGGTGCGGGACTCACGCTCACAGTCAGTTCCACCTGGTCACCGGGAAGAACAAAGCCGTAGAAACTACACTTCAACACCCTCGAAACCAGAAACCATTTCCGGAAATCGGAAGATGCCGCATCGAGCCAGCCGCTTAGCTGAACGAGAGCTTCAAGGAGCATTATGCCCGGCATGATCGGGTTTTTTGGAAAATGGAATTCCAAAAAGTCCTCGCTCATGGCGACATTTTTCACGCCGGTTATTTTATTCCCAGGCTCAAGGGCCATGATTCGATCAACTAGAAGGTATCGCATGGAACGGCTTCCTCCCTGATTCTTAGTCCGGTTTGTCGGCGGCAAGAATTACGGACGCGATGGCAAAATCCCCTGAATGAGAAATGGATACCGTGTACTGGTAAACTCTTTTCCGGCGTCCGATTTTTTCTGTCCAGCCACTGAGCCGGAGAGAAGGTCTGCCGGACTTCTCCGGCGCGACTTCTATTTCGCGTAGCGCGCCGTCTATTCCGCTACCTGACAATCCCGTTCCGAGCGCCTTCAGACAAGCTTCCTTGGCCGCGAACCGCCCAGCCAGATGAACGTAGGGGTTTGGCCTGGAAAAACAATATTCCCGCTCCCTTTTTGTGAAGATTTCCGAAGCGAATTCCGGGCGCGCGAGCATGATGCTCTTCATTTTCGAAACAGGCACGATGTCGACCCCCTGCAAGATGTGTATCATGAGACGCTCAAACCTCCATCCACCGGAATTGCCTGCCCCGTAATGTAATCCGAAAGTTCTGAGGCAAGGAAGAGGACCAGGTTAGCCACTTCCTGCGGCTTGCCGAATCTCTGAGCAGGGATGCGGTCCAGAACCGCTTCTGCGGCCCGCCGCCTGGCACGGACGCTCATTTCCGTTTCGATAAAACCGGGCAAGACCGCATTTACCTGAATTCCCTTGGGCGCAAGTTCGATCGCACAAGCGCGGGTAAATGAGATCAACCCGCCTTTGGCCGATGCGTAGTTGGTCTGGCCCCGGCCGCCGCGAATTCCTGACACCGAGGCGATGTTTATCATCTTCCCGCAGTGTCTGGGCACCATCATTTCAGCGGCCATGCGGGCCGTCAGGAACACTCCCCTGAGGTTTACGTCATGGACCCTATCCCAGTCCGCAACACTCATGGTGAGCAGGAGCGTGTCACGAATCACGCCGGCATTGTTTACCAGGATATCGAGCTGCCCGGAATAGCTTCTGATAAATTGAAAAAGCCTGTCCACCTGAGCCGGTTCGCTCACGTCCGCCTGGAAAATCTCCGACTCAAATCCCTCTGAGCATAGCTCATCCCGGAGCTTTTCGGCCCTATCGCCGGATTTATTGTAGTTTATTACAACCTTCACGCCGGCAGTCCCGAGCGTCCGGCTTATGGACGCGCCGATACCACGCGCGCCCCCGGTAACAAGGGCGGTCTTTCCGCTTAGGTCCAGCTTCATTTCACTTCGCACCTGAATACTTCCTTACCACAATCGTGGCATTCTGCCCGCCAAAGCCGAATGAGTTCGACAGGGCTGCACGAACGACTTTTTGTCGCATCACATTCGGAACGTAATCCAGATCGCATTTCGGGTCCGGATTGGATAGATTTATTGTCGGATGGATTTCATCGCAGGCAACCGAGAGTACGGTAAACACAAACTCCGGTCCACCCGAGCCAGCCAGCAGATGACCGATCAGTGACTTGCTCGAACTTATCGCAAGTTGGTTTGCACATTCTCCAAAAACGTTCTTTATGGCAATTGTCTCGGCCAGATCGTTCAGCTTCGTTGATGTGCCATGAGCGTTTATATAATCGATTTCACCAGGCCCGATCCCCGCATCCGCCAATGCCCGAGACATCGAACCCTCCGCCCCCTGCCCTTCAGGATGAGGAGCAGTCAGCCGCCACGCATCCATAGTCGAGGCGTATCCGGCAACTTCAGCATAAATCCTTGCGCCTCGAGCAAGCGCGTGAGACTCATCTTCCAGGGCGGCAATACCCGCCCCTTCGCCCATGACCAGTCCGGACCTTTTTCGGTCGAAAGGACGGCAAAGGCACTCAGGCTCGATTTTCGATAAGGCGGCCGAACCAAGCAGCACGAAAAATACCAGCCCCACCGGGTTTATCATTGAGTCGGCGCCTCCAGCCAACATGAGGTCTGCATGTCCTCTTTTGATGGCCCCGTAAGCGGTGCCCAGGGCCTGAGTCGCCGATGCGCAGGCGGTAGTAACCGTCGTATTCATTCCACTCAGGCCGAATCTGCCGGATATAACCGCAGCCGGCTCGCTTGAATTATTGCGGATTATCGATTCCCGATTAACCCGGCCCAATTCAGCCGTAAACCGCGCTGAATCGAATTCTCTCTCGGGGCTGAGCCAATTGTAAATGTCTTCCAGCCGATTTATTCCAAGTCCAGAGCCAAGCGCCACGCCAAACCTCGATCGGTATCCCCCCTCTTGCGCTAACCCCGCGTCGCTCAATGCCTTTTTTGCGGCCCAAAGAGCAAAAAGAGTCCGGCGCTCCCCTTCTGTTTCGGCCTCGGAGGGGAACTCGCGGCAAATTCGGCCCCAATCTTCGGCTGAGACCTGTCCAGCTGCCTGAACGGGCGATTTGCCGGCACAAGGCAGCTTTACTCTACTCACCCCGGAGACCCCGGACAGCGCTTTGCGCCAGTTCTCCTCGACTTCCAGCCCCAAAGCCGTGGCAAGTCCAAGACCTGTTATTACTACCTTTCGGTTGCCCATATCAGCCTTTTTCAGTGCCCTCCCAGCCCCCGTAGTAGCGAAACATTCTACGCAGCGCATCCTGGTCAGCCATGGAAGAATGGACGTAGATGATTCTGCCGATCGATGCTATTTCGCGGCCCTCAACGCTCATACGCGCCGAACCCAGCGAATCGCTCATCGATGTTGACACCAGGCGTCCGGAAATCTCAGCGGAAAAACCGGGCCTCAGATCAGGGGCCACCTTTACATCCTCGATCAGAGACATTACGGCCGAGAGCCGAAAATCATGGGTATGTATAATGAGCCAGCCAAGGAGCTGAGCCATGGCCTCAATGAACATCACCCCGGGGATGAGTGCTTCCTTGCTGAAATGCCTGCGGAAATACTCTTCAGAAAGACAGAAGCTCTTTATCCCCGTTATCGATTCCCCGGGCGCCAGGATAGTTATCCGGTCATAGAGCAGAAGTCTCATATATTTTCACCGGCGATTTTCTCGACGATCATGGACGCACACCGGCCTTCATAACTGATCCCATTTATGAGGACCCGACCCGTGTTTGATGGCCCCCTGGGCGGACCGCCTCCCATTGGCAGGTATGCGCAAATATCCCGTGGCAACACTGCCAAATTAGGAATACTCAGACCAATTGCCGTATTCAGGATGGGTCCGGCTGCAAGCGTTTCGCCCCATGTTTTGGCCGTAGCGACCATAACGGGCGCTTCCGAATCCATGCCGAAAATCTCTCGAACAGCTTCCAACTCGTTTTGACTCAAACTTCCGAACATAATCAAATCGATCTGGCCGGAGCCAAGTTCGGCCTGAGAAAGCGCTCCCTTGATCGAGGAGAATATGGCCTGCCTGGAAGCGAAATCACCTCCTCGGTCCTTTTCGCATGCAAACCCGAAACCAACGACCCTGGCCAGGATGTTTGCCCCTCTAGCAACGGCGCCTGACAGCGGCTCCAGGACCAGCATCGCCCCGCATTCTCCAAGGACAATCTCGGCTGTGGCCCCCTTTGGGCTTCCCGCTCCCGATTTGTACTCAGGTGGCCGAATTAATCCCTTCAATTTGGCCCGAGCGAGGCTGAGCGGCGATATCTCCTCACTCACACCTCCTGCGAGCGCCACTTTTGCTTTTCCTTCCCCCAGAATTTCGACTGCTTGGGCGACAGCTTGAATACCAGCGTCCCCGTGCGGCGAAAAAACGCAATTCTCGCCGCGCAGTCCGAAGTGTATGGCGACCTGGCAAAAAACCACATTATTAAGCATGCCTAGAGGCCACAAAGGATAAATTTCCTGCCAGCCGGCGGGAAAGAATCTATCGTAATCCAGATCGCCGCTTTGATTCAACGACTTGAGCACGGCCGGAAGCAGGTCTTCGACGTGATAATCAACCATTCCCATACCGGCAAAAAAGCCGATATCTTGAGGATCGAACATGCCCGAACCGATTCCCGCCCCGCCAAAAGCTTCCTCCGTGGAGGCTAGCAGAAGCGAAAGATGCTTCCCCATGGACTTGGCAAGCTGAGGATGAATATCGGTCTTAATTGCGGGGGGATTTTTCACCTGAGCTGCTAAAAAGCCCGACTCGCCGACATCGAAATCCTTAAATTCTCCGATGCCGGATTTTCCGGACGTCAACCCCCTACCGATTTCCATAATCGAATTGCCGAGCGAGCAGACCGCTCCCAGCCCCGTTATAACGATTTGATCGGTCAAAGGAGATAAACTGCTATCGGGGATGGCCTTCATTGGCGGAATTTACCAAGGCATAGACAGGCGTTTTGCCCGCCGAAGCCGAAGGAATTGGATAGCGCGACCCGGTGTTCCAGTTCGCGAGCCCGATTGGGAACATAGTCCAGGTCGCATTTCGGGTCGGCGAATTCGTAATTGATCGTCGGCAGGAGCACGGAACGGTTCATGCCTATTATGGTAAGGCCTGCTTCTATTGCCCCAGCGGCTGCAATGGTGTGGCCTATCATCGACTTGTTGGAACTGACTGGAATCTTCTTCGCCCATTCTCCCAGAATCCTTTTGATCGCAAGGGTCTCTATCTGGTCATTTTGGAGAGTCGAAGTTCCATGAGCATTAATGTACTCGATATCGGCGGAACTAAGACCGGCATCTGTGATGGCCCCCTGCATAGCAAAAGCGGCGCCGTCGCCTTTAGGATGAATGTCCGTTATCCTAAACGCATCGGCTGACGAACCATATCCAAGCACTTCAGCGAAAATGGGAGCCTTTCGCTCAAGAGCATGATCGAGGCTTTCGAGAACCAGCGCCCCGGCACCCTCGGACATGACGAAGCCATTTCTTTTTCGGTCGAAGGGCCTGGAAGCTTTCTGGGGGGAGGAGTACCTCTCCGAAAGCGCGCGGATCAGCACAAACCCGACAAAACCCGAAAAGTTGAGATTGGATTCGCACCCTCCCGCAATCATCACGTCCGCTTTGCCCTCTCTGATGATCCCGAGCGCCTCGCCGATCGCCTGCGTCCCGGCCGCGCAAGCGGAAACAATGGTAAGATTGCTGCCCCTGCAATCGAACAGAATCGACAGGATCGAGGTGGCCACATCGGGTTTTCTGCGGAAGAAATTAAAGAAGGAATAAACGCCGTTTTTTGTGAGGCCGTCGACATCCCAGACGTCTTTACCGCTATAGCGATATAATAGGAGCATGTCTTCGACCGAAGGGTTTTCCCCGTGATACCCAAGGCTTACGCCGATTCTATTCCTGTCTTCGACTAAATCCAGGCGGGCCGCTCCGACGGCTTCAGAAACCGCCGATATCATGAGCTTGAGGCCGCGTGAGCTGCATTTTTCTATTCCCTGAATCCCTTTGGCCGGAAGAGTATTCAGCCATGCATCGTCCACCTGTCCTCCGATTCGGCAGGGCAACCCCTCCGTTTCGAAAGAACCCAGGAAATCTATACCAGAGACCCCGTTTCGAGCATTTTCGAAGGTTTCCCGACTGTCTTTCCCGATCGGGGTGATCATTCCATAACCCGTAACGACCACCCGCTTCCTTGTTCTCGGCATATTCAAATACGGTCCTGAAGCTTATCCTGTCGTTAAAAGATTTTTTTATTCTCCTGAACCTGCTTCAGCCAGATTTCTATGAGGTCATCACCACTGGTGAATGTGGCCACCTCACCACACGATCCGCAATGTATGCGTGTTTCCTCGTGCAGGTTCCAGCTTTGGGCCCCACAGTTAATACATTTTTCAGGCAGCGTATCCAGAAGATTCATTACCCCTTCGACAATAGAGCTGACCGTAACCATTGCAGGCAGATCGTCCATGTCCATGCCGGCATTAAGCTTATAGCCGGACCCGTCGTACCGGATGGCCAATACTTCGGCAGCTTTGTCGGTCAGCTTGCCGTCCGAATCGATCGCGGTTTCTTCACCGAACAGTTCCTCCATATGATCAAGAACGGATCGCCGAGCCATTTTGATCCCGAAAGTCTGCTCCAGGCGGTAATTTATATCCAGAAAATCGAGCGATTCAGCGCCAAGGTCTTTCATCAGGGAACTCTCCGGTTTAACACTCGCCGGATTGATATCGATTCCCTCCGAGATCGCTTTTCTTACCTCCTCAAGGACCCTCTGTTCCAGAATGAGATCTTGTTTCATTATGAGTCAACCCCTTATCTTGATTTCTGCTCTCCTGCCCATGCGGGGCGGTATAGTCTATTGCTCAGGCCATTGTCAACCACAATGGTCTGGCCGCAAATCCCCCGAGCGGCGGGGCCGCAAAGAAAAACAGCTACGTCGGCAATGGCGTCCGGACTTACACAAAGTTCCTCAGGTATGTACTCAAGCTCTTCCATGTGCTGCCGCAGCACCTTGAACGAGTCAGTCTTGACCACACCACCGCAGATTCCGTTGACGGAAATTTTCCTGGGAGCAAAACTCTCGGCACAGTCTCTCACTACCACTTCCATTGCCGCTTTCATACTTCCAAGTGGGTATGCAGGGTTGTAAAAACGGCCCCCTAGACTCGATATGAAAACGATTTTACCCCCAGATGCCCCCAGGAGAGGCAAAGCCTCCTGAATGCAGAAGATATTCCCAATGAAGTTGGTTTCGACAAGTTGTCGAATTTCCCTCTCGAGCAGCCTTTCTATCGGCTTGAAAGGAGCTCTGGCCGCGTTGAGCACTAGAAAATCAAGCCGGCCGTACCAGCCGGAAATCAGCGCAATCATCTCCCTAACAGATGATTTCAGCCCAATATCAGCCTGTACGACAAAAGCTTTACGCCCCAACCTCTCGATTTCGCGGCAAACCTCCTCGGCTTTTTTCCGCGAACTACCTCCGGCTTTGGAATGATTTATAACCAGGTTGGATCCGGCTCGTGCAAACGCCATAGCAATAGCGCGGCCGATTCCCCTCGAGCTTCCGGTTACAAGCGCCACTTTCCCTGTGAAAAAATCCTTTTCCATCACAGTCAAGAAACCATCACTCAAATTCGATGATCAGTCCGTATAGGTCTTATGAGACTTCTATGACCTTTACCGCCAGCAAGGTCTACTCCGGCCAACAAAACCAAACAGTCGCTCGGTTCAGGTACGGCATTAAAAGAATCATTTTAGCACAGTAACCGAATTTTACAACCGGTTGCCGGTGGGAGTTTGTCGACGAACCAACCCGGCGAGGGAAAGGAACTCATGTGCCGAAAGAGTTTCCGGACGCCTTTTGGGGTCAATCGCGGCCTGTTCACAGGCGTCTTTTATGGCGCCGGAGGAAAGACCCAGGGCGCCTGTGAGACTGTTCACCAAGGTCTTTCTCCGCTGCTGAAAAGCTTTGCTGACCAGTTTTCTTTGAAAATCGAAATCAGAACCCACGGGGCGACTATTGGCGAAATCGATGCGAAGCACGACCGAATCTATTTTGGGAGGCGGATAGAACTGGCCGGGCCCGACGGTGAACAGTATCCGCACTCTTGCGTAAATCCCGAGCAGGACCGTGAGCACCCCGTAGTCTTTGGTGCCTGGAGCGGCGGCAAATCGCATTCCGACCTCCTTCTGAACCATAAAGACAGCCCGCTCGATTGCCGGAAAACTCTCGAGCAGGTGAAACATCAAAGGAGAGCTGATATTATAGGGAAGATTGCCCAGCACAATCAGGCGCTTTCTCTCTCTGTTGCAAAGATCTACAAAGTCAAATGAGAGCGCGTCCTGTTGGTAAATTACCGCCTTTTCCGCCTGTACTCTTTCACGCAGATACTCAACCATTTCTCCATCCACCTCGATCAAATGAAGCCTGCTAACTTCAGGCAAGATGAAACGGGTGAGCGCTCCAAGCCCAGGACCTATCTCGACAATAGCATCGGCATCTCTCAGTTCCGCGCTTTGAACGATCCTGAGGGCGGTTGCAGGCTGCGCAAGGAAATGCTGCCCCAAGTGTTTTCGAGGCCGGGATTTCTTCTGATGAAAATACTCGCTGGGCGATAGCAAATCAGGCATAGAGAACAAGACTCCCCCCCACTTAGCGGGAATATGCGTCCAGCTCAAGCGTTCCATGCTGGGGACCGGAACGTATCCAGATGCGGTACGCGGCGGATGCGATCATCACAGCGTTGTCGGTACAAAACCTTACCGGGGGCAGATAAAGCCGAAAGTTTCGGGAGGCGGCCTCCTGCGCCAGCCTTTTCCTCAACCTGTTGTTTGCGGCAACTCCCCCTACAGCAGCGATATCAGACAGGCCACACTGTTGCGCCGCCTTGATACTCTTTTCGACCAGCACGTCAACAATAGCCTCCTGGAAGCTCGCCGCGAAATCCCCTAATGTGTAAGACCCGGCCCCGCTGCGGGCAGAATCTGAGGCAGGGGGACCGTGCATGCGGATAAAATTGGCGGCGGCGGTTTTTAAACCGCTGAAGCTGAACTCAAGAGATTCTTTTTCAAACCGGGAGCGCGGGAATTTAATCGCCTCCGGATTTGCGCCGGAAGCGAGTTTATCGATCACAATACCACCTGGATACCCAATATCGAGCAGCTTTGCTATTTTATCGAATGCCTCTCCCGCCGCGTCGTCCCTCGTTGCTCCCAGCAGCCGACTGCCACCGTCCTGATCAACCCTGTATAGAGCGGTATGGCCACCGGAAACGACCAGGCAAATAAAGGGGTTCTCCGGTATGCCGCCGGAAATGAAGGCGGACTGGATATGCCCCTCGAGATGATTGACCGCAATGAGCGGCTTGTCGAGAGCATAGGCCATAGCTTTTGCGGCGCTCAAACCGACCAGCAGCGCCCCGACAAGCCCCGGGCCTTGCGTAACCCCAAGCACGTCAAGTTCTTCGCAGGAAACGCCTGCTTTTTCCAGCGCGCTCTCAATTACAGGGATGATATACTCCAGGTGTTTCCTCGACGCCAACTCGGGAACTACCCCGCCATAAGGGCCGTGAATAGAAACCTGGCTGGCAATCACGCTGGACAATATTTCTTTTCCGTCCCTGACAACTGCTGCAGCGGTTTCATCGCAAGAAGTCTCAATTCCCAGAATTATCACTCACATGTTCCTATCTTGCGCCATCAATGTTAGAAGCAATTTTAATCGGAAATTGGGAATTTATCATACATCCTTGTCAAAAGGGCCTACTTCATTAGTTTCAAAACCGATTTCCGGTAATTACTCGACAATGTAAATTATTGTAAACTACAGCTTTGAACCAACCAATAATGGAAATTCTTCTTCCCAAAATCCATCTTTCTGGCATAATGCCACGTTCCGGGCCACTCCTGCCCCAAAGTGACAGGGACACCCGAAAAGTTTAAGAACCCCCCGGGGTTATTTCTTTTTAACGCCTTACCGCCTAAAAAAATGGAAGCACGCGAGCATGGGCAATGCAATGAACAACATGATCCGGTATCTTCTCGACAATTATCTGCTCGTTCTGGGGTTCTGCGGCCAGGGATTGTTTTTCGGCAGATTTCTGGTCCAGTGGATTGCGAGCGAGAGACAACGCAAAAGCGTAGTTCCCCTCGCCTTTTGGTATTTCAGCATCGGCGGCGGCGGGCTGCTTCTCATCTATGCCATACTGAAAAAGGACCCCGTGTTCATTCTCGGGCAGGGGGGCGGTCTCCTCGTATACTTCAGGAATCTCTATCTGATTCACACGGAACACTCCAGGGGCAGGGTCTAGCGTGCTTATGAGCCCCAGGACACTGCTCTACTCGACCGTTCTCATCGTGCTGTGGTCTGCAATTTTCATCACCACGATTACCCGTCCGGCACTGTTCGACGACAATGATTCCTTCCATGCTGAAGTGGTCCGCGAAATGGTCCAGTCGGGAGACTGGGTTACCATGAGAATAGATAACGGCGTCAGATACCTGGAGAAGGCCCCTTTTATGTACTGGCTGGCGGCCCTGTCGGTTTCCGCTTTCGGGCTTCACGACTGGGCTGTACGGCTGCCCCTTGCGCTGTTCTCCCTTTTGTTGATATTGCTGGTCTTCAGTTTCGGGGCGCGGTTCTGGGATGAAAAAGCAGGCTTCTACTCAGGGATTGTGATCGCAACCTGCCTCGGCTTTTTCGCTTTCACCCGGATATTTTTGCCCGATGTGATTTTATCCTTCTTTATCGCTCTTTGTCTCTATATGTACCTGCGCTTAACAACCGAAGAAGGAGACGCCAAAAAGGCCGGACCGGTCGACCTGCGGTGTGCCGCATTTTACATCTCGGCCGCACTGGCTGTGCTGACAAAGGGACTGATCGGCGTCATCTTTCCGGGCGCAATCATTTTTGTGCATATTATGGTGACTGGAAACTGGAAGGTCATCAGGCGGCTTCAGATCGGGTACGGAATCATAATTTTTCTGATCGTATCAGCGCCCTGGCATGTTGCTGCGGCCTTTGCCAATTCAGATTTCCTGTGGTTCTATATTATCCGCGAGCACCTTTTGCGCTATCTCGGCATGCGGTATCCTAAAGATTATGATACCGTTCCTCGCTTGCTGTTCTTGGGCCTTCACCTTGTATGGCTGTTCCCATGGAGCGCATTCATATGGGGGCTTGTCCGATATTTTCCCAGATCCATCCGCCCGCAGGAGAAAACCGAAAGGACTTGCCTTTTTCTATTTATCTGGATTGGCGTTATTCTGACATTTTTTTTGTTCAGCACGACCCAGGAATACTACACCCTTCCCACCTTGGCCGCATTCGCGCTCCTGCTCGGAAAGGCCATGGCGGACCTCGACACGCGGGAAACCTTCCCGAAGTGGGGGCCCATAGGCCTCGGGGTCTTGGCCGTCCTGACGCTCTTAACAGGCGCGGGCATGATCGCACTCACATGGTGGGGCAACCACTCCCAAGCGTCGTCTACCCTCGCCGGAACTCTTCGTGCTCAGCCGGAGCCCTACCTGCTCACTTTCGCACACCTGCACGACCTCACCGCGGCAACCTTCAGCCACCTGGCTCCACTTGTGTATCCGACCGCCGGCTTACTTATCCTCGGCCCATCAGCCGCATTTTTCCTCGCTCTCCGCAAGCGCTGGATGGTCTGTTTCCTTGTCCTGACCACCATGATGGTAGGACTGTGCCATTTCTACAATGCCGGGATGATTGCCTTTGAACCGGTGCTCAGCTCCAAAAGCCTCGCCAAAGTCGTCCAATACCACTATAGGCCCGGAGATAAGATCGTCATAAACGGTTTTTACGAGAAAGGTTCAACCCTCAATTACTACACAGGTCTCCAGGTTTACGTCATGAACGCAGGGTACGGCGTTCTCTGGTACGGCCTGCAGGATAAAACAGCCCCAAAACTTTATCTCACGCAGGATGAACTGATCAACGAGTGGACGTCCGGAAAAAGGATTTTCCTGTTCAGCGAACAACAACCGCTTAAGTCTTTCCTTTCATTGCATCCTGATTTTAATTATCGGGTATTGGCCGAGAGCGGCGGAAAGAAAATCCTGGTAAACTGGTGAAATTGAATTTAGAGATTTATGGAATCACCCCCCCATTTTGTAAGGGGGGAGGGTGGATCTTAGACTTTACCGACATATCCGATATTTTTCTTCTGATACCAAAAGGCCAAATCTTTCCCCTTAGAGTCGATCAAAAGCTGCATCTTCATCTGAACTGTCCTTCCCCCCCTCGGGAGAAGATACCCTAACCCAACGATTCCATCATTTTGCCATCTCATTTATCTTGACTTACTCACAAAATTGCCTGATATTTCAAAAACACATTCGCTCCCCTGTTTATTGCGTTCGAAGAGGTCAAGAGATGCAATTCTGGCGCGTTCCCCTGGATACAGAACAGATCGTCGTTTCCAAAGGGATCGTCTATATCATAGAAGACCGGTGCAAAGGGTGCGGCTACTGTATCGAATATTGCCCAAGAGCTGTTCTGGAGGTCTCCGAGCGCTTCAACTCGAAAGGATACCACCCTCCGGCGATAAAGCAGCCGGATTTGTGTGTCAATTGTCACTATTGCGAGGCTATCTGTCCCGATTTTGCGATCTACTCGCTGGAAGCACCGGCGCAAAGGATTTCCGAACTTTCAATCCAATAACTTTTATGGGTTTTTTCTTTTTATGAAACCTGCAGTTCTCACCGGAGAGCATTTCATGGATGGTGACTCGGCATGCGCGGAGGGTGCGCTTGCCGCCGGCTGCCGCTTTTTTGCCGGCTATCCTATCACACCGGCCACCGAAATAGCCGAGCACATGGCAAAAAGGCTTCCGGAACTTGGCGGGGTCTTTATTCAGATGGAAGATGAGATAGCCGCAATGGCCGCAGTTCTTGGCGCTTCCTGCGCCGGAACAAAAAGCATGACAGCGACCTCCGGTCCGGGGTTCAGTCTGATGATGGAAAACATCGGACTCGGGCTGGTAATGGAGACTCCATGCGTGGTAGTAAACGTGCAGCGTGCAGGTCCTTCGACGGGCCTCCCGACTCTCGGCGCTCAGGGTGATATGATGCAGGCCAGGTGGGGTTCCCATGGTCATTACGAGATTATAGCACTTGCCCCTGCTTCACCCCAGGAGCTTTTCTTCCAGACCATTACCGCATTCAACTTGAGCGAAACATACCGGCTCCCCGTACTAATAATGGCCGATGAGGTAGTCGGCCACCTATGTGAGAGGGTCATCATACCCGATCAATCAAAAATAGGGCTCCAGTCCCGCCCCCGCCCCAAAGGAAGAAAGGACCGTTTCAAACCTTTTCATCCCGGCGCCAATGGAGTAGCGCCAATGGCTAATGCCGGCGAGGGCTATCGGGTGCACCTTACGGGTCTGACTCACGACGAAAAAGGCTATCCGGTGATGACCGCCGAGGCGCATTCCGAGATGGTCTCTCGAATAACGGGAAAAATCCGTGCGAACCTCAGCAAGATCATACAGGTGGAGGAGTACCGGCTGGAGGACGCCGATGTGGCGCTGATATCGTACGGGATCAGCTCACGGAGCAGCCTGGCCGCCGTCGATGAGGCTCGGGAACAAGGCATAAAAGCCGGTCTTTTGCGACTGGTAACCGTATGGCCTTTCCCGGAGCATGCAATAAGAGAGCTTGCAAAACGGGTACAGTGCCTAATAACGGTGGAATTGAACCTGGGGCAGATGCACCTGGAGGTGCAAAGGTGCGCCGGAGGTATGGTCCCCACCCTGCTGGTCGGTCATGCCGGAGGGACGGTTATTACACCCGCCCGGATACTCGAAGAAATATATGTCGGCAGCGGTCGGGGATAAACCACGGACTTATAAGACCTATTGATTTTGCCCGGGAGGGTCGCTCTTAGCATTGAGTCAGGACGCGCATGAACAACAATCGCTCCCCAAAACATCCACTGGATAACATCCTGCGAATCGATCGCATCCCGCATATATGGTGCCCCGGATGCGGAATTGGCACGGCTTTCTCCTCATCGCTGATCGCCATCCAGTCAGCCGGGACGGACCTGGCAAACACCGTGGTAGTGTCCGGGATAGGGTGTTCGGGAAGAGGCGCCGGGTACGTCAAGCTCGATTCCTATCATACCACTCATGGGCGGGCAATCCCTTTTGCCACTGGCATGAAGCTGGCCAATCCCGAACTGAGCGTTATAGTTTTCAGCGGCGATGGAGACCTATTTGCAATCGGTGGGAATCATTTCCTTCACGCTGCCAGAAGGAACATGGATCTGACGGTGATCTGCGTGAACAACTTCAATTACGGAATGACCGGTGGACAGGCTGCGGCGACAACCCCCTGTATGGCCAAGACGACGACCACACCACTTGGCAATCCCGAAGCGCCATTCAATCTGCCCCTGCTGGCATACGCTTCCGGGGCCACCTACGTTGCGCGCTGGACAATGCTTCATACGCGCGATCTTATTCAGTCGGTCGGGGAAGCTCTTGCGCGCCGAGGCTTTTCGTTCATCGAAGTTCTCGCCCCCTGTCCTACCGGGTACGGGCGCAGAAACAGGCAGAAGCCCATTGATTCGCTCAAGCTCTATCAGGAAAAGGCAATAGTAAAAAATGGCGCAAATCCTGCCGAAGTTATCCTGGATTTCAAGCAGGGCATAACTCTTGGGAAATTCGTGGAGTACGACAAGCCGACCTTTTCGGATGCCTACGAAAGGATATGCCGCCCTCGTGCGTCATGAGATCGAACCTGAATCGCAAACAATTGAGCTCCGAAGGCTGATAATAAGAGCCTGGTGAGAGTGCAATGGACCGGACCACGACCGCAAAACTAAAAACAGAGATCCTCATAACCGGCCTCGGTGGGCAAGGCATAGTTCTTGCCGGCCAGGTGCTGGGGATGGCGGCTTGTCTTGCAGACCGTCGGCAGAGCACTCTTACGCAGTCTTACGGCCCCGAAGCTCGTGGCGGGGCTTGCAGCGCTCAGTTAATCATATCGGACAAACCAATCCATTACCCTTACGTGCGTAATCCGGACATCCTGGTGTGCATGTCCCAGATGGGATACGAGAAATACCGCCATCTGCTCGAAGGCGACGGAATCCTCATTATTGATCAGGACATGGTGAGGTCTACCGATACTGCCGGCGGGGGTGTTTTCCCGATCCCGGCAACCCGCATTGCCGAAGAACTTGGCAGAAAGATGATGGCCAATATCGTCATGCTCGGCTTTGTAACCTCGATAACCGGTGCAGTTTCCCTGAAGGGTATGCTCACCTCTGTAGCCGATTCCGTTCCCAAGGGAACTGAAGACGCAAACATAGCAGCCTTCAACAAAGGTTACGATTTCGGACAGGCTCTGCTCAAAGCCAGGCAGAAAAAGGCCGCTGCAAGCAAGGGGGCCGGTTCATGAAAAATCCCAAGGAACGCCTTCAGAAGGTGTGCGTAATCGGCGCTACACCGGCGGGGATCGCTGCAACCAATAAACTGGGCGAGATGGGGATACCGGTCACACTGATTGACGAAGCCCCTGACCTCAACGAGAAACTGGCCTCAGATACCTGGCGGATGCCCTCGGGGGTCAGCTTCAACTATGCTCTGCGCCCAGGGCTTCTTCGAATAATGAGAAATCCAAGGATCAGGCTTCTTCTTCCCGCTTCAATCAAGTCGATCAAGCACACGTCCCAGGGGTTTTCAATACGTTACAAAAAACCGGCCTCCTACGTTGACGCCGATAAGTGCACCCTTTGCGGTCTATGTTCGCAGAATTGTCCGGCAGTCAGCCCGGACGGCAGTAAGGCCCTAAAGTACGGAGGAAGGCACGCCCTGCCGGGAAGGCCGGTGATTGATAAGCGCAAGACTCCTCTGTGCCAGGCAAATTGCCCTCTGGGAGTTAACGTCCAGGGATACATGGCCCTGGCGCGTGCCGGCAAGTACACCGAAGCGCTCGAACTTATCAGGAAGGACAACGCTTTGCCCGGCATCTGCGGAAGGATCTGCACTCATCCATGCGAGGCTGCATGCCGCAGGAACGATCTCGATCAACCCCTTGCCATACGGGACATAAAGCGCTTCATTGCCGATAACGCGTCCCCCGACTTGACTAAGGCAAAACCAGCCAGCACTCTGCCCGAAAGAATTGCCGTGGTGGGTTCGGGACCTGCCGGACTTGCCGCAGCACACGACCTTATTCGCTTCGGATATCGAGTGACGGTCTTTGAGAAACAAAAAGCGTCTGGAGGCCTTTTGCGCTACGCAATCGGACCGTACCGGCTCCCGCGCCAGGTGCTCGACCAGGAAATCGACTACCTTCAACGGATTGGAATCGAATTCCGCCTGGGCTGCGAATATGAATTTTCACGGAACGCTTCGGAATTCTCAGCGGTTGTTCTCGCCACCGGATTGTGGGAAGACCGAATGCTCAATGTACCTGGAGAAAAACTTGACGGGGTTGTCGGATGCGTCTCATTTCTTTCCGCCGTGCATCGGGGAGAAATAAAGTCTGTTTCCGGAAAAACTGCGGTCATCGGTGACGGCAACGCCGCATTCGAAGCCGCACGAACGCTTGTTCGCCTTGGCGCCAAAGTTACATTGATTTCGTGGTTTCCAGAGGAACTTATCCCAGCGGACACACTCGAGGTGGAAGAGACGCTAAGAGAGGGAGTAGCGATAAAGACCAGCCTCAAAGTCGCCCAATTTCTGGGAGATGGCGGGAGGCTGAAGGCTATACGCCTCTTTCCGACCATCCCAGGCCCTCCGGACGCCAAAGGAATCCCATGGCCGGTCTCTATTGAAGGCGGCAAGCCGATCGAGATTGAATTCGAACGCGTTGTCATTGCAATAGGACAGACAGGAAACCCGGCCCTTCTTGAATGCTGCCCACAAAACCTTGCCACGCCCGGCGGGCTCACCCGGGTGGACGACAAAGGAAGGACCCGCGCTAATAATGTCTTTGCCGCAGGCGACGCCGTGACGGGACCGTCGACGATCGTATCGGCTATGGCCTCCGGTCGGGCGGCGGCTCTGGCCGTTCACAGTTTCCTGACCGGCGAAGATTTTCTGACTGGACAACCCGCTGAGCCTTGCTCTTTATCCCGGCCGCAGGACTTAGACTTTCCGGAAATCACCCCGGAGATTCCCTCTTTTCCCCGCGCCAGGATGTCGGAGCTTCGTCCCGCCTCACGCAGGGAGCTTTCCGACGAGGTCGCCCTCGGCCTGACAGAAGATCAGGTCCACTCGGAGACTTCCAGATGCCTCCAGTGCGGCGTATGTTCGGAGTGCTTCCAGTGTGTCGAGGCATGCTCGGGTGCGAAGGCTATTTCTTACGCAGACGATTCCTTCGAAGCGGTCGAACATGCGGGAGTCGTCATTATCGCCGATCCGGCCGCCGCTCCTGGAGTGAAAGGCGAGGACGTGATCCGTGCGTACAGTTCCAAGGCCATCAAACCGGACGTTTTTGTCATGACGCTACGCGGTTTTGCCGCCGTATCGGAAGCTGTTCTGCTGCTCGGCGACAGCGCTCCGCACATGAAGGGCCATGGCATCTCGTTTTCGCCTCCAGGACCCCAGCTCACATCCGACCTTCGCATCGGTGTTTTTGTATGCCGCTGCAACGATTCGCTCGGGTGGGACCCGGAATTGGACAGGTTCATTTCCTACCTTCCGGAGGACTCACGGGTGGAATACGCCGAGTCGGTTCCGTCAGCGTGCACACTGGAAGGCGCCGCTTCAATGCTAAGGACGATTCGCGAAAAAGGCCTCACCCGATTCGTACTCGCTTCCTGCGTGTGCTGCCCCCTGGACCTCATATGCAGTGCGTGTACTGACCAGCGAAGCAGGCTGAAAGCTGCGATCTTCCAGGGTACCGGTATAGCCAGGGCAATGGCCGAGACGTGCAACCTTCGAGGCGAGGCGCTTGCCCTGTTAAAGAGTGACCCGTCTCTGGCTGTAAGCCGCTTCAAGGGACTCCTTCAAAGATCTATACGGCGCGCCGCCCATCTCAAGTCCCTCCCCACTCCAGCGCGCCAGTATAACTTCACAACCGCAATAATCGGTGAATCCGAAGCCGCGCTCAGGAGTGCTCAGACCCTGGGCCAAATGGGAATGGAAGTCTTTTTGTTCGGAAGCCCGGACAGACCTCTTCCTTCGGCGCCCGATTATCCCAACGTTCACGCATTTCTCGGATCGTGCGCCAGGTCTCTTAAGGGCACAGTGGGAGACTTCCGGGTGGTCGTGATTATGGAAGACGGCACCCACCAGGTTTTCAGCGCGGGAGCGGTAATTCTGGGAGACAGCGCACGAAGAAATATAGCTTATATGCCTCACCCGGACATGCCGCCGCACGAGTTTACACACTCTATGCAGGCAAAGGGCCTGAGAGGAATCCCCTTTTTCGTTCCCGGGGCTACTTCGATACCGGGGCTTCTGCTGGCGAGTCCACCGGGCATCAATGCCTCTGAACGGATAAAGGGCACAGCAGCAGGCATTCTCGCAGCCACCGTTATGCCGCGGGGGCCCAGGCAAAACAAGGGATACACGGTTTCTATAAATGAGAATCTTTGCAGGGGATGCGGCCGGTGTGTGAACGCTTGCCCCTATCGGGCGGTGAGCTTTCATACCAACACGCTGGGGTCTGGTTATGCGGTTGTCGATGAGGCCCTTTGCAAGGGCTGCGGCGACTGCATTTCGATCTGTCCCTCCAACGCCGCCGACAGCCCCTATCGCGACAGGCTCTTCCTGGAGCAGATGATTGAGGAGGTAACGGCTCAGGGTTCTTGAAGCAAGTCCCCGACCGGATTAAGACTCATGGAAAATGATCTCAAAATAATCCTTTTCCTGTGCAACTGGTGTCCCCACGCCGCATTCCAGACCCTCCAGGACACGCTTGCTCCGCTGCCCCGCGAGATCCGTATGATAAGGATACCTTGCAGCGGTCGAATCACCAAGTCGCTCCTTTTTAAGGCGTTCGAAACCGGCGCCGACGGGGTCGCCCTTGTCGGGTGCCAGCCCGGCACCTGCCGTTACGGGATAGGGACTCGTGTTGCCGAGAGAAACGTGGAGGACACCAGGGGGATTCTTCGCCTGCTGGGTTTGGGGGAGGAGCGGCTCGGCTTTGCCTCGTTCTATCCCGACCAGTCCTCAGAGATGCTCGATTTTCTGACCGCGTTCAGAAACAGGATTCTGCAACTGGGCAAAACACCCGTGGAACCTCCCCGTCGAACAATAAAACCTGCGCTCTCGCCCGAGTCGGCTGCCTCTATTATGGCCACCCACAATATCAACACTTGCCTGGACTGCGGCAAATGTTCATCCGCATGCCCGGTAACTCTCTCCGGAAAACAGTTTTCCCCGAGAGCAATCGCAAACGCCGTAGTAACGGGCGACCTGGACTCCTCCTGCATTACGGAGGACATCTGGTCCTGCCTCACCTGCGGCCTTTGCTATGACCGATGCCCCTCGGCGGTCAGCTTTCCGGATTTTATAAAAGAGATGCGCAACGCAGCATCCGGGAATGGCCGGTTTGAAGCCCATGAGGGTTTTTTCCACTCCCTCATGCGTGCTTTGGCCTCGCCCAACCTGCCGGTAGAGCATTGGAGATGGCTGCCGCCCGAAATTCAAACCGACCCGAAAAGCAAAATCCTGTTCTTCGGAGGGTGCGCTCCCTACTTCGACACATTTTTCAAGAATCACCTGGGCATAACTACCAGCGACATTTTGGCCGATGCGCTCAGGCTCATGAACTTTTTCGATATTCATCCGGCAATAATGCAAAACGAGAGGTGCTGCGGCCATGATCTGCTCTGGTCGGGCGACCGCGATCACTTTGTCAAACTCGCCCGGCTCAATGTAAAACTGATCTCGGAGATGGGAATCGAAGAACTTGTTACGGCCTGTCCGGAATGTTACCGGGCCTTCTCGCACGACTATCCTCAAAACGGGATCGAAACCGGATTCAAAGTGACCCACATTTTCGAACTCGCAGAAGCCCAAATCAGCAAGGGCGCCATCGGTTTCTCAAAACTCAACAGGAAGATAACCTTTCAGGACCCTTGCAGGCTCAGCCGCACACAAACCGGATGCCAATTGCCGAGAAATCTTCTTCAACGGCTTAACGTGCGCGGCTTCAGCGAAATGCGCGATCGAGGAGCTTCTTCGCTTTGCTGCGGAAACTGTGCATGGACCGGATGTGACAGCTACTCCAAAGCTATGCAGGTAAACAGGCTGAGGCAGGCAAAAGAAACCGGAAGCAACCTTCTGGTGACCGCCTGCCCTAAATGCCAGATACACCTCAGGTGCGCCATGGAAGACCCTTTCCTGGGAAATGAAATCCGAATGGAGATGGTCGATCTCACCTCCATCCTGGCCCGAACAATACAGTGGGAGTAACATGCAAAAAATCTCCATACACGGCCAAAATCCGCGAGTCGGCGTCTTTGTCTGCCATTGCGGACTGAACATCGCCAGAACGGTCGATTGCCAGAGAGTCGCCTCCGAGAGCGCCAAACTTGAAAATGTCGTTCTTGCGCGAGATATCCACTATGCGTGCTCGGAACCCGGTCAGCAGAGCATCAGGGAAGATATTGCCGAGCTCGGGCTTGACCGCGTGGTGATCGCCTCCTGTTCTCCAAGGCTCCATGAACTCACCTTCCGGCAGATGATCGAGAGCGCCGGCCTCAATCCTTACCTGCTCGAAATGGCTAACCTGCGAGAACAGTGCAGTTGGGTTCACATTGACGAACCCCAAGCCGCTACAGGCAAAGCCGTCGACCTGGTGCGAATGGCTGTGGCCAGGGCCCTCAGGCTTCAACCCCTCCAGAGCCGAAAAATACCGCTCAGCAGGCGGACTCTCGTAATAGGGGGAGGCATCGCTGGAATCCAGGCGGCGCTCGATCTTGCCGATAACGGCTACGAGGTCGTCCTGGTGGAAAGAAAACCCTCCATTGGCGGCCAGATGGCGAGACTTGACAAGACTTTCCCCACGATGGACTGTTCCATCTGAATACTCGGGCCGAAGATGACAGATGCCGGTCGGCATCCAAGAATAAAGCTCCTCGCTCTCTCCGAAGTCATCGACGTCAAAGGATATGTTGGTAACTTCGAGGTCAGGATTCTAAAAAAAGCCCGATACGTATCCGAGAAGGACTGCACCGCTTGCGGCGATTGCGCAGAAGTGTGTCCGGTCGTGCGCCCCGATGAGTTCAACTCCGGTCTTTCTTCGAGGAGGGCCATCTACTCGCCTTTTCCGCAGGCGGTGCCTTCCGCTTATGTAATAAATATCAATGAATGCCTCGGTCACAACCCGGTCGTGTGTGCGAAATGCGCAGAAGTATGCGAAAAGAAGTGCATTAACTTCCACATGTCCGATGAGGAAGTGGTGGAAAATGTGGGGAGCGTCGTAGTCGCCACCGGTCTGGAAGCCTACGATCCTACGGAACTCGACGAGTACGGTTACACACGCTATGAAAACGTGCTGAGCAGCACCGAGTTTGAACGGTTGATAAGCGCCGGAGGCCCGACCGGAGGTGAGCTGATCAGGCCAACTGACAGGCAACCCCCCAGGTCGATCGGGTTCATTCAGTGCGTAGGTTCGCGCTCGGCAAGAAAGGGCGCCTCATACTGCTCAAATGTCTGCTGTATGAACACCGTTAAGAGCACCCTGGTACTGAAGGAACACTATCCTAAAATAGACATAAAGGTCTTTTATATCGACATCCGTGCTTTCGGAAAAGGTTTCGAGGACCTCTATACAAAGAGCAGAAGTCTTGGCGTGCAATATATACGGGGTTTGCCCGGCAATGTGATTGAAACCGCCGAAGGCGGGCTGCGGGTTGCCGTCGACAACAGCGCAAGAGGAAAGATATCCTTCCATGATCTTGACATGCTGGTGCTGGCGATCGGCATGAAACCGTCCAAAACGACGAAGAAACTCCAGGAGATGTTTGGACTTCAACTCTCGCCTGACGGATTTTTTCTGCAAGCCCACCCCAAGCTCCAGCCGGTTGATGCAGCCACCAGGGGCATTTTCTTCGCCGGATGCGCCGAGGGACCGAAAGATATAAAGGAGTCGGTCACCCAGGGGTCCGCCGCAGCAGCCCGCATCGTTCGACTGCTCCATAGTGGAGAAATGCTCTCCGACCCCATTACGGCAGAAGTGATTCCGGAAAAATGCAAAATCTGCGGCAGATGCGCCGAGGTATGTCCTTACGGGGCCATTTCGCTTGATGTGCAGCGCAAAATTGCAGCATCCGTAAACCCTGCTGCCTGTTCCGGTTGTGGCGCCTGTTCCGCCGAATGCCCGTTCGATTCGATTGTGATGAACCACTTCACAGACGAACAGATCATGGGGCAGGTTGACAGCGTCCTATCAGAAAACCCGGCGACCAAGATTCTCGCATTTGCATGCAACTGGTGCTCATACGCCGGGGCCGATTACGCCGGAGTCTCACGCCTGCAATATCCGCCAACCCTTCGGCTGATCCGAACCATGTGCTCGGCCCGCGTGGATGAGTCTTTCATATGGGAGGGATTCGCAAAAGGAGCGGCGATAATTGTGGTCAGCGGCTGCCACATCGGCGACTGCCACTACATAAACGCCAACCAGTGGACCGTTAAGCGTATCGACAAGATACGCAGGAAAATGGAAAAGCTCGCAATAAGGCCTGAAAGGCTCCAGCTCGAATGGGTCAGCGCCGCCGAAGCCGCACTGTTTGCCCGGTTGATGGAAAAAATGGAAAAGCTCAGGCGCGAGGTCACACCGGAAGAAATTGCCCGAACTGTGCAACTGCTTGCCGAAAGAACAAATCAAGCCGCTTCATAACTCGGTGCGGCCTGTTGCCTGTTCAGGTCAAGATGCTTGGGTTCGGCCTTTGCGTCGACCACCACAACAGTCAGGCCATGAGCCTTCAAAATTAGCTGCTCGACGACGGTTTTTCGTCCGAGCATGCGTTTCCACCACGAAACAGGCCCCGGACGGCCGATGACGATGTGGCCAACCCGGTACTCCCTGGCGAAATGGAGAATGGTGTCCACAATATCTTCGCCCTTGTAGGTGAAAACGATAGCGCCAAGCGTGTTGGCCAGGGTCAATGTCTCCCCGAGGTACCGCTGGGTGCTGGCGTCTATGGCAGTCGGAGATTCCATGGGTCTTTGGACGTAAACGGCGTACCAGTTGCGGTTCAGGCGTCCGGCAAGTCTTGACCCATAGCGCAAGAGGCCGGCGCTGTTGGGGCCGCGCGAACTTAAACAAACCATTACCTGATCCGGGGCCGTCCCATGCTCCTCTTCGGGAGCGCTTCTGCGTTTAAGGTCAATCTGAGACGCAAGTTCCCTGAAGGCAAGTTCGCGCAGCTCGTTGAGGTTTGTGCGCTTGAAGAAATTATCGAGAGCGGTTGGGACTCTTTCCTGCGTGTAGATTTTGCCCTCCCGCAAACGCTGCTGCAGATCCTCAGGCGCCAGATCGACGTTCACAATCTCGTCGGCTTCCGCGAGGATCGAATCGGGCAGCCGCTCGTGCACTTTAACGCCGACCAAATTTTCCACCGTGTCGTAGAGACTCTCCAGGTGCTGAATATTGAGTGTTGTGATCACATGAATGCCTGCCGCGAGAAGGTCCTGCACGTCCTGGTACCGTTTTGCATTTTCGCTGCCCGGAACGTTCGTATGCGCCAGCTCATCCACGAGGGCCACTTCCGGGTGTCGTGCAAGCACCGCGTCCAGATCCATTTCTTCAAGGACAATGCCTCGGTACTGAACCTGTTTTCTTGGGACGACCTCCAGACCTTCGACTAGTTGGGCCGTTTCCGCCCGCCCATGGGTTTCCACCAGACCGACAACGACATCAATGCCTTCCTGCTTCAGACGATGCCCTTCGACTAGCATCTGCCAAGTTTTCCCAACCCCAGGTCCATAACCGAGATAAACCTTCAGCTTCCCGCGTTGTGAGCGGCGTATCAGTTGAAGAAAGCTAAGAGCCCTGTCTTCGTCGGACACCGGCCTCACCCTTCAGTTCTTCAGATCGGACATCGTTTATCTCCAATATCCCTCGGGGACCACCCTTTCAGCCGGAAGCAAACTCGCCAGTCCACAAAGTTTCCACCGCTCAAGCCCCGCCGCCTGACTCCAGAAGAGGGTCATCCAGTCTGTGTTCCACTCTTGTCAACTCCTGCCGCGCGTCCCTGATTCGTTGTTCCGCCTTTTACAGCGCATTGCGCTCGGCGGAGATTTCATTTTCCAGTTGCACGATCCGCCTGGCCTGTTCAGCGATCTTTGCGTAGGCTTCTTTAAGATCCACCCTCAAAAACTCAAGCATGGCAGATTGCTGTTCGTTTAGACCGGCCAATTCATTGCTTTCCCTCTTGATCTCGGCATAGTCGGATTCGAGTTTTGCCCGGAAGGCCATTATCTCCCGCTCGAACTCTTCCGTCAACAGGCGCTGTAAATCGACAGGGAGATCGGCAATATGGGTCTTTATGGCCCGGGCACGGCTGTACCTGCCCTGCAATAATGCAATGTTTTGCTGGATCATACCATTCCCGTGAATATCCATCCCGGAGCAGACCGCCCGCAGGACTGGCAGTTTGCCGGCGTTTTTGAGGCGACCTCCAATTCCGGTAACTGTATGCTTGGCACGAATTTGATTCATCTTCAGATCTCCTGAACGGCACCTGCCCCAAGGCAATGGCTTCAGTACAACCCGGTTCGGGTTGTACTGAAGCTCCAATGTCTTGTTCAAGCGCCGTTATGGCGTTCCGTATCGTTTATCGAGTTCCAGGTTTACTTCAAGGACATTTACGAACTTCTCCCCCGCAAGTCCCCCGAAGGGCGCTGAAGCATTTTCCTGCAAAATCTGCTCGATCTCCTTTTGAAGCACGGCCGGGTCGCGTTTCAAGGTTTCCGCCCTCTTAGACGCCACCCGCTCCAGTTGAAACTCAGCATTTTGCATGCTGATATGTGGGTCGAGCCCGGAACCGGAAGCAGTAACCAGGTCGCCCGGCACATCTTGAAAATCGGCATCCGGATGGTCTTCACGCCACATCTCAAAAAAGGTCGATTGGATGTCACTACCGGAATCGACAACGTCGAAAGTCGTGACCGATTTGCCGTTTTCTGTTTTAGTCACTGCAGTCAGGAATTTGCCGGGGTGTTTCTCCGAGAAATCCTTAAAGAAAACGACCGCCAGATCGGGGGCCTTGGGCTCGGGGGTGGCAGGATTGTCCTTGATATATTTAGCCACTATCGCGGGATTAGCCTTTGCCCAATCGTCCACATAGGTCCCGTGGGCTGCGTCTGTCTTTACCCAGGCCTGGGCAAGGGAATTGTGCAGGTCTGCCCACTGGGCGACGATCTGCGGCTTGCCCTGGAATTTATCCTCCGCAAACCAACTCTCGACGTCCGGAGCAACCGGTTTTCCGGCCTTCGGCCCGCTTTTGTACGTCACGATAGGTCCGAGCGACCGGGCAACCCTGTCCCGCAGCCCATAGTTCGATGCCGCAAGGCTGGAGGAAGCCGAGGCGGACGCATCGTAAGACGCCGCAGACGGACGGGGTTGAAAGTATTCGTCCTTTGAAAAAGGCTGCGCGATCAGCTTCGATCCAACGGGTTTTCCGTCAGGTCCTTTCAGAATGCTGCCGTTTGACTGGAAGGGGAATAAAGTTTGTCCGATCACCCACAGCACCAATGGATAAATAATGCAGGTGATGGCCACGCCGAATATTAAAAGTAGAACGCTTTTAGAAAAATATTTCATCATGTCCGCGTCTCCTGGGACTCATGTTTTTAGCTGACCAGGCGCAAAGCCACCATCACCACGTCGATCAGTTTGATACCAATGAACGGTAAAATCACGCCTCCAAGACCCCATACCAGCATGTTTCTACGCAGCAGGGCATCCGCGCCGAGGGGCCGATAGCGGACGCCCTTTAGTGCAACCGGGATAAGCGCCGGGATGATCAATGCATTGAAGATAACAGCCGAGAGGATGGCAGAGGTGGGCGAGTGAAGGTGCATAACGTCAATCACCTTTAGCCACGGCAGGGTCCCGGCAAACAGCGCTGGAATGATGGCGAAATATTTCGCAACGTCGTTTGCAATGGAAAAGGTCGTGAGCGAGCCTCGAGTCACGAGGAGCTGTTTTCCGACTTCCACCACTTCGATCAGCTTTGTCGGGTCGCTGTCCAGGTCAACCATGTTGGCGGCTTCCTTGGCCGCCTGGGTCCCGGCGTTCATCGCCAGCGCGACGTCTGCCTGCGCAAGCGCCGGAGCGTCATTTGTGCCGTCACCCATCATTGCAACCAGTTTCCCCCCCACCTGCTCCTTTTTGATGTAGGCAAGCTTTGTTTCAGGTGTCGCCTCGGCCAGGAAGTCGTCGACTCCCGCTTTTTTCGCTATCGTTGCGGCCGTAAGCGGGTTATCGCCCGTAATCATTACAGTCCGAAGCCCCATTTTTCGCAATCGTTCGAAGCGTTCCGACATGTGCGGTTTAAGAATATCCTCAAGAACGACCAGGCCTATAATATCGGGGCCATCGGCGACGGCCAGGGGTGTAGCACCTTGGGACGCCACTCTATGGACCAGTGTGCTGAATTCTGGGGGCGCATTGCCGCCGATAAATTTAAT
This sequence comes from Syntrophobacteraceae bacterium, assembly GCA_049515795.1. Classification (GTDB taxonomy): domain Bacteria; phylum Desulfobacterota; class Syntrophobacteria; order Syntrophobacterales; family Syntrophobacteraceae; genus SbD1. Next base: position 49,448 of record JBEKTT010000012.1, read on the forward strand.
GATGGCGTCCGGTGCGCCTTTCCTTATTCTTTGGCCGTCGGGCAGGTCGATTCCACTCATGCGCGTTTGCGCCGTAAATGCAATGAACTTGGCCTCCGGCGGTACATCTATCGGAGCCGAGCTATCTTTTTCAAATAACTGCACTATGCTTTTCCCCTCCGGGGTGGCATCGGCGGCAGAGGCCAGTGCGGCAAGCCGCCCCACATCGGAGGCCGAGTGCTTTCCAATCGGCAGGAATGTGGTCGCGTTCCTGTTGCCTATGGTGATGGTTCCCGTCTTATCGAGCAGCACGACATCGATATCACCGGCCAATTCCACTGCCTTCCCGCTCTTGGCGATGATGTTTGCCTGAAGAGCGCGATCCATGCCCGCTATCCCAATCGCTGCGAGCAGTGCGCCGATAGTGGTCGGAATGAGGCAGACCAGAAGGGCGATAAGGGTCGGGATGTCGGTTCCGAGACTTTTCACAGGCTCATGAACGCCAAGGTAGCTCTGCATGTACAGCTCGGCATTCCGGGCCATGGGCAAAAGAGGGATCACCACGATGAGAAAGATCAGCGTAAAGGCTGAGAGGACAAGGGTGAGGGCGATCTCGTTTGGGGAGCGCTGGCGGATGGCGCCCTCGACCAGGGCAATCATCCGGTCCAGAAAGGATTCGCCGGCGCTGCTCGTTATCTCGATCACGATACGGTCCGAAAGTACGACAGTACCTCCGGTAACTCCTGACCGGTCGCCGCCCGCCTCACGAATTACCGGCGCCGATTCGCCGGTTATCGCCGATTCGTCAACCGAGGCAATTCCCTCAATGATTTCTCCGTCCCCGGGAATTGTCTGTCCCGCTTTCACTACTAGCCGGTCACCCTGTCTTAGAGCGGCTGACGAGACTTCTTCAATGGCGCCTTTTGTGTTCAGGCGGTAGGCAAGGGTGTCGTGGCGGGCTTTTTTGAGCGATTCAGCCTGCGCCTTACCTCGAGCCTCTGCAAGGGCGGTGGCGAAATTTGCGAAAATGACCGTCAAAAAAAGCCATACATCAAGAGCTATAAAATAACTAATGGACACCTGGCTCGTGGAACCGCCCCATGCAGCTTCGACAATATACAGAAGGGTAAGAACAGCCCCAACCAGAACCACGAACATGACGGGATTATTCCACTGGAGGTCGGGCCGCAGCATGACAAACGCCTGCTTCAAGGCGACCTTTGCGGTCTCCTTTTCCAGCAGCTTCCGCGCTCTAACGCGGCGCACCGGCTGGAACTGCTCCGGACCCGGACCTGCCTCCTCTACCGGTATTTCAAAATCTGGAACTGCCTTGCTCATATCTCGAACTCCTTTGAGTGCGTCTTTTTCTCGCCGTATCTTGATATCGGTTTTCATGAGCGCTCCTGACCTTTATCCCCCGAAAGGCATCGGGCCGAAGTGCTCCGCTACAGGTCCCAGCACTGCAGCCGGCAAAAAGAGCAAAGCGCCGATGATAAGCACGGTCCCAAGCAGGAGAAAACCGAACGTTGTGCTGTCATCCCGAAGCGTGCCAAGACCAAACGGGCTCGATTTCTTGGCCCCCAGGGACGCCGCCATGGCAACGGGCGCGATAATCGGGAGATAGCGGCCAAAAAGCATGCACAGGCCGGCTGCGATGTCGAACGCAACCGCGCTCGGCCCTGGGTTCGCCGCATTCCAGAAACCGTAGGTAACCCCGAGGCCGTCGAAGGCCGACCCATTGTTGGCGGTAGCCGATGAGAACTGGTAAAGGATTTGCGAGAAGCCGTGCGCGCCCGCATTGCTTATCGCCTGCATCCCCAGGGTTGTCCCGGCAAAAAGCCCCGTGGGCCACAGAATAAAGACGGGATGAACCAGTATGGCGATCATTGCAAATGTCACCTCGCGGGCGCCGATCTTCTTCCCGAGATATTCCGGCGTTCTTCCCACCATCATGCCGGCGATGAAGATCCCGACGATGATGAAAGTCAACATGTTTATCATTCCCACGCCTTTGCCGCCGTATACGCAGTTTAGCCACATTCCGGCCATGGGCGAAAGCCCGGCTAACGGGTTCAGGCTGTCCTCCTCCGCATTTACGGCGCCGCATGTCACGTCGGTGGTCAGGGCGTCAAAAGTTGCGCCGGCCGAGGTCCCAAAACGCATCTCCTTACCTTCGAGATTGCCCAGATGCTGCTCGACGGGCAAGCTCGGAACTGCCGGCAGATTCATCGTAAGCTTTCCACCCGGAGATGCCGCATTGGGGACTTCGAACTTTTGTTCCAGGGATTGTCCGGTTAGTCCTGGATTAGGCTTGAGAGTATCGAAATAGATCGACCAGACGACTGTGCCGGCCATCATGACCATCATGACAGAAAAAACCACAAGGGAGTGCCTGAACTTGTTCAGCATTCGGCCAAACATAAATATCAGAGCGAAGGGGAACATCATCATGGCATAAGTATCAAAGAAATTTGACAGTCCGGTGGGATTTTCGAACGGGTGGGCCGAGTTCATACCATAGAACCCGCCCCCGTTGGTGCCCAGCATTTTCATAGATTCCCAGGCCGCGACCGGCCCAACGATAATCGTCTGCGGTTTCGCCTCGCCCGTGTCGGTTGCGCCCATTGCCCCGGGTTCGAGCGTCTGAACATCATAGGACGTCTTGAATGTCATCGGGCTGCCCTGGGTTATGAAGATGAGGCCGAATATGAGCGCGGCGGGCACGAACATGTAGACCACAACCCGCCACATATCGACGAAGAAGTTGCCGACCTTTGATTGGCCCCGCAGGGCGCGGATGATGGCAACCAGCGCGCACAGGCCTACAGCCGCCGAGAAAAAAAGATTAAAAATCCCGAAAAAAATCTGGCTGAAGTTCGACAGGTGCTGCTCCCCCGAATAATGCTGGAGGTTGGTGTTCGTAATAAATGAGGCGACGCTGTTAAAAATGGTGCTCGGCGCCAGCATCGTAAGCCCTCTTGGGTTTAACGGCGTATAGGGCTGGACCGCCAGAACCAGGAAGGTGTACACGAACATCAGGGTATTGAACAGGAGCAGCGCGAATAGATACTGTTTCCAGTTTTGTTCACCGCTGTCCAACCGCTTCTCGAACCAGCGGAAAACCGGCCAAGGGCGGTATTTTCCGTCCATGATCCACGCCATGTAACGACTCAACGGGAAAGCAATGATAGTGGCCGTTGCAAAAAGCGCAAATGGAAGCAACCATATCTGAATAAACGTCATTTGTTTTTCCTTTCAATATCGGTAAATCGCCGGGGCTTGCCTAGAACCATTCCGGCCGTATCATTGCAACTGTGAGATAAACAAAAAGAAAAACTGCAACAGCCGCTGTAATGTAAATCATCGATTGAACTCCTTTGCCCCTAAATTTTTTCGCACGCTTTCACGAACAGAATACAAAGCACCATCACCCCTATGCCCAGGAAGAACATTCCTGGCAGCCAGGTTGCCGGATTTTGCGGATCCATCTGTTATTCCTCCTTTCGAAAAAAATTTTTAAATCGCATCTTGTGGTGTGTTTCTCATCTATTTGCTCGACACTGCAGCCCCTATGTATCATGAAGCCTTAATCTCGCTTGAAACCCCGTCGGCAGCAGCAAGTGTAAAACTAAATTTGGTACCTTCCCCGGGTGTGCTGGCCACCTCCACCTTGCTGCCGTGGGCTTCTATGATTTCCTTAACGATGGCCAAACCCAGTCCAGTGTTGCTCGGCTGCCCGCCGCGGCCGGGCACCCTAAAAAACTTTTCAAAAATATGCGGCAGGGACTCCTTGGGTATTCCCGAGCCGGTATCCTCAACAGAAAAAAGCACTGTACCGTTGTTCAAGCGTGCCGATACCTTCACCTCCCCCCCCGGAGGGGTAAATTTCAGCCCATTACTAAGGAGGTTTGTAAAGACGATTTCCAGTCTCATCCTGTCAGCAAGGACCTGCGGGATATCTCCCGGCAGGTCGAGTACGAGGGAAACTCCCCGATCCACGTATGAAGGCCTCATCTCCTCGACAACATTGAGAAGGACCTGATCGGGGCTCACCGGAACAAGCTCGACAGTGGAGCGTCCAGACTCCAGTTGACCGATGTCCAGCAGGTTCTCGATGATACGGTAGAGCCGGTCGCTGTCATCTCGAGCGGCAATGACAAGTTCGGCCTGTTTGGGAGTAAGCGGACCGAGTTTTTCATTCAAAAGCGCATGGGCCGCAAGTCTAATGGAAGTCAGGGGGGTCTTCAGTTCATGTGAAACAGTCGAAATAAGACCGCTTTTCACTTCATCAAGCTTGCGCAGCCTGGTCACATCCGAGAGAATGAGCATCACGCCGATGAGCCGTCTTTCTTCGTCCATTATTGGGACCGCCTCAGGCAAAAAGAAATGTTCCTCTCCGTCCCTGAAAACCTGAATAGCCCAATCATAGGTTTTCAGCCGGATGGGCCGCATCTCGTGGCGTGCACGCTCGAATAGTTCCCCCATCCGGACATTTTCGACTGACTGAATGGTCGTTCCCGCCTTAAGTGCAAACAGGTGCTGGGCAGTATCGTTTGAAAGCTCGATGACGCCCTCCGGATTGCAGATAATGACAGCGTCGGAAAGAGAGTTAAGCGCCGACAGGGTCGCCTTCTGGGTGCGAATCAGCCGTGCGCGGTTCGTTCGTCTGAATTCACGCAGGCTCCTTGTCATATCGTTGAAAGCGGAAGCCAGTTGGCCGATTTCATCTCCCGACCTGGCCTTTACGACAAGATCGAGGTTTCCCTGCTGAATCTCTTTCACAGAACGGGTCAGGTAAGATATCGGCCTCAGTATGGACGGTCCTATAATGATAACGTAGATCAGCGCCAGCACTGTTCCAGCCAACACCAGCACGATTACGTCGCGATTTGTTTCTGCTGCATGCTGCCGCACCTGACCGTCGGCAGAGATCATATTGTTCAAGTTGGCATCGATTATGTGCTGTGCAGCATCGAGAACCGCGTCTGACTGCGGCAGCAGTCTGGTCCTGTGAAAATCCCGGCGCGCAGCGCCGCTCTCCTGCATTTGAACAAAAGCTTCCAGTTCGCTCGTGTAAGTTTTCCAGGATTCTGCCAGCTTGTTCGTCAGTTCCTGTTCGCCAGGCAGAGTGACATTGCCCCGCAGGAATTTCAGCCTTTGCGAAAACTTCAGAACGGCAGAGTCAATAATCGTTTTGTCAGCACTGCTTTCGTAAAGAAGCGGCTCAACGCCACGCTCAATTTCCAGGATTGCCTGCTTCATCGTCAGGCCGGCGGCCACACCGTCGTAGTTTTCCCTGAAAATCCGCTCGAGAGCCTTGCTTGACTGGGTGATGGTCCGGATGCTTATCAGGCCCACCACCAAAAGGATAAGAAGTGGACCGCAGGAAGCCAGGATCAGTTTTGTTTTTAAACTCACGCCCCTTTACCCTTCCTCTGAATTCTTAAGGCAAATCACATGCCAATGGGAAAATAAAACTAAATTATGCGATTTCAAGAGTTTAGCTAAAAATTACCGGGTGGGGCATCCTGGAAGATTTCAAATTGAAGGATGAGTTCGTTTAGGACATTTCAAAATGAAATGCCAAATTCATAACCCGTATTTCTTTCGTTTTCGCCAAAAAGTCACGGAATCCATTCCCAAAATCCGGCATGCTTCTTCAATGGATCTGCTCGAAGCCAGTACGCGCCGGATGTGCGTTCTTTCAAGCTCTTCCATGGTTACCAGGCCGCCGGGGCCGGGCACGCGCTCCAACGGCTTGACCTTGAGCGGAAAGTGGTGAATTCCAATTCTGTCGTCACTACACAACAGGACCGCACGTTCGATCGCGTTTCGGAGTTCCCTCACATTGCCGGGCCATTCGTAATTCTCGAGGGCTTCAGACGCTTCCTCGGCAAATCCCAGTACCCGACGATGGTTCTGCCTGGCAAAAAAGGCCAGAAGGGCCTCGGCCATCGGGACAATGTCCTCCCGGCGGTCTCTAAGCGCAGGAATCACAATCTCGACGACATCAAGCCTGTAGAAAAGGTCCTCACGAAACCGCCCCGTCTTTACTGCCGATTCAAGATCGATATTGGTCGCCGCCAAAACTCTAACATTGGCCTTTCTTGTTTCCAAATCCCCCAGGCGCTCGTAAGCTCTTTCCTGGAGTACCCGCAACAATTTGGCCTGGATGGACAGTGGCAAATCACCGATTTCATCCAAAAAAAGCGTCCCCCCGTCGCAGGCCGCAATGCGTCCGGAATAATCGCGCAAAGCACCGGTAAAGGACCCCTTCGCATGCCCGAAAAGCTCACTTTCAAGCAGTTCGGCCGAGAGCGAAGGACACGAAATAGTCCCGAAAGGTTTTGACGAACGACCGCTCCATGAGTGTATTGCATGAGCCAGAATGGTTTTGCCGGTCCCACTCTCACCACGAATCAGGATCGTGGCTTCACTGTCCGCCACTTGCCTGGCCATGGCTAAAACCCGCTGCATCAAAGGGCTGCGGCTCTCGACGACCGCCTCGGGAACGGATTCTCTCAGTCTATCCTGAAGGGAGACCACTTTTTGCTCCAGGGCCCTGACCTCGGAAACCTTGTTGACAAGAACCGATACCTGATCGTTAGTAAAAGGTTTTGGCAGGTAATCAAAGGCGCCGCGCCGCATTGCTTCGACAGCGGTATCAATCGAAGCATAAGCCGTAATAACGATGCACTTAATCCACGGGCAGATCGCCAGCAGATTGCCGATCAAGTCTATTCCAGACTCCGAGCCCAGGCGGAGATCCACAAAAGCAAGGTCGAAATAGCGCCCGTTGGCCTCAGTCAACGCATCTTTCGGGTTGCTTACAGTTGAAACATGATGGCCCTCAGCCTCCAGAGCGATACTGAGGGTCTTCCGGATATTGGGTTCATCATCGACGACAAGAATGGAAAGGGCCAATGCGCTGTTCACGTTTGCTCCCATGTTAGTACTTCAATTACATGGATTTAACTGCATGAGGCTTTTCAATGTGGCCCCTGTACAACCAGACGCTCGACAGCCTGTGCGACCTGCTCAATGGTAAAAGGCCTCCTCAGCACTGCCGCCCACTTGTGTTCATCGGCTAATTTCCTGCCTTCATAGACACCTGTAAGCAGGATGACAGGCGCTCCAATATGGGCAAGTTCGTCCAGTTCCCGGCTTTGATATGCGAGGTTTTTGATTTCGAGAACGATTGCGGCAGGCTTTTCGACAATTTTCCGGCAGCGTATGACAACGGCGTGGAAGATGCTCTCAAAGCCTTCCACCTCGCAGCCGCGCTCGATCAGAACGGCCCGTAAGTTTACCCTCTCCCAGTGATTGCTGTCGATAATCCAGATCAGAGGCTGTTTGAGACTTGCCATAAGGCGCCAAAAAAGGGCGGCGATCGACCGCCCTTTGGGTCTAGTTCCGGGGCCGCTAAGCGAGTGCTTGGGTGAGTTGAATTCCGTCCTGAAGTTTGAACGTGTACTCGCACTCACGCCCCTGCGCTCTTGGACACTTGCCAGGCGCCGGCGTCATTTCATAGTTCAGGCCCAAGGCGTCCATCCATCCCGTCACGCGCGCGAAGACGCCGCACTCATACCCCTCGTCAATTCCGGCCCGCGTCACGTTCTCGTGCGCAAAGCACCGTTGGACGCGAACCTGCCACGTGCCGTCACCGACGGCGAGCAGCTCGTAGTCGATAAGGTCAGGCCCCAGAAGCCCTATGAAGACCTCGTGGACTGCGACATAATCGTCCAGAGTCGCAACGGGCGCGAGCCCCAAGACCCGAATGAGGCGCGTTGCTTCGACCTTGCCTATTTCACGGGCCGCAAGCTGATTGAGCTTGTTGGCGGCATGGAGCCCGAACGCGTGGGCAACTGCCGTATACCAACGGGCATCGTGGGACATCCAGCACCTGACAAGCAACGCTTCCCGCTCTTCAGCGGAGAGTGCAGCGAGAACTTGCCTTGCCTTTTGCCTCAAGTGCGGCCGCCAATCATTATGTTCAGCCATGGGACTGCTCATCGCACCATCCCCTTGCTCCTCCTTTAGAAAATGGAATCCAGCATTCGTTGGGGTAGGCTTTAAGCTGATTCCCAAGGAGCCTGCGGCGTTCTCCTGACGGACGAAAAACCGCTTCTTTAATGCCCGCAGTGAGGGCAGCTCGGACCTTCATCCTCTTCGGACTTTTTGCTATCGCCTTCCAATTCTTTGGCGAACTTGCGTACGATTTCAGAAATCTCCTTCAGCCTGTCGTCAACTTTCCTGTAGACGGTGGCCTCCGGATAACTTCCATCCTCCTGGAGCTTGCCCGCATCCATTCCCATAAGGATACTCAGGCCTTCCTCAACCGTGGTGACGGGCCAGATGTGGAACTTTCCTTCGGCGACTGCATCTACTACTTCCTGGTCAAGCATCAGGTTGCGGATGTTCTTGTGCGGAATCATGACGCCCTGTTCGCCCGTGAGTCCTTTAGCTTTGCAGATGTCGAAAAAGCCCTTGATCTTGTAGTTCACGCCCCCGATTGGCTGAATCTCACCCCTCTGGCTGACCGATCCTGTTACGGCGATACCCTGTTTCAAGGGCAATCCACTGATTGCGCTCACAAGGACATAGTATTCCGTGCTCGAGGCGCTGTCTCCATCAATCATTCCATAGCTTTGCTCAAAGCACACCGAGGCCGAGAATGCTATGGGCTTGTTGTGGGCAAACCGCCCCCTGAAAAGGCTGCTTAAAATCATCAGACCCTTGGTATGCGTGGCGCCGCTCATTTTCGATTCGCGGTCGATGGACACCATCCCCTCGCGCCCAACCGAAACGGTTGCCGTGATCCGGTTGGGCCTGCCAAAAACGTGATCGCCGGTCATCAGCACGGCAAGACCGTTAACCTGCCCTACCTTTTCACCTTCGGTTTCGACCCATATAATATCTTTTTCTATTATCTCCTTTACGCGCTCCTCGACAAGGTTGGAGCGATAGATACGCTTCTTGACCGCCTCGTCGACGTGCTTTCTCTGAATAACTTCGTTGCCCTCGATACCGGCAAAGTAATTGGATTCTCGAAGCAGGTCGGCGATAGTCCCAAACTCGAGGGTGAGCTTATCCCTGTCCTCGGTAAGCTCCACACTGTATTCGAGCACACGGGCGACTCCCGATTTGTCCAGGTGCTTTATATGGTGGTCGTTGCAGTAGCGGGCTATCATTCTCGAGCATTCGAAGACCCTGTCAGGCTTTCTGTCCATCTGGTCGCTCATGTGGGCCTTCACCTTGAAAAGCTTCTGGAAGCGATCGTCAAGACTGTAGAGCAATTGGTAGATATAGGGGTCCCCGGTAAGGACGATCTTTAAATTAAGCGGAATGGGCTCGGGCCGGATCGTGCGTGTGCTGAACATTCCGTAGAGCTCGCCTAAATCTTCGATCCTGATTTCTTTGTCACGCAGCGCCCTTTTTAATGCTTCATAAGAGATATACCATTTAAGAAGGTCGAGAGCCTTCATCACCAGATAGCCGCCGTTGGCCTTGTGGAGCGACCCGGGTTTTATCATGGTATGATCTGTAAACAGCGCCCCAAACCAAGCCTGCCTCTCTATGGAGCCGAAAAGGTTGGGATAGGCCGGATTTGATTCGATGACAACCGGAGCGCCCTTGGTTTCCGAGTTATCGATGAGCACGTTAACATCGTACTTGCGCAGGTTAGCCTCCTTGGGAGGGACAGCAAACGGCGCTACAGGCTGCCCTGGCATCTGCTGCTGGGCTTCTGGCTTTTTCTTGAAATCGTCTATGTTTTCGAGAATGTCCTCTTGGACCTCCTTCAGGTAGTCGAGCACCTGCTGATCGTCCTGGTATTTCTCCTCGTAAACATCCATCAACTGTCCGACCACGAACAGAGCAATCTCGTTGTCAAGCTTTGTGTGCTTTTCCTTGAATTCGTTTTCTGCCTCGCGAATTTTCTTGATGGTGTCCTTCATTTTCTCATGCAACTCATCGCTCTTGCTGCGCAGGACTTGGCGTTCTTCCTCGCTCAGGTGGCGCAGATCCTCCTGGGTCATCGGCTCGCCTTCCTTGTTGGCGGGAATGATGACCATACCAACCTGGGAGAACTGAAGAATGAATCCCTGTTCGCGCGCCTCCTGGGAGAGTACGTCGATATACTCCCGCCTTCTCTTCTCGAAATCCTGGTGCACTTCGCCTTCTTTGGCGCGGTAGTCGTCGCTGTCGAAAACCTCGGGGATTTTCGCCTGCAGCGTGTCTATAAAATCATTCATATCCTTCTTGAGCAATTTTCCGGTGCCGGCGGAGATTTTGAGGCCCTTGGGCTTGTCCTGCTCCTTGAAATTGAAAACATAGCACCAGTCTGGCGGCGTGGGTTCCTGTCTGGCCTGTTCTTCGATGAAGGTCCTGGCTGTGTAGGTGAGGCCCGCTTTCGACGGCCCCGCAATGAAGATGTTATACCCCGACTCCTTCATCCCCATCCCGAATTGGATGGCGTCAATCGCGCGTTCCTGTCCCACAACCTTGTCTGCCACATCCTCCAGGGAAGCGGTAGTATCAAACGCAAGCAGGTCGTCCTCAAAATGCGCTCGCAATTCACTGGCGGGAAGTCCCTGGGCTATCTCAGGCATAAGCTTGGCTCCTCTGTATAGTCGTCAGGTCGATCGATTCGGCAGGGGATATCTCCATTTCGATCGGATAGCGTTTTTTGATCCTCATTGGATACTCGATTCCCAACCTCCGATTTCCAATCTCCGAGAGCAGGGATCCGCATCACTCATCGATGTTTTCCTCGAGAGGTAACTCACCCTGGTCAATCATCTCCAGCTTAGCTCGTTTCTTGTGGCTCGAGGCCGCTGTCTGTAAAACGGTGCGGATTGCGTTTATCGTGTTTCCGCTTTTCCCTATAATCTTGCCGATGTCGTCAGGTGATATTTTAAGCTCGATAAGCACCGTGTCATCCTCCTCACGTTCCACGAGCTCCACTTTGTCCGGATGATCGACAAGAGATTTTACAATATATTCCGCCAAGTCTTTGAGAGCCACATTATCCTCCGGCAATCCGGTCCCGTCCGAGCTTCTCCTGGACTGACCGAATTTTCTGTTCCGTACTGCCTTTCCTGTCCCGCCGGTCGTCAATCCTGATATGGGTCAGGACCCGCATCGCACCGGCATCAAAACAACTCTCATGCATCTGGCGTATGGCTTTAACAATGTCGTCCAAATCGCCTGAGATAATTGTGCCCATTGCGGTCAGCTCATATTTGAGAGCGGTTTTTTCAAGCACCTTTATCGCCCCTGCCACATAAGAACTCAGGCTAGTGCTTTCAATACCGATTGGAACAATGCTCAGCTCCACGATTGCCATGCGCGCCGCCTCTACCGACCAGGTCCGCTCGTTCGACTATTTACAAACTCGTTAAATGAGGCCATTGAGGCCAATCCTGCCAAAGTCTCGTACATGTGCTCAACTGTATGAGGTTCCATGGTCAGCACGGGCGAAATTTTCTTTTCACCCAAAAAATGAAAAAGATAATCAAAATCGATCGTACCCGACCCTACAGGAAAATGTGTGTCAAAGGAGCCATCATTATCATGAAGGTGAACTTCCTTCAAGTACGGCCAGGTCGCATGGAGCCATTTATCCAGGGTTGTCCGAGAAAACGAGTGCTGGTGCCCAATATCCAGGCAAAAACCAAACCATGGCGATTTTATCCCCTCCAATAACTCCAGATGCAACTCCGGGTCTTCCTCCCAGACATTCTCCAAAACCAGCGGCGTCCTAACGATTTCCGCTCGCCGGACAAAAGACGTCCATGTAGAAAGACTGTTCTCAATCCACGCTCGGCGATGCCCCTGGTGATGCCTCGGATCGAAGCCGGTATGACAGACCACCTGTTCCGGCCGGATTTTCTCCACCAACTCGAACAGGCTGCCCAGCCTCGACACGCTGACTCTTCTTATCCCGGGATCAATGCTTCCGGAGCTCAGGTCCCAAAAAGGCCCATGAAAGGTGATTCGGGTTCCTTTTTCACGCATTCGCCCAATGGCGGCGCAGACAGCACCGGCCAAAGAGCTTTGCAGATCGTCGGCCCCAAAGCCGATCTCGATATTTATGCTGTTTTCTAAAATCAGGTCAATATATAGTCCTATATGGCGCCAGGGCATGTTGATAAACACCTGCCCAAGCACCGCCCGCATTGCAGGGCTGATTTCATGACCTTTCATGGATTCAGACACCGGTTTTGTTAAACTTGACATCGTAAACACTCATGTCAATACAAAGAAACCTAATTTAGCGCGATTATACATTTCAGTCCCGAACTTCTTTGATATAGCATACTGCGTCATCCAAATCTGCCTCCGGCTGCCGCAAACAAGCCGCAACCGGCACCTATAGGAGCAAGAAGACAATAAGTCAAATGCTTAGTTTCGGTTTCCTCCGGACAACCCTGTTTTACTGAATTATTTAATTGTTTTCACTCTGCGCCCCTTAATTTTGAAGTAGAGCAATCGAAAGGGGTTATTTTGGGTTTCCAGTTCCACGCAAATGTCCGATAATCACCTGAACTTGCATGCAAGAGAGGAGATCATGAAGGAATCAGTGCAGTTGGTGGCCTTTATGCTGGACGAGCAGCGCTATGGCCTGAGACTGTCGGTTGTTGAAAGGGTCGTTCGAGCCGTGGAAGTGATATCCTTGCCTTCTGCACCGGACATCGTGATGGGGGTGATAAACTTGGCGGGCCAAGTTGTTCCGGTCGTGAACGTCCGAAGACGGTTCCGTTTGCCGGAAAAAGAGCTCGGCTTGGACGACCAGCTCATTATTGCAAAAACGGTCGGGCGAACAGTGGCCCTTCTCGTCGATTCAGCATCGTCACTGGTGAAAGTTTCGGCAGGTGATGTCATCCACGCATCGAAGATCCTGCCCCGGATCGATTATATAGACGGTGTGGCAAAGCTTGAAGATGGAATGATTCTCATTCATGACCTCGACAAATTTCTCTCTTTGGAAGAGGAACGAGCGCTCGATGCAGCCATGACTGTCGAATAGAGAGCATAAAATTGACAAGAGGCATTCCTGAAGGACAACTCTCACGGCTCAGCGCTTTCATTGCAGCCAGGATGGGCTTGCGCTTTCCCAAAGAACGCGGGCGAGATCTGGAGCGAGGAATCAACGCGGCAGCGCGTGAGTTGGGGATGCCGGACGGCAACTCCTGCATCGAATGGCTCCTGTCTTCATTGCCGACAAGAAGTCAAATCGAAATCCTTGCCAGCCATCTTACTGTCGGTGAAACGTATTTTTTCCGGGACAAAAGATTATTTAAGACCCTCGAGGAATCAATACTCTCTGAACTGATCCAACTCCGCCGCAATAGTGGAAGGTACCTCAGGATATGGAGCGCGGGTTGTTCGTCGGGCGAAGAACCGTACTCGATTGCCATCCTCCTCAGCAAAATGATTCCCGATATCCGGGACTGGGGAATCACCATTTTGGCAACTGACATCAACATGCGATTTCTGCAAAAGGCTGCCGATGGTGTATACCGCCATTGGTCCTTCCGCGACATACAGCCGGGGATCAAAGAAGGGTTTTTCAACCAAAAGGAGGATGGCCACCTTGAGATCCTCTCCCGGATAAGGCAAATGGTGACTTTTTCTTATCTGAATCTTGTTGAAGACGCATATCCCTCGCTTGTGAATAATACAAGTTCTCTTGACATCATATTTTGCCGAAACGTGCTCATGTACTTTGTCCCGGAGTTGGCGAGCAAGGTGGCCTCGAATCTTCACCGCTCCCTGGTTGACGGCGGCTTCCTGATCGTAAGTCCCACCGAATCATCTATCCCTATCTTCTCGCAGTTCGCCACGGTGAGGGCCTCGGGTACGATTCTTTACAAGAAAGAGGGGCAACGGCGAGCGAGTAATTTCTCCTGCAGACCGCTTGAAGAACCGAAGATCTCATTTAAACCGGCTGCCGGGTTTGCTCAGAATCGGGGGGCCGCCCCCATGCCGGAGCCCCCTGATGCACAAATCAGTTCGCGACCCCAACCCCATGACGCGCCGCTTGAAACCCGAATCTCTAAACCTGGAACTCAAATCCAGCAGGATCTCCAGCAGGAGGCAATAGCTCTTTATGAGGGTGGCTGCTACCCGGAGGCGGTGGAAAAAACTGAGAAGCTGCTCTCGCAAAATCCGTCGTACGCTAAAGGTTTAGCACTTCTTGCGCGCATATACGCAAATTGGGGCAAACTCGACAAAGCGCTGGAATGGTGTGAAAAAGCCATCACCTCAGAAAAGCTTCATGCCGGTTACCATTTTCTCATGTCAAACATCCTCCAGGAATTGGGTCGAACGGAAGATGCCATCGTTTCGCTCAAGAGAACACTTTATCTCGACCCGAAATTCATTCTGGCGTATGTAGCTTTGGGAAATATCAGCCGAAGGTCCGGCAAACTCAAAGAATCAGTGAAGCACTTTGAAAATGCCCTCTCGCTTTTAAATTTTAAACGTCCTGAAGAGGTCTTGCCCGAATCCGGGGGAATTAACGCGCAGAGATTGGCAGAGACAATTAAGACAATGCAGCAGGCGGAGATCGGGAGGTGATTTGATGAGTGATGGTCAAATCGATTGGAGTGCGATTCATCGTCGTATCGAAGCAATTAACACTTCGATAACAAAGGGCTTTTCACCAAGTCCAGAGGATAGGAAAAGAATTCTAAGGGCAAGGGCTGATTTTCTGGCCCGGCAACCTGGCAGGGAACAGGCTGGAGACACTCTTGAAGTAGTGGAGTTTATCCTGGCCAATGAGCGTTATGGCATCGAGTCCGGATATGTCCGCGAGGTCTATCCGCTTAAAGACTATACGCCCCTTCCCTGTACGCCTCCGTTCGTCATTGGACTGCTGAACGTGCGCGGGCGGATAATCTCCGTAATCGATATCAAGAAGTTTTTCGACATGCCCGGAAAAGGGATTAGCGATCTCAATAAGGTTATCATTATTCATGACTACAACATGGAATTTGGTATTCTTGCCGACTCCATACTCGGTGTTCAAGAGATTGCGGTGAGGGACATCCAGCCTCCGCTTCCCACCCTCACGGGCATCCGTGAGGAATATCTCAGGGGCGTTACTGGGGAGCGAACGGTGATTTTGGACGCGAGAAAGCTTTTGGCGGATAAGAAAATTATCGTCCACGAAGAAGCGTGAGATCATAGGGAGGATTACAGATGAGTTGGTTTGGCGCCGGACGCGAAAAACTGGCCGAAGAGTTGCGAAAAGCATCCACATATACCCGGAGCCTGATCGAGGCGAGCCTTGACCCGCTGGTCACGATTAGCCCGCAAGGGAAAATTACCGATGTCAACGAAGCCACCATAAAGGTCACCGGCGTCGGGCGCGAGCAGCTCATAGGCACGGACTTTTCGAACTACTTTACCGAACCCGAACTGGCGCGCGAGGGGTATCTCCAGGTATTCGAAAAAGGGTTTGTTACCGACTATCCACTCACGATCAGGCATTCCAGTGAAAAACTGACCCATGTCTTATACAACGCCTCCATCTACAAGGACGTTGCAGGCAATATCCTTGGTGTTTTTGCGTCTGCCCGCGATATCAGCGAGCAAAGGCAGGCATCCCAGTATGCCCGGAGCTTGATCGAGGCGAGCCTCGACCCGCTGGTGACCATTAGCCCGGAAGGAATAATTACCGACGTCAACGAAGCCACTATTAAAGTCACCGGCGTCGGGCGCGAGAAGCTCATCGGCATGGACTTTTCGAACTACTTTACCGAACCCGAACTGGCGCGCGAGGGATACCGCCAGGTATTCGAAAAAGGCTTTGTTACCGACTATCCACTCACGATCAGGCACTCCAGCGGAAAATTGACCCATGTCTTATACAACGCCTCCGTGTACAAAGATGTGGCTGGAAGGGTCATGGGCGTTTTTGCCGCCGCGCGCGACACCACGGAGCGCAAGAGGATGGAAGAGGAGTTGCGCGCCGCTTCGCTCTACACTCGAAGCCTTCTCGAAGCAAGTCTCGACCCGCTTGTGACCATCAGTCCCGATGGAAAAATAACGGACGTGAACAAGGCCACGGAACTGGTTACCGGTTTCTCTCGCGAACGTTTGATCGGGAGCGATTTTTCAGACTATTTTACCGAGCCGGAAAAGGCGAGAGAAGGTTACAAGAAGGTTATTTCTCAAGGGTTTGTCAGGGATTATCCCCTCACCATTCGCCACACATCGGACCGCCTTACGGACGTACTCTATAACGCAGCCGTGTACATGAGCGAATCGGGCAAAATACAGGGCGTCTTCGCCGCCGCCCGTGACATCACCGAACGCAAGCAGGCCGAGGCAAATCTCAGGGCGGTGAACCAGCAGATACAGGAGGCGGCAAACGTCCTGGTATCCTCTGTCAACGAGATCCTGACATTAACCACGGAGCTGGCTTCCGTTTCAACCCAAACGGCCACGTCGGTAACCGAAGCTACTTCGACCGTCGAAGAAGTCAAGCAGACCGCACAGTTGTCATCCGAAAGATCGATGAGTGTTTCCGAGAGTGCGCAGAAGGCGGTCCTGGTAGCCCAGCAGGGCAATGCCGCCGTCACAAAAACGGTCGAGGGAATCAACCATATCAGGGCGTTGATGGAATCGGTCGCCGAGAGCATTATTAGATTGAGCGAACAGACCCAGGCAATAGGGGAGATCATCACGGCGGTCAGCGACCTGGCGCAGCAGTCCAATCTGCTTGCGGTAAACGCCGCAATCGAGGCGTCGAAAGCCGGAGAACATGGGAAAGGATTTTCGGTGGTTGCCCAGGAAATCAAGAGCCTGGCGGACCAATCGAAACAGGCAACGGGACAGGTGAGGGCCATCCTCGGAGATATTCAAAAGGCCACCGGCGCATCGGTGATGGCCGCCGAACAGGTGAGCAAGGCGGTGGATGGGGGTGTGAAGCAGGCAGCCGAATCCGGAGAGTCCATTAAAAAGCTTGCGGAAAGCATTGCGGAATCTGCGCAAGCGGCTACCCAGATCGCCGCGTCCAGCCAGCAGCAGTTTGTGGGCATGGACCAAATTGCGCTGGCGATGGAGAACATCAAGCAAGCTTCCCAGCAAAACGTTTCTGCCACCAGGCAGGCCGAACAGTCCGCGCAGAACCTGCACGAACTCGGGCAGAAGCTCAAGGAAATGGTGGGAAAATATAGAGTGTAGTTACGAGCCGGCGGGAATGACCCGCGTAATCTCCACAATCCAAAACGTCGTCTTATATTTCGAAAATGAGGGACAGGTATGGATCGGAAGGATGAGGACCTTCTGAAAAAACTCCTTCCAATGTTTAAAATCGAGGCACGGGACCATCTCAGGATCATATCCTCCGGTCTCATCGAGATTGAAAAAGGCGGCCCCGAAAAGCGCGGCGAGATCATTGAGACCATATACAGAGAGTCGCACAGCCTGAAGGGAGCGGCTCGTTCAGTGAATCGCTCCGATATTGTGGCGATTTGCCAGGCATTGGAGAATGCTTTTTCCGCATTGAAACGCGAAGAGATTGCTCCTTTTCCCCGGATTTTGGACCTGCTTCACCAAACAGTGGACTGCGCCTCTGACCTCATCATCGGCATGGAAGTTTCAAAGGCGCAGAAATTCGGGGTCGGGGAAATAATCCACAAGCTTGAAGAGGCGACACTTCAAAAACACAGCGTTTCAGGCAGAGAAAAGAGAACTGACATACGACCCGATTCGCCCGCGGGAGAACAGGAAAAAGCAGAGGGAAAGACACCTGGAGTTGATTTGATTCCGAAAATCAGCACCTTCATCCCCGAGACTCCCCCAGTGGCCGTACCCGCCCCTTCATCCACTGGGACAATAAGGATTTCGACGGCAAAGCTCGATGCCCTTCTCCTCAAGGCTGAAGAGATGCTTTCGGTTAAACTCGCTGCCGGCCAGCTTGCCACTGAGCTGAAAATGTTGAAGAACTCTCTTACGCGGTGGAAAAAGGAAAGCGAAAAAAAGAAATCGTTAAAAACAGCCCCGGAGAGCGAACCACTGGGGACAGCCAGGGATAAAGGCGAGGTCGGCTCTTTCCTGACTTCATTCGAAGCCGGCTTGACGAAGCTGATAAAGGCCGCTGAGTACGATCAGCGATCGATTGCCGTCATGGTTGATGCTCTGCTCGACGATATGAAGAAAACTCTGATGCTTCCTTTTTCTTCGTTTCTCGAGAGTTTCCCCAGGTTCGTGCGCGACCTCTCGCGTGATGCCGGCAAAGAAATCGCATTGAATATAGAGGGCGGCGAGATCGAAATAGACCGGCGTGTATTGGATGAGATGAAAGACCCGCTCATCCACCTGGTGCGAAACTGCATTGACCATGGCATTGAAATGCCCGGGGACCGAAAGAAAAAGCACAAGTCCGCCCAAGGAAATATAAAGGTTTCCGTCTCTTCCAGGGACGGCAGCATTGAGATTACGGTACGCGACGATGGAGCTGGAATTGACGCGCTGAAAGTAAGGTCAGCGGCTCAAAAGTGCGGCGCCATATCGGGTGAAGAAGCCGATAGGTTGGGAACATACGAGACCCTGTTTTTGGTTTTCCGATCCGGGGTCACCACCAGTCCAATCATTACGGACATTTCCGGCAGAGGACTCGGGCTTGCCATCGTGAGGGAGAAAGTCGAAAGATTGAACGGCACGATCTCAATTGATACCCAACCGGACATCGGGACAAGCTTCAGAATGGTGGTCCCTCTGACGCTCGCCACATTTCGAGGCGTCCTCATCAGTGTGGGTGGACATCTTTTCGTCCTTCCATCTGCGAATGTCGAGAGGGTGGTCAGAGTCAGGAAAGACGAAATACAAACCGTGGAGAACCGCGAAACTCTGTCTTTCGACGGTCATGCCGTCTCGCTCGTAAGACTCGGGGCCGTACTCGAGTTTGAAACAACCGCCGATCGGGTATATGGCGAGAGTCCTTATTTGCAAATCGCGGTGCTCGGTTCGGCCGGAAAACGGATGGCTTTTCTCGTCGAAGAAGTCCTGCAGGAACAAGAGATCCTGGTAAAAAATCTCGGGCCCCAGCTTTCACGAGTGCGAAACATTGCGGGCGCCACTCTCCTGGGAACCGGCAAAGTGGCGCCCATTCTGAATGTCCACGATCTTATGATCTCTGCCGTGAAAGTTGCCCCAACTCCCGCAGAAACTACCGTCGGAGGACCTCAAAAAAGCTTATCTATTCTGGTCGTTGAGGATTCCATCACGGCAAGAACTTTGCTGAAAACAATACTGGAATCCGCGGGATACGAAGTCGCAACTGCTGTTGACGGTATCGATGCGTTTACCGCATTGAAGACCACTGAATTCAATCTCGTGGTATCAGATGTCGAGATGCCCAGAATGAACGGGTTTGACCTTACGGCAAAGATAAGGACCGACAAGAGGCTTTCCGATTTGCCGGTCGTGCTTGTAACCGCACGCGAATCACGCGAAGACAGGGAGCGCGGAATAGACGTAGGCGCAAACGCATATGTGGTGAAAAGCAGTTTCGAACAGAGCAATTTGCTGGAAGTTATTCGGAGACTCATATGAGTATCAGGGTCCTCGTCGTTGAAGATTCAGCAGTCGTTCGCGAATTCCTTTACTATATTCTCAACTCCGATCCCGCGATACAGGTGATAGGAACGGCGCATAACGGAACGGAAGCCTTGCAGCTCGCAGAGAAGCTAAAGCCCGATGTAATCACGATGGACATCAGCATGCCGGGGATGGATGGCTATGAGGCAACACGCAGGATAATGGAGACTCATCCGGTCCCTATAGTCATTGTAAGTGTTAGTGTAGACCCAAAGCAAGTTGCGACGACGTTCCTCGCCCTTGAGGCGGGCGCGCTGGCGGCTGCCCGCAAGCCTATGGGCATCGGCCATCCGGAATACGAACAAACGGCAAATGCGCTTATCCAGACGGTGAAGCTGATGTCCGAAGTGAAGGTGGTGAAGCGCTGGCCGATGAAGCGCAAAGGAGGGCACCCTCCCACTCTATCCGGTATCGCCGAAGGGTATGATCTAGGCTCAAAAGATATCGGGATCATCGCAATAGGTGCATCAACCGGAGGTCCCCCTGTCCTGCAAACCATCCTCTCGGCGCTGCCAGAGGATTTCCCTGCGCCGGTCCTTGTTGTTCAGCACATCTCTCCAGGCTTTATAGACGGCTTAGCGGACTCGCTTGCGCACTATTGCAAACTACCGGTGCGAATTCCCTCAAAAGGTGAAATTTCGCAGCCCGGAAACATCTACCTTGCACCCGATGGCGTCCACATGGGAGTCGGACCGGGAGGCCGCATTGTCCTGACCGGCGAGCCACCGGAAAACGGCATGCGTCCATCAGTTTCTTACCTGTTCCGGTCCGTGGCCGACGCATTCGGCCTAAGATCGGTCGGTGTGCTCCTGACCGGCATGGGAAGAGACGGCGCCAGCGGCCTCAAATCCATGAGCGAAAAAGGCGCCGTAACCATTGCACAGGATGAGGCAAGTTGTGTGGTTTTCGGCATGCCTGCCGAGGCTATCCAGCTTGGTGCGGCGACCCATGTGCTCTCGCCGGACGCGATAGCCGCAGCTTTGGGTCAAATTTCCAGGCGGTGAGCAGTAGTCACTGCATTTGGAGTTAATCAATGTATTCTAAAGAAAACATCACGGCAGGCGGGCCTGAGATACTCATCGTAGAGGACAGTCCCACCCAGGCCATCGAATTGGAGTTTATCCTCAAGCAAAACGGCTACCGCACCTCGGTTGCCGGAAACGGCAGGGAAGCACTGGCCTGGCTGGGCCGGAAAACACCCGACATGGTCATCAGCGACATCGTAATGCCGGAACTCGATGGTTACGAGCTCTGCCGGGCCATACGCGAAAATGAAAAACTCAGGGCCATTCCGGTCATTCTTCTTAGCTTCCTCTCTGATTCGCGTGACATCCTTAAGGGACTTGAGAGCGGCGCAAGCAATTTCATAGTCAAGCCTTACAATGCGGATCACCTCATTCAGTACATACGCAAAGAGCTTTCCAGAGAATCCTGCGCAGAGGCCGAACGGCTTCAAACGCCCGTTGCGCTCGAATATGCCGGACAAGAGTACTTGATCGCTTCCAATCCCCGGCAGATACTCGAAATCCTGCTTGCGACCTACGAGACTGCAATCCGCAATAACGAAGAACTGATAAGAGCAGAGACCGAGCTTCAGGTGTTGAACGAGGACCTTGAGCACAAAGTCAGAGAGAGGACTGCAGCGCTTACAGCGGAAATAGCGGAGAGACGTCGAGTAGAGGAGGAACTTCGCAAAAAGAGCGAAAAGCTGATAGCCTATTCAGCTAAGTTGGAGCAAAGCAACAGGGACCTCCAGGACTTCGCCTTTATTGCTTCTCACGACCTGCAGGAACCAGTTCGAAAAATCCAGACATTCGTCGATCGTATAAAGGCTCAGTACAATGAATCGTTGGATGAGAGGGGACGTGATTATCTGGATAGAGTTCGCCGGTCCGCCCGTAGAATGCATGAGCTGATACTGTCTCTCCTTAAATATTCGCGGCTTACTTCAGGTTCTGAACATTTTTTTCCCCAAGTCGATTTGACACAGTCGGTGGAAGAAGCCTTGTCGGACTTAAAGGTGCTTCGTGAAGATTCTGGCGCACAGATCGAGGTTGGAACTCTTCCCACGGTTGAGGCCGATCCCGTTCAGATGCGACAGCTCTTTCAAAACCTTTTGGGAAATGCCCTGAAGTACAGGGGAGAGAAAACACCCGTTATCAGGGTCTACGCTGAACCCGGCGAGTGTGAGGGGTTCCATGAAATCCGGGTGGAGGATAATGGAATAGGTTTTGACCAATGTTACCTTGACAAAATCTTCAAACCCTTCCAGAGGCTCCATGGGAAGAGCGCGCCTTACCAAGGCACCGGCATGGGCCTCGCTATTTGCAGAAGAATAGTCGAGCGCCACGGGGGGAGCATCACGGCACGGAGCAAAATTAAGAGCGGAGCAGTATTCATGGTGAGACTGCCGGAGAAACAGTCATGACCGGAGATCACGACTTGGGAGGGCATCAGGGACCGGTAGTTTTGAGCATGGTATTATATGAGTTTATCAAACGAGGCCTCCCGCTCCCGCCCCGTCTCGCGGGCGGGGTGGGCGGGTTGTCGAGAATGAGCGGTCGGCCCCCGCGCTACGCGCTCACACGTCGCTATCAGGACTGAACTACGCTTCGCTCCCTGAGTGCTGAGGACTGAGAGCGAAACCTTGAAACCATTTACACTTTACTTATTGGTGCACCTCACATTTGGCTTGCCTTCAAATGCACCACATTTAGTGTCTGTGCGTTCTGCATGGCTGAGCGCACGGTCGCCGCTTTTGCTCAGCCCTCAGTCCTCAGTCCTGCTTCTCTGCATGGCTGCGCGGAAAGAGCCGATTCTTTTTTTTGAGCAGGGCATTATATAAGTTTATCATACGAGGTGATTGCATGCAGATGGATTACCGCGCGCGGGACAAATGAAATGGAATCGATATCAAGCGGCTTTCTTGAAGCCTTTCGACTCCTGGTAACCCTTGACCCCGAGGTCCTGGAAATTTCGTCCAGGACGCTTCAGGTTTCGGGGATAGCAACTTTCATCAGCGTTCTCATAGGCTTTCCCATGGGCACAGCGCTTGCGCTTACCCGATTTTTCGGCCGAGGACTGCTGGTAAGCGTCGTAAACTTCGGGATGGGACTTCCGCCCGTGGTCGTGGGATTTGTCACCTGGCTGCTCCTTATGCGTTACGGCCCCCTTGGAGCTTTGGGCCTTCTATACTCGCCGACAGCCATGATCATCGCACAGGCGGTAATCGCGTCTCCAGTTGTGACCGGATTCACCCTGGCGGCCGTGCAGTCCATAGATCCGAAGCTGCGCCTCCAGATACTGTCTCTTGGAACGACCCGCCTGCAATATCTTCTGCTGCTGCTCTGGGAGTCCAGGCCCGGAATTCTGGCCGCAATCATTGCAGGATTTGGACGCGTCCTGGGCGAGGTGGGCGCATCGATGATGGTGGGCGGCAATATTCGCGGATATACCAGAGTGCTTACCACTGCGACCGTGCTCGAAGTCTCAAAAGGTGATTTCCAACTGGCGGCCGGATTGAGCATCATCCTGCTATTGCTCTCCTTTTTTATAATGGCTGCGCTAAGTTACCTGCAGCAGCGCGGAACATAGCACTGAACGGCGGCCAACTTCAAATGAGGCCTCCCGCTCCCGCCCCGTCTCGCGGAGCGTCGACAATGAGCGGTCGGCCTCCGCGCTACGCGCTCACACGTCGCAAAGGGAGGCCGGCAAGCATGCTTCACTTTGTGAAGCAATGCGAAGCTCGCGAAGCGTGATCTACACACCGGAGGCACCTCACTTTTTGGAAGCGCCTCACATTTGGCTTGCCTCCAACCGCACCACATTTAGTGTCTGCGCTGTCTGGATGGCTGCGCGGAAAGAGCCGATTCTTTTTTTTGAGCGGGGTATTATATAAGTCTATGATACGAGGACAAGAAGATGAAGCAGTACGTAATTGATCAGCTAAGGGAATTCGACTACGAGAAAATCCTTGAATTTCTGAAGAAGAATGCTGATGCATCGGAATTTGGAGGCATTTTCTGGGTTATGCTTCCTGTAGAACTCTACTCGGATATACAAAAGGAGCACAAGCAATGCCATCCCTTCTGCTTTGCCGTAAACCTGTCGTTTAACCAGGCGGATTTCGAGCTGCTGACCCGCAGCCGCCGGATTCTGCGGTGCGCTTGCATTAGCTACGCAGACAGGAAGCAGAGGGATTATATCATAGACTATGCCGACCGAATGCTGGAGGAGCTGAATATCAAGATTTAGGCCTTAACTGTCGATTCATTGGCGCTTTCAGATTTCTGATATTTTGCGCGTAATCACCCCTGAAAACCGCCGAACCGGCGACGAAGACATCGACGCCCGCTTCCGCAAGTTCCCCGACATTTTCAGGGTTTACTCCTCCGTCAACCTGGAGCAGTGTCGAAAGCCCCGCATCATCTATCATTCTGCGGCATTGCCGGATTTTGGGAAGCACGTTCGGGATGAACGTCTGTCCGCCGAACCCGGGATTAACAGTCATAAGCAAAACCATATCGACATCCGGCAGAACCAGATCGATCATGCAGAGCGGTGTCGCCGGATTAAGCGCAACGGCAGCCTTTACCCCAAGCTCCTTTATTCTCTGGATCACCCTGTGAAGATGAACACAGGCTTCGGCATGCACTCCCAGCCACCCGGCCCCCGCTTTGACGAAATCTTCCAGATAGCGGCCAGGTTTTTCTATCATCAGGTGAACGTCCAAAGGGAGGCGTGTCACCTGGCTCAGAGCTTTTACCATATTGGGCCCGATAGTTATGTTGGGCACGAAATGGCCATCCATGACATCGACATGTATCCAGTCGGCCCCTGCGGCTTCGACAGCTTCGACCTCTTCTGCAAGCCTGCCGAAGTCGGCAGACAGAATGGATGCGGAGAGTAGTTTTTTCATTGTTTCCCTTCAGTTTTGGTTCGTAATGTACGATGCTGATTCACGGGACAGACTAAATCAGAGATCTGAGTAACTCCTCCAGAGCGGCAAGTCCCATCGGCGTCTCACCGCTTAAATGGACCCTCAAGACTCTGCGCCGGTGTTTGCGCAGTGCTTCGAAATCGCCCAGGGCCTGGGCACGCATCAACATTCCGAAGGTATATGGCTGACCGGGAATCCCGGTGTCCTCAGCAATGTCCGAGGTAAGCATGAGAAAAAACCCCTTGTTCGTTCCCCCTTTGTGAAGCTGCCCGGTCGAGTGCAGGTAACGCGGACCGTAGCCTACTGTCGTGGCGATTCGCATCCTGTCCCTCACAAGTATACGAATCCGCCGCAGTCCTCTCTCGTTCGTTTCATTTTCGGTCAGGTAGGCAAGAATGCCCAGGTAACCATCCCTGGCAGCCCCCTCGAAAAACAAGGCCAACGCCTGCGGGACGCTGGAAGCTCCACCGGCCAGGTAAAGCCGCAACGGACCGTGCGACATTTCCATCCCGGCCTCGGGCACCCTGCCCTCCTCGTTGACCTCATCAAGAATTTTAGCTGTAAATTCCTTGGCTTCCTGCACGTTCGGTTGATCGAACGGATTTATATTGAGCAAAGCCCCAACGGTAGCGGTGGCAATCTCCCAAAGGAAAAACTGCTCTCCGAGATCGAGCCGGTCGCGCATATAAACCGTGATGACCG
The DNA here is from genome assembly GCA_049515795.1 of Syntrophobacteraceae bacterium. Classification (GTDB taxonomy): domain Bacteria; phylum Desulfobacterota; class Syntrophobacteria; order Syntrophobacterales; family Syntrophobacteraceae; genus SbD1. Next base: position 74,682 of record JBEKTT010000012.1, read on the forward strand.
GGTGGGCGGCTTTTCGCAGAGAATGGGCTGTGGCCTCAAGGGCCTCGTCCGGTTCGTTTGTTATTCTGAATTCCACAAACAGCCGGTCTTCTCCGTAGCTTTGCCGGGTTTCAACCGGATCGCCCGATACCGGAATGACTCCTGTCCCATCCTTTCCCGTACTTTCGGCAATGAGCTGTTCCAACCACATTGAAAACGAGCAAATCGGCCCGGGCAGAAGAAAGGTCAGCTTGTCCCTGCCCCCCGCCGCGAGGACGCCGATAGCGACCCCAAGCGCCACTCCCGGATTTTGGGAAAGGGGCTTCCGCATCCGGCATTCATCCAGCATCTTTGATGCCCTGACGAGCAGCTCATCTAAATCGATGCCAATCAGAGAGGCCGGCGCCAACCCAAAAAAGGAAAGCGCGGAATAGCGTCCGCCGATATCCGGATAATTGAGAAAAACTTTGCGGTAGGAACGCTCGGCGGCCAGTCTCTCAAGCCTGGAGCCAGGGTCTGTTATCACCCCAAAGTTTTCGCTGGCGAGGTTTGCCTTTATGCTTTTGACTCTTTCAAAAAAATACTCGCCGAAAGAACGGCTCTCGACGGTGGTACCGGACTTGCTGGCCTCGATAAAAAAAGTGTTGCCAAGAGGAAGGCTTCGCTCGAGCCGAATGACAGTGGCCGGATCGGTGGTGTCGAGCACCGTCAGCGGCAAGCCGGGAGCATGCCTGCCGAAAGTTTCTCTAAAAACCAGCGGAGCAAGGCTGCTTCCTCCCATGCCCATAAGGAGCACGTGGCGAAAGCCCGATTTCTTCAGTTCGGCGGCAAATTCAGTAAGATCGGGCACAGCCTGCCTTATCTTCTCGGGAGAATCCAGCCAGCCCATCGAGTTTGCAATTATTTTCTGCTGGTCCGGTTCCATTTTCCAGAGCGCCGGGTCCTTTTTCCAGAGCCGGGCGCACAAATCATCCTCCTCAAGGTTTTTCAGCCTTTCCATTACCGCCTGTTCGAACCCGGTCAGATCAAAATCCATTCCAGCCAGCTTCATACAGAGACCTCCGGATCTTTTCCGTGAATCACTGCAAATTTTACACAATTGCTGAGAAGGCCTCCCGCTCCCGCCCCGTCTCGCGGGTGGGTGGGCGAGCTGTCGAGAATGAGCGGTCGGCCTCCGCGCTACGCGCTTACACGCCGCTAAAGGACGCCGGGCAAGCCCACTTCGCAAAGTGAAGCAGGGCGAAGCACAGCGAAGCGAGACCTTTACACCATTGTAACTTCACCTTCTGATACGCTTAACATCTGGCCTGCCTTCAAACGTACCACGTTTAATGTCTGTGCCGTCTGCATAGCTGCACGCACGGTCGCCGCTTTTGCTCAGCCCTCAGTCCTCAGTCCTGCTTCTCTGCATGGCTGCTCGCACGGTCGCCAGTCTTATCATGTCAGGCGCATTTTTTTCGAGCAGGTATTATATAAGTCTATTATACGAGGTCTTCATTGCGAGCGCAGCAGCCCCGATGATCCCGGCTTCATTTCCCAGTTTTGAAGCACAGATGACAAGGCGGCCGGTTGCCGCACTCAATGCGCGGCGGCGCACCCCTTTGTCTATGCGCGAGACCATCTCGGGCATGCCTTCTATAATGCCGCCGCCCAATATTATACGACAGGGGTTAAACACGTTTACCAAGGCAGCGACACCAGCCGCCAGAGCGTCCGTAACCTCTTCAATTATCTCAGCCGCGAGCGCGTCTCCAGCGTAAAAAGCCTGCACCAGTGTTCTTGCCGTGATGTCCTCGACTTTGCCTCCCGCCATCTTCAAAATTGTGCTGCCGAAGACCGGGTCGGCCTTCACACTCTCATGCGCTCTGCGAGCTATGGCCCATCCGCCGGCCAGTGCTTCCATGCATCCCCTGTTGCCGCAATGGCAAAGCGGGCCGCGAAGGTCCACCGTCATATGTCCTATCTCCCCCGCTGTGTTGCTGCACCCTTCAAGCACCCTGCCGCCGCAGACGATGCCTCCGCCGATTCCCGTCCCGATAAAGATACACACCTGATCGCCGCCATCTCGACCAGCCCCGAAAAGCCATTCGCCCCACAGCGCAGCCCGAACGTCGTTGGTTATTACGACGGGCATTGCACATGCCGTTTGCACTTCCGCCTGAAGCGGCACGTTGTGCCAGTCCAGATTGGGCGCAAATAGAACGGCCCCGGTCCCGGGGTCCACCTGCCCGGCGACACCTATGCCGATCCCGGACATTGAAATCCCGGAAGCGCCCTTGAGCTGCTCAACTCCTTTGACAACCTGATTTAACACCGCGCTGTAGCCGCCCTGCGTTGCAGTGTCATAGCGAAGCAACTCCAGCAACCGTCCTTCCTCATCGACTATGCCAAATGCTATCTTGCTGCCCCCCAGATCGATCCCTATAGCACAATGCTTGATATCCATAAGCGCCTCGGACTCAGCAGTGTCCGGTTAGGTTTTTGTATATAGTCAATCTAAAAGCTTTCTAAAAGCGCGGGGAACTACGCCCCCACACCCCCTCCGCCTCGCGGAGCGTCGAGATATTGCGCTCGGCCGCGCGCACGCGCGCGTGTACGCCTGGCGGAGCCTGGAGATCGAGGGGAATCATTCCCCCACCTGGCAGAGCCTGGAGTTATTAGGCGCTCTTTGAACGCAACTTGGTATGGGTCAAGCTTTCCGGATTTTTTCCGGCAAAACCCGAACACGGAAACCTTTCATCTTTCGCCATTCCAGCCACTGGTGGCGCGGAACGACCAATACCCCTTCGGCCGTGCGATCCGAAACCGAAACCACGATCTCCAGTGTCCCATTGTCGAGTTCAACAGAGGCCCTGTCACCGTCGGAAAGCCCCGCATTCTCAGCATCTTTTGAGTGCATCAACATATATGGCCCAGTGATGCCGGCGTCAAGCGAATCCGACCAGGCCGAGAATTCCGTTGTGCCGAACATCCATTCGACCATCAAAAGTTCGAGGCCCTCAGGGCCCTTTGGTTTTTCCCGGGACTCCACACCTCGCGGAGCGTGGAGATTTCCGTTACCGGATTGGCCTTGAAGTATCCTTGCCCCATCAACCGGATAATTGTTCGTATCGAACCCCTCAAAGGCCCTGTGCTCCGTTGAGATAAACTCTCCTGGTGATATATCGCTCGGTCCGCCATCGGGCATCGGCATGCCCGCAATTTTCCAAAGCGCCTTCCAGGCCGGCATGTGATCCCCTCCGGGAACAAAATCCCGGTAAACACGCGGCGGGTGTTCTCCTCCCCAGATCGCTACGCCTCCGTGATGGACCGGCTTCGCAAACTGGGCCCTTCCTTCCTGATTTATAAATGTCGAACCGGTTTCAAATATTGTCGAAGCCGGATAAAAAATGGAAGCGCGCTTGACCGTCTCAGTCGGAAAGTAATCGATTGCTATCAGAAGTTCGAGTTTTGACATGGCTCGATCGAGTCTCGTCCGGTCCGGATAATAGTGAAAAGGATCGCTCTCCACAACAACCAGCGCTCGAACAAGACCCTTTTCGATATCGCTGACAAGGTCCGCAAACACTTGCCCATCCTCTCCGGAAAGAAGGGCTGAGCTGAAAGCGCCCGCCCCCGGCAGAAGATAAAAAACGCCTGCCTGTCTTCCTGTCAGGGCCAGTAACCGGGCGCAGCCGGCGGCAAACGCAGGCGTGCTTTCGAGGGTCACGTCAGTTCCGCAAATTATTACCGGCCTTTTACTCGAACCGAGCTGTTCGGCAAGTGGGCCAATCCGGGCTGAAACCTCACGATCTCCTTGTTGTGCGGCCAGCGCACGATAAAAATCCTTTGCGTCTTTTCCGAACGCTGCCGAATCCTTTTCGACCGCCTTACCGACGAGCATGCCCACGTACAGCTCAATGTCGCCGGGCGCAGCCGGTATATGTTCGAAATTGCAGGGCAGCAAGACCGGGCGTGGATCGATCGTCACAATGGGTGCCTGCCTCCTGGAGGCCTGCCTGAGCGCGAGCGCGGCCATCCCCGCTTCGTTGAGGGGATCGGCCCCTGCAATGATGACAAAATCCGCTTTCTCGATTTCCCGCATCGATACGGCGATTTCGCTATCAAGCCCTTCTACGGCTGAGCGGGTCTTACGGAGCTTTGCGGGATCGACAAAAAATACCGGGCCACGCCAGTCTCGAGTCCTGCAAATTCGCTTGAGCATGCACTGGGACTCGAGGCTGTTTCGAGTCGAGCCGACTGCGGCAATGGCATTGGGACCGTATTTTTCAGCAATATTGCCCAGAGATTCTCGCGCTCCTGCAAATGCGGTCTGCACGGAAACGGCGCTCTCTCCAACTCGCGCTGCCCAGGGGCGCTTTTTGTAATCGGCGCCGCCATTGGAGTAGGAAAATCCGAATCTTCCAGCGTCGCATATGAAGTACCCGTTCACATCATGGTTGTAGCGCGCCTCCACCCGCATGACCCCACGGTAATGGGCGTTCCCGACCGTATTGCACCCCAGCGAGCAGTGGTTGCAAAGGGAGGGCGCTCTCTGGAGGTCCCATCTGCGCACTTTGAACCGGGCGGTCTTGTCGGTGTAGACGCCGGTCGGGCAGATATCCACCAGGTTTCCTGAAAAAGGGCTTTCGAGCTTACCGTCCGAAAACCTGCCGAAGTAGAGATGGTTCCCGATCTGCATGGGGCCAAGGTCTCTGTATCCGGCAAACTCCTGGTAAAACCTCGAACAGCGGTAGCAATGGATGCAGCGGTTCATCTCATGCTGAATGTACGGTCCGAGGTATTGGTCCCGATACGTTCGCTTCCTGCCCCGATACCTGCGGACGCCGTGCCCGCCTGACACTGTTTCGTCCTGCAGCAGGCATTGTCCGCCCTCATCGCACACGGGACAATCCAGGGGATGGTTCATCATCAACAGCTCGATTATTCTTTTACGAAATTGAACCGCTTCTTTGTCGGTTGTCGAAACGACCATCCCGTCCTGGGCATCGACCATGCAGCTCATCTGCACGCCTTTGAATGGACCCTGGATAAATTTGACCGCGCACATCCGGCATGCTCCAACCGATCCCAATGCCTCGTGATAGCAGAAGCGCGGAATTATAATGCCCAACCGTTCGGCGGCGTCGATGACTTTGCTGCCCTTTGGGACCTCTACTTCAAGATCGTCAATGACCAGCCTCGGCATGGAAAGGACATCCTTTTTGGCTAATGTGTTGGCGGACTTCGTCTTCAAAAAAATCCAGAAGGCTGATTACCGGCTCGGCGGCCCCGGGAGCAAGAGCGCAATAAGAGTTCCAAACCTCTTTGCACAGTGTCCTCAAATTGGGGATGAATTCTTCTTCTCCCTCTCCATTTTCGATTCTCCACAGCAGGTCGCGCATGTAGGGCAGCCCCTCCCGGCAGGGCGTACACCACCCGCAGGACTCGCGGGCGAAAAATTCCATGAGGTTCAGAGTGGCGCCCACAAGGCAGGTTTTATGATCGAAAACCATAACGGCGGCTGTACCGAGACGGTTTCCTATGCTCTTCAAATCCTCAAAGTCCATCCGGATATCGTAGTGCTCCCCGGTCATGAACCGGGTCGAAGCTCCTCCAGGAAGGCATGCCTTGAATTCAGAACCCGGAGTCATTCCTCCGCAGTGTTCATCGATTATTTCACTCAGCCGGGTACCCATCGGCAACTCGACTGCGCCTGGAACATTCACTTTACCACTTATGCAGTATATTTTCGTGCCGGCCCCATCAGGGGTGGCGCTCAGGCCTTTAAACCACTCGGGACCGTTGCGCAGAATATGAGGGACATTGGCCAGGGTTTCCACATTGTTCACAACCGTCGGCTTGTCCCAGAGGCCCTTCTCGGTCGGGTACGGAGGCGGCTTTACCGGGTTTGCTCTTTTCCCCATTATGGCGTTGAGCAACGCGGACGCCTCCCCGCAGATGTATCTTCCTCCGCTTCGGTGAACGACTATATCAAAACAAAAATCCGTACCAAGAATGTTATTGCCAAGAAAACCCGCCTGCCGCGCGTATTCCAACTCGCGCTCAAATATGACGGCGCTGCTTTCGTAGGACGGACGCACGAAAAAGAAAGCCTTGGAAGCCGAAAAAGAATAACCCGACAGGATCATCCCCTCGATTACGCAGTGCGGGTCAACATGGATCAGCATGCGGTCCTTGAATGTTCCGGGCTCCATCTCGTCGCTGTTTGTGACAAGGTAGCGGGGAAAAGCACCCGAGTCCGGCACCGCAGCCCATTTCTTCCCGGCCGGAAAACCGGCGCCGCCTCGGCCCAGCAGGCCTGATTCACTCACCAGCCTTATGATCTCTTTGGGAGAAATCCCGCCGCCGATGAACTTTTCGAGCGCCTGGTACCCGCCGCTTTCGCGGTATTCCCCCAGGGTCGCCACCCGGTTCGGTTTCCTATTCTTGAACAGTACCTGGGGATATTGCGGCATTACTCGCTCCTATTGTGGAAGCAGAAAGCTGGAAGTGGGAATCTATTTTCACGCTGCCGTCTTTTCGCTCCTCGCTCTAGTACGTTGTCAAAAAAGTTATCACATGTTGCAAGGAATCGTCACCCCGGCGAAGGCCGGGGTCCAGTGCTTTTAACCAAGTGAAAACACGCTGGATTCCGGCCTTCGCCGGAATGACGGGCTGAAGGCCCTTACCTATATGAACTTAGTTGACGCTGCACTAGTGAAAGACAAAGAACGTGAAGCAAGAATCTTTTTTCACTCCGGGAATCTTTTCACTTCCTGCTCCCCGCTTCTCGCTACCGTCTTTTCGCTCCCTGCTCCTTGCTCCTCGCTACCGTCTTTTCGCTCCTCGCTCCTTGCTCCTCGCTTCTCGCTTCCTGCTATCGCCGCATGAGCTATTCCGATTCGTCAAATTCGGCTTTGTGAGCCAGTTTATCAAGAATTCTGCCGATCTTTTCCTGGGTCAGTTTTCCGTATACCCGCTTGTTTACCACCATTGCGGGAGCACGGTCGCAATAGCCGATACAGCAGACCGGCAGCAGCGTGAAGAGCCCGTCCGGACTGGTCCCCCCCATGGGAACGCCGGCCCGCGCGCTTATGTAGTCGATTACACGCTGGTGGCCCTCCAGCCAGCACACGGTGCTGTCACAAACCTTGATGACATATTTGCCTACGGGGCTGCGGTATATATAGTCGTAAAAGGTGGCAAGCTCCTCCAGCTCCAATGGCGTCATGCCGAGCAGCGCCGCCGCTTCGACCATGGCTTCATCGCTCATCCAACCCTGGAGTTCCTGTATTGCAAACATTACATCTACGGCTTTCTCGCGGGGCGATTCCGCTTCGGCAATCATTTTCTGGAGCTTGAGTTTCAATTCATCCGGAAGCATATTAGTCTTAGTTTCCAGTTTATAGTTTCGAGTTTTTAGTTTTTGGTTACGACTATACTACGATGTGCCCTGACGACGAATATGAGCAGGGAATGTAATTTGTTGAAATTCTTTTATATTACATGAATTTGCATTATTTTGGGTCAACTGAAAACTAAGTCTGTGCCGGTAAAAGTCAAGAAAACGGAGATCGGAGATCGGATGTATGAGGTAGGAAGCGCCGTCATCCGGCCTCCGTCTTCCGTCCTCCGTTTGGGCCTGAAGGAGAGCTAATGAAACCCGCAGAAGCCTACCGGTGGCTGCTGGACTACTCCACAACCACCTCTTTGCATCGATCAATGAAAAGCCTGCTCAACTGGGACCAGCGCACATACCTGCCCAAAGGAGGCCATTCACACAGGGCGCAACAAGTTGCGGCAATTACCGCCCTTCTCCATGGGCGCGCAACGGACCCCGAGTTCGCGGAAATGCTTGCGAAGGTCGAAGCCTCACAAATCCCCGGTGGACCTCTGTCCGATGAAGCTGTGAATCTGCGTGAATGGAGAAGAAACTACGACCGCGCAACCAGGATACCTGAGGCGCTCGCAGTCGAACTGGCAAAGGCGGCCTCGCAGGGAGAGCTTGCCTGGCAAAGCGCGAGGCGCGAAAATGACTGGAAGGGTTTTCTTCCTTACCTCAATCAAATCATAAGCCTCAAACGGCAGGAGGCTGCCGCGCTCTCTACCGGCGGGGAAGAGATTTACAATGCGCTGATCGAAAATTTCGAACCGGGGGAAAACGCCGGGAGTATCAGGGTGCTCTTCGACAAGCTGGCCGACGCCGCTTTCGAATTGCTCGAAAAAATCGAAGCCGGCCCCCGAAAACCGGACCCCACTGCTTTACAGGGTGATTCGCCTGCGTCCGTGCAGAAAACTTTCATAATGGAAATAATCGCTCGCCTGGGCTACGACCTCGGCGCAGGCAGGATAGACCGGTCGGCCCATCCTTTTACCTCAAAGATCGGACCGGGAGACGTTCGCATCACTACCAGATTCGATCCGAACTCGTTTGTCATGGCCCTTTTCAGCTCGATTCACGAGACGGGACACGCCCTCTACGAGCAGGGGCTTCCGGCCGAACACTGGGGGACCCCGCGCGGCAGGCCGATATCAATGGCGATTCACGAATCTCAGTCGCGCATGTGGGAAAATATGGCGGCAAAGTCCCCGGGGTTCTGGAAGCATTTTTATCCATTAGCGCGCAAGCAATTCCCGTGGCTGAACAAAATCGATATCGACAAATTCCTCTTCGCCCTGAACGAGGTTCGTCCAAGCCTGATTCGCACGGAAGCAGATGAGGTTACGTACAACCTTCACATCATCATGCGATTTAAACTGGAGAGGATGCTGATCGGCGGCGAACTGGAGCCCGAGGACCTTCCCGAGGCCTGGAACACCTGGATGGAACGATATTTACGCCTGCTCCCGCCCGACTATTCGAACGGCGTGATGCAGGACGTACACTGGCCGGCAGGGGCAATCGGCTATTTCCCGAGCTATGCCCTTGGAAACATGTATGCAGCGCAGTTTTACGCGAAAGCGGAAGAGAAGCTGGGCAATTTGCAGGAAATGTTCGAGGCGGGCGAGTTCGCTCCTTTTCTCGGATGGTTTCGGCAAAACGTTCATTCGCAGGGCAGCCGCCATCTTCCGCGCAACCTGGTTAAGGCCGCCACTGGGGAAGACCTGAATGCGGATTACCTGATCGCTCATCTGAAACGAAAGTATGGCAGGCTGTACGAATTGTGAAGTATTGCTGAGCGTGCCTCACCTCACTTGCACAGGCTCGCCTGATGTTGTATTTTGAACTACTAATCGCTATTGGTTTGCAGCAGTTGAATTATAAGACTCTGGAATACCCGCCTCCTTGATTTTTGGGAAGATCGACAAAATCCCGACCTAAATTAATTTCATTCTGGACAAATTAGCCAGCATGAAACATAGAATATGAGCGGCGCTGCCGCGTGGCGGGAACATGCTCTACTGGGTTAGCAAGGAAGGACGCATGCTATATGAAGCCCCGCATTGAAGAAACAGGGCGCTGGCTCCGTATCGTCACCCTGGATGTTATAGAAGGACAGATTTTCGTCTTCTGCCTTCCGTCCTCCGATTTCCGTATTCCATCTGCTCACTGCTCACTACTCACCGTTCACTGACCTTATGCCTGCGCAGTAAGCATACAGTGCATCATAAACGATCCACTTCATCCTCAACTGTTCCGTATCATAAAGCAAGCATTCTCAGTCGATATGGAAAGTCCGTATGTGGCAAGCGATGTTGAATTACCGCCAAGTTGAAATAAAGGAGAAAAGACATATCTAGCTTTGGAATTCACCGTAACAGGTCTTCGGCAACTCGGCAAGAGGCCGCTCATTGTTTTGATCGCAGATGGACATTGCCCGGCCGATCTTATTCGCAAGGCCATAGAAGAATGTGGCAGGAAACCGGGCGTAGTGGTATATGTGATAAATTACGAACTGAAGGACTGGCTTCGAGTGGGCTTTCATTGTTGAAGCAGGGCTGAGGCTCCAGATCTCCACAAATCAGTTTAGTCCGGTACAGCTAGCTCACTCAGTTGCTGCGGAATCAACTAAAAGGGGATGCAGTGAGTTGGCCCCACTTCGGGAAGAAGTCGCATGCGAGATCTTAGCAGTAAGGTAACTCAATTTTTTGAATTCCTCAGCACCCAAAGTCTGGGCCAAATGGCGAATTTTCTAAAAGAAGATGCCCGCCTTTTTTTTCCAAAGACTCAGCCACTAATCGGCAAGGAAAGAATCCTCAAATTCTTTCAAATTCTTTTCCGCCAGTATCCTGAACTCACCTTTACGGTCGAGCACACCATTGCCCAACAGGATAAGGTCGCAGCCCACTGGAGAAACAGGGGAATCAACAGGAAAAATGAGCCCTATGAGAACGAGGGAGTGACCCTGTTTTTCTTCGAAGATGGGCTGGTCTCCCTAATGAGCGACTTTTTTAAAGATACTGGAAAGTTCTGACCACGCCCGGCAGTCGACCTCCTGTCCATTGGGCCGGGTTATCAACGACGAGCCTGGCCGATCTCATTATCCTCCGCCATCTTGCCGCCACGTTGTAAAGAAAAGGTGCAGATCAACACCGGTTGGCAGCTGGGTCTTATTGTGGACAACAGTTATAGCGCACCCTCTGCTTCGCGATCTCTCCCCGTTGTTGAGTGGAACGCCAAAATCTTCGCCGTTTTCGAATCATTTGCTTAGCGGATCGCCGCAAACTGGACTCTTTCGAAATTGGCAAGCAACCATGACTTTCCCAACAGGTCACCCAATGTGATGAAATGGATTCAACTTAAGGCTAAAAATTTCGAGTCTCGCTTTTTCGGAGAAACGCTTGAAGGGATAGAGCGAAAGGTCTGGCTGTCGATGGCCTTCAGTTCGCTTATGTTTCATTGTCACGTCTAATCAGGTTTTTTTGAAGGCAATGTGATAATAAACGTTGCCCCCTGTCCTGGCGTAGTTTTTGCCGTAATGCTTCCATGATGGCGCTCAACGATCCTGCGGCAAACGGGAAGTCCCATCCCCGTTCCTTTGAAGGCGCTCCGGCCGTGCAGACGCTGGAAAAGAGTGAAGATGCGGTCAAGATAGCGTTCGTCAAAGCCGATGCCGTTATCTTCAACAAAGATGTCAAAGTATTGCTTGCCTGCACGTATGCCGCTCCGTTCAGGATTATCAACGCTCTTTGCAAAGATCTTAATGAGCGGTTTCTTCTCGCTGCGAAATTTCAACGCATTCTCGATAAGATGCTGAAAAAGCAGGCTCATCTGAACCCGATCAGCGTCGAGTGTCGGCAGGTCTCCAACTTCAAAAGTTGCATCCGCCTCTTTCACAAGTTGCCCCATGCGGGCCACCGCCTCCCTAACTACCCCGGTCAGGTCAACAGGAGTAAAAGGCTCCCCCCAGGTACTTACCCGAGAGTAGTTGAGCAGTCCACGGACCATGTCCGACATTCGCCTGGCCGAATTAACCATCCTCTCCAGATAATCGCGTCCCTGATCGTCAAGGACCCCGGAGGATCTCTTTTTGATCATATCGCCGAACGTCTGGATCTTGCGAAGCGGCTCCTGCATGTCGTGAGAAGCAGAAAAGGCAAAGTGCTGAAGCTCCTGGCTGCTGCGTTCCAGCTTTTCCATGTTGATTTTCAGATCTTCTTGAGCGCGCCTGCGCTCGGCAATCTCCTGCCTCAGGAATTCGTTCGCCTCGGTCAGTTGAGCGGTGCGTTCCTCTACCCGTTTTTCCATTTCGTCATGAGCCCGTTGCAACTCTTGCTCAGCAATCTTGGAACGGGAGATGTCGATAATTGACGTTCTGCACAGGCCTGTGCCGTGTTTACCCTCAATGAATATACTCTCAAACCGCGCGTAGAATTCCTCGTCGCCTCTTGCCATTAGCCTCGCTTCACAGGTCTGCCGCTCCCTTGTCTTGAAGACCCTCGCTATGTGTAAACGAGATTTTTCCTTATCCTGCTCGCGAACGTAAGAAGGAAAAATACTCTTGCCTAGACGTGCTCTTTCAGTGCCCAACTGGCTTGCGGCGGTAAGATTGGCTTCCAGGATCAGGCCCTGCTCATCTAGAGTGACGTATCCAACGGGGGCGAAGTCATAGAGGTCGGCATATTGGCTGCTGGATTCCTCAAGCTGAACCTGGGCCTTACGGAGTTCTTCATTTTGCATCTCCAGCTCGATCTGATGAACCCGCAACTCCTGGATGAGGCGCTTGGCGTCTTCAGCGGGGACATCGTCCGGCAGATTCCAATATTTCAGTTTCGCTTCGGCTTCCCTGCGTAATATGGCGTTGTCGTCCTCACTTTTCTTTTCCATTAACGATTCCTCTTCGGGTTATCGAGGAATTTCAAGGGCGCTCGTACCGATCGACACAACTGGATGGATGGAGGGTCCCTGACTTCTTGCTTAATCAGCTCATCGCAATGAGCGCTTATCAACGGTCAAACGATCGTGAGTTGGCATGGACTGAGTCTGTTTCTTGTGCGATAATTATACAGCAGAATATTACAAGTAGTTAAAGGAATTTCCCCAAGCTGAGGAAAAACTTATGACCACATCCGGACCCCGAAAGAAGATTAGCCCAAAAGGAGATGCGCTGGTGGATTTTCCTATTGTCGGTATAGGCGCATCTGCCGGCGGCCTGGAGGCCCTGGAAGCTTTCATGGCCCCTATGCCCGCCGATACCGGGATGGCCTTTGTTGTCATTCAGCATCTCAGCCCAAAACACAAAAGCCTGATGGCGGAGATCCTTCAGAGGATAACACCGATGAAGGTCACCCAAATCGAGGATGGGGCGAGGATAGAGCCCAACTATGTCTATCTCAATGTGCCGGATAAGGAAACGGCTCTCTTCAATTCCGTTTTCCAGCTTACAGATCCGGCCTCGCGCGAGGGGTTCCGGCTGCCCATTGACTACTTCTTCCGCTCGCTTGCCGAAGATCACGCCGAGAGGGCCATTTGTGTCATTCTTTCAGGGACAGGATCCGACGGGACCCTTGGCTTAAAGGCTATCAAGGAAAAGGGCGGTATGTCCATGGCTCAGGAAGAGCATCAGGCAAAATATGCCGGAATGCCTCAAAGCGCCATTGAGACAGGGCTTGTGGATCTCGTATTGCCGGTTGAAAAGATGTCGGAAGAACTTATTACCTACGTCAAACACCCTTACATGAAAAAACGAGAAAAAAGCAACCGCATTGTTGAAGATACGAAGGATGCGTTTTTTCAGAAAATCCTCATGTTGATTCGTTCCAGTGCAGGCGTGGATTTTACGCATTATAAGCGGTCTACTATCTCTCGAAGAATTGAGCGGCGTATGGCCGTACATCAATTAGACCACATGGACGCCTATTTCCGTTTCCTCACCGAAAGACAGGCCGAAGTGCAGGTACTCTTTAAGGACCTGCTCATCGGGGTGACCAGTTTCTTCAGGGACCCCCAGGCTTTTGAGATTTTGGCAGAGAGAGTCATCCCGCGCCTGCTGGAGCAAAAGCAGGCAGATGCTCCTTTGCGCATCTGGGTTCCGGGTTGTTCCACCGGTGAGGAAGCTGTCTCTATTGCCATACTCATGGAGGAAGCAGCAAGTAAGTCGAACAGCCATTCCGATGTACAGATCTTCGCAACGGACCTGGACCCTGATGCGATCGACTATGCCCGCGCGGGTAAATACACGGGAAATATTGTTGCCGATGTCCCGGCAGAGTTGCTGGAGAAGTATTTTATAAAAGAAGAAGATAAAGGATACAAGACATCCAAAAAAATTCGCTCAACGATCATCTACGCCCTCCAGAACCTCACAGCAGATCCGCCGTTTTCCAAACTCGACCTCATTAGTTGCAGGAATCTTCTGATTTATCTCGATACATCACTGCAGCAGAAAATCTTTCCGACCTTCTACTATACCCTGAACCAGGATGGATACTTGTTCCTGGGTTCCTCCGAGAGTATCGGCAAGTTCACCGATCTTTTCTCAGCAGTCGATTCGAGATGGAATATATATCAGCGCAAGGGTCCCGTCGCGCACAGATCTTCAATACCTCCCCTCCCTCCTCCGCAATTCGTCAATTTGCTGGCTGACTGGGTGGAAAGGAAGAGCACACAAGGAGAGATCGATATCCGTGAACTGGCCGAAAAGCAGATCATTGCGCAATACTCTCCTCCATGCGTATTTCTCGACGATCAGTACAACATCCTCTACTTTCAGGGATCAACCCACAAGTACCTGGTTCAGCCGAGCGGAAAACCGACACTCAACATCCTTAAGATGGCCCGCAGGGAGTTGCAGGCCAAGCTGGCCTCGGCCCTTAGCAAAGCCGTCCGGCAAAAGACCAGGGTAGTGTGTGAAGGAGTGCAGGTTGCCCCGGACGACAGCTCCGGGATTTTTAGCGTCGATGTGATGGTACAGCTTGTAAGGGAGCCGGGCCTTACACAGGACCTGATCATGGTCTCATTCGAGGAAAAGCCCCATCCGGGTAAAATCGCCAAAGGGGATACGGAGCCGGAGGAGTCCTCGGAGACAGACCCGCGCGTACTGATCCTTGAAAACGAGCTTCAGGCGACAAAGGAATACCTTCGGGTCACCATCGAAGAACTCCAGACCGCGAATGAGGAACTCACGTCAACCAACGAGGAGATGCAGTCCGCCAATGAGGAATTGACGAGTACCAACGAAGAGTTGGAAACCTCCAGGGAAGAACTTGTGAACATGAATACGCAACTCCAGAGCAAGGTCATTCAGGTCTCGGAACTCAGCAACGATGTGGAGAATCTATACTCCTCCACGGCAATAGGGACGGTCTTTCTGGATACCCGGTTAAATATCAGATGCTTCACTCCGGCTATGACCGGGATTATCAATCTTATTCCCTCCGATGTCGGGCGGCCGATAAGCGATATCACGTCTAAGCTTGCAGACTATGACCTTACGGGCAGTGTCAGCGATGTGCTGAAAACGCTGCAGCACCGTGAAGCAGAGGCGCAGAGCAAGGATGGGGCATGGTTTTCCATTCGCACGCTCCCCTATAGAACCGTGGACAATGTGATCGACGGTGTCGTTGTTTCGTTTGTCGATATTACCGCTCTTAAAGAGGCGCAAAAGATTGCCGACGATGCCAGAGTTTTTGCCGAAACCATCACCGACACAATACGGGAGGCGCTGCTTGTTCTCGACGCTAACCTCAAGGTCGTCTCGGCCAATAAGGTTTTTTACAGGAATTTTGAGATCACCAGCGAGAAGACCGAAGGAGCACAAATTTTTAGCCTTGGTGACGGCCAGTGGGACATCCCGAGGCTTCGGGAACTCCTCGAAAAGATTATCCCGGAGAAGTCTTCTTTCGATGACTTTGAGGTGGAGCATGACTTTCCAAATATCGGGCACAGGAGAATGGTTTTTAACGCCCGAATGATGAAGCAACAGAGTGGAAAGCCCAATCTTATTCTGCTCGCCATGGAAGACATTACCAATAGAGCAGATCACGGCAGATAAGACCCGGGAGCAAAGGCCGGCAGCCGATCTTCGCATCGAGGCTGGAAAAAAGCTTGCGCATCCGGAAAAGATCTTCTACCGGCGGGGGGGTCTGATGGGTCACCCTTGAAATTAGAAAATTATAATATAATTAATCATGGGTAAACCCCCGGGAGCACTGTGGTGCCGCAATAACTGGTTCAAGTCTGCCGGAAAAAGCCGGCGGCAGACAACTCCAATCCCGTGTATCATAAGCGGGCGGCTGAAAGAGTTTCAGCCGCCCGCATCATTTTTTACCGCTCGAACTGTATGGAGCAAGCTCTCCAGGACGTCTTCGGGTCACACCTTCCTTCACAAACGCCTGCATCCGTTGCAGGGCCCCTGTCCAAGCCGCGGCGCGCACCGCCGTGTTCCTCCCGGTAGAATCCACGCCGCTGGTCATGACCGCCAGGGCTTTAATACCGGCTCCTTTTCCTTCTTCCACAAACGCCACGCAACCCGGCAAAGGAAGATACGCGATTTTTCGCACGGCTCACAGGCAGGTATCATTCTGAGATGGAAAATGTTTTCCATCGAAGTTATAAAGGCAAGACAAAGGATATTCCTAAAGTGATGTTTTGCTCCTGAGCGCGTTGGAGTGTGCCCGCAAGGCTTATCTTTGACCTCAAATAACAGGCGGACAGCAATGATAGCACCCGTCATCTTGTCCGGTGGTGTGGGATCCAGGTTGTGGCCCCTTTCAAGAGAGCATCTGCCAAAACAGTTGATGCCGCTTCTGGGAGGAGAACACTCCCTGTTTCAAAAAACGCTTGTGCGCCTGTCGAAAATTGCCGGAACTGTGCCTCCCATAATTGTGTGCAACGAAAGCCACCGCTTCATGGCGGCAGCACAGATTCAGGCGCTTAACATGACCTATTCGGATATCATCCTTGAACCTGTCGGCCGAAACACCTGCCCGGCAATTACCGTGGGCGCGCTGGCCGCTATGAAAAATGGCGAAGACCCCGACCTGCTTGTTCTTCCTGCGGACCATCTCATTCGGGAAGATGGCCTTTTTGCACCGGCTGTTCAGCAAGGAACCGAACTTACAGCGGGTGGCAAAATAATAACTTTCGGGATCGTTCCCGACCGGCCGGAAACCGGTTACGGGTACATCCGCAAAGGGCAATCTGTTCCAGGGCAGTCAAACGGAAACGCCTGCGTGGTTCGCGAATTCTATGAGAAGCCGGACTATGAAAAAGCATGCTTCTTTGTGGATTCAAAAGAGTACTTCTGGAACAGCGGCATGTTCATGTTCCGGGCCTCTGTTTTTCTTGAGGAACTGGGCCGGCTTGCGCCCGAAATTCTCAGTGCCTGCCGCGAGTCATATGAAAAAGCCAGGCGGGACCTCGACTTTACTCGCCTTGAAGAGGCCGCCTTTGCCTCATGCCCGAATATTTCCCTGGACTATGCAGTTATGGAAAAAACGCCGCATGCAGTCGTAATTCCCCTGACAGTGGGCTGGAGTGATGTTGGGAGCTGGCTTTCACTTCATGAAGTCTGCGAAAAAGACGACTGCCGCAACGTTGTCACAGGAGATGTTTTACTGGAAGATGTCCGCAACTGCTATATCCATTCGGAAAACAGGCTCATTGCGGCCCTCGGCATAGAAAACCAGATCATCATCGAGACAAAGGACGCAGTGCTGGTTTCATCGATGGAACGTTCTCAGGATGTTAAGTTGATTGTCGGCAGACTCAAAAAGCAAATGAGAGAGGAGGCGCTTTCTCATTCCCGGACATACCGTCCATGGGGGTCTTACGAGTCCATCGATACCGGTGATCGCTTCAAGGTGAAGCGTATAACCGTAAATCCCGGCGCCTGTCTTTCTCTTCAGATGCATTACCACAGAGCGGAACACTGGATCGTGGTAAGGGGAACCGCACGCATAACAAAGGGCGATGAGGAATTCCTGCTCAATGAAGACCAAAGCTCATACATTCCCTGGGGCACGCGGCATCGCCTGGAAAACCCCGGCAAAATACCTCTTGAACTAATTGAGGTCCAGTCCGGCAGCTATTTGGGAGAAGACGACATCAGCCGGTTTGACGATAAATACGGACGGTGCTGATCGAGCATTCAGGTGGCTTGAGTCATAACGCTCGATCAGTTCCTGGGTTTTCTCTATTTGCACCATCTTGAATGCAACTTGGTATAACTCATGTCCCCATGGGACACTCCGAAACCATCAAAAGAACTCCATGCTCCGCGTGAGCCTGCCAATGGGGTCCCCGGACCCCGGATCAGATCCGGGGTGGGCCATGCCCGCGATGAACTTTTCGAATCTGCCCCTGCCGCAAGTTTTATCCGGGTCCTTTTGACCGCCTGGCCGATCCGGTCTTTGGCTGCAAGAATAATTTGCAATTCCATGTAGACTTCAGGACCTGTTTTAGCGTCTATAGTATTTGAAATGCGGTGCCAGAGTTATGCCTCGGTTCAGGAATGATACACGGTCAATAATGGCCGTTGAAAATATTTATTTAACCTGTTATTTGCTGAGATCAGTTTGAACGCTTTGCGGATTTTTTGCTCGATCCAAAGAGGAGTTACGCATGAAAACATGGGAATGGTTTTCAAAGATTCTCGCAATTGGATTTGCAGTGGTCCTCCTCGGAGGTTGTGCCACAACACCTTACGGCCCTTACTACACCGTTAACCCACCCCCTGCCGATCCTAACCAGGCCCCAGCGGGAAATGAAACCAATTATCTGACCGTCGGCCCGCAGGATCATTTCTATATAATGCACGTCGAAAACCGCACCCCTTTCGCAGTGCATTTTCCCCAAGCTCATCAGGTCCTTTATGAGAAAGGATATGACCAGGTAAGAAGGCAAGGGGAAGCTGATTTTTCGCTTGATATTGCGCTCACTACGGAAGCTCGGGACAACCCGGACGTAAGGGCCGAACACCTTTTAGGCGGGGCGATTCTCGGCGCAGCAACAGGCGCGCTCATTGGCGCGGCAGTCCACGCTCCGGCTACCGGGGCGGCTATCGGAGCGGCGAGCGGCGGCTTCCTTGGGCTGGCCTCTCCAGCGGACACTCCCATGATCAGGATCGATATCCATACCCAGAGTTTCCGTGACCAGACTGTCTCGTCTAAATGCGTCGTGCTGGACATGGCGCATGTTCCGCCCTATGAAGTCCCGCGCGCAATGGATATGCAAATTTCGAGAATGCTACAGGCGCTTCCGCCTAGATAGACTCCATCCGGAAACTCCGGATAAGAGACTAGCAGTTTCCGATTCGGAAAGGAGGGATTTTTCGTCCTAGCAAGGACACCGAGGGGTTGCGCGGAGGCGTGCCTGAGTACGCCGCACAAGAAACCCCGAAGATTGACATCGCTAGGGCGGAAAAGAACCCTTTCCGGACGGAAACTAGATAGACCCGGCCCAGGCGCGTTGAACTGTCTTACGAAAAGACCCCCTGCCGATCCGAATCGACAGGGGGTCTAATATGGTTGGAATGAATTCTTGTCTCCATATGTTGGCAATTGGAGCGGCGGCCGGTGGAGGCGAATTAACCGCGCAGGCTTAACGGGCAATTCTTTCTTCAGTAATGCCGGTTGCAAAGTGGGGCTGGAGCGGGATGGCTAACGCCATCCCGCATTTTGTCCGGATATGTACGATAGCGGGCAAATTACCCCGGGTATTTCCCTTCAGGCCGTCTACTTCTTCCCGGCCCACTGGAAAAGATGCTTCACCTGGGAGAAGCCCATCTTACGGCGAAGCATGCCTAGCTGATCCTGGAGCGGGATTTTCTTCGGGCACATGTCCTCGCATCCGAGAAGCCCGAGGCAGCCGAAGATTCCATCGTCGTTCCCCACTACCTCGAAATACTCATCGTTGCTTCGATCGTCGCGCGGGTCCATCATGAACCGGGCAACGCGGTTGAAGGCGGTCGCTCCCATGAAGCCATCAGGCAGCATGTTAGCTTTTCCGCAGGCGGCCACACAACAGCCGCATTCGATACAGCGCTCGAGTTCGTAAATCTCCTCGGCGAGCGTGTTGTCCATCCGGTCTTCTTCCGCGTTTGGCTTGAATACCTTATCGGTATGGACCCACGACTGCACCTTTTCGTTCATCCCGCGGAACCAGGTGCCGGTGTCGACCGAGAGGTCCCCGATCAGCTTGAATACAGGCATCGGCATCAGCGTGATCTCGTTGGGCAGCTTCTTGGTCTTGGTATGGCATGCAAGGTCGGGCCGCCCGTTTATCATCATGGCGCATGAGCCGCAAATACCGGCCCTGCACATGAAATCGAACATGAGGGTTGGGTCCTGTTCTTCCCTGATGCGGTTAAGAGCAATGAAAAGAGTCATGGCCTCGGTTTCCTCGAGATAATACGCATCCATGTGCGGAACCGAAGCCGAGTCCTCCGGGTTAAATCTGAAGACGTTGAACTTTAGAGTTCTTCCCATCAAAACACCTCTCGCTTATGCTAGTTGGTTTCCGGCTTTTGAATGCAGATCTCGGGGTCTTCGGTACAAATTATCTGTGTAGAACCATACCCTCTCTCACCTGGCGGAATCTCCCAGACCTTTGAAGGCTTCTCGTATTCCAGGGTCGGCAGCGTGTCTTTCTCACTCTTCCAGTAGGCCAGAGTACGTTTCAACCAGTCTCTGTCATTGCGTTCCGGGTAGTCTTCCCGTGCGTGCGCTCCACGGCTCTCGGTTCTCATCAGCGCCGCGTAGGCAATACACAGTGCGAGCCGTAGCATTCCGGGCACCCGCAGGGCCACTCCCAGTTCGGGATTTGGGCCGTATGTATTGGTGGAGCGAAGACCGATATTTTTCGCACGCTCATAGATCACCTGCAGCTTATCGACGGCAACCTTAAGATCCTCTTGCTTGCGGAAAATACCTACCCCGTCCATAAGCGCGTCACCCATCGCCGCACGGAGATCGTAAGCGTTTTCTTTTCCGCTCCCGCGAATCAGACTCTCAATCCTTTTCTGCTGCTTCTTGACGGCATCCTTGACAACAGCGGTTTTGAAATCACCCTGGTAGCCCTTAAGGAATTCCACTATCTTTTCGCCCACGATCCTTCCGGCCACAATTGTCTCGGCAAGTGAGTTCCCACCGAGGCGGTTAAAACCGTGCATATCCCAGCACGCAGCCTCGCCTGCCGAATAAAGGCCATTGAGGCCGTAAGCGGCGCCATCTTTATTTGTGCGAACTCCCCCCATGCTGTAATGCTGGCACGGACGAACAGGAATCAACTGGGTAATCGGATCTCGATCAAGGAACTCGTTGCAGATTTCTTCGACTTCGCGGAGCTTGGTCTTGATGTGATGCGCCCCCAAATGCCGGATGTCCAGCCACAAGTGTGGGCCGTATGGGCTCGGCACCCCTTTACCGATCCTCATATGATGAAACATCCAGCGGGAAACGACGTCGCGCGAGGCAAGTTCCTGCTTGCCCGGCTCGTAAATGTGCATGAATCTTTCTTCATTGACATCTTTGAGGGTCCCCCCGTCACCCCGGCAGCCCTCGGTTACCAGGATGTTGGTGGGAACAATTCCCGTCGGGTGGAACTGCACAGCCTCCGGGTTCCCAATGGGGACAAGCCCGGTGTCAAGCGAGACTGCGCCGCCGTCACCCCAGCAGATTACCGCATTGGTGCTTTCGCGGTAAATTTTGCCGTAACCGCCTGTGGCAATCAACGTCGCCTTTGCCAGATATGTCCTCAGCTTGCCTGTCTTCAGGCAGCGGGCCACTACGCCTATGCAGGTCGTGCCGTCATGGATCAGCGACAGCACTTCAACCCTGTCGTGGACGGTGACGCCCAGGCGCACGACTTCATTGTCCATCGTAAAAAGGAGAGTATGGCCGGTCCCGTCCGATGTGTAACAGGTGCGCCATTTCGCCGTCCCGCCGAAATCGCGTGCGGCGATTGTGCCCTCTTTCTCTTCCTTCTCAATCTTGTCGTATTGTTTTCCAGCCTTATAGTAGATGCCTTTTCCAGGAACTACGCGGTTCCACGGAATGCCCCAGAATGCCATTTCTCGAACGGCAATCGGCGCAGTCTCCACGAAAAGACGCGCGACTTCCTGATCGCATCCCCAGTCGGACCCTTTAACAGTATCGGCAAAATGGACGTCCGGGCAGTCCCCCTCGCCCATGCAGCAGTTCCCAAGAGAAGCCTGCATTCCGCCCTGAGCGGCGGAAGAGTGGGAACGCCTCGGCGGAACAATACTGAGGCAAATGGTCTCGAATCCCGCTGAGGCCGCTGCCACCGCCACACGCTCGCCTGCCAGGCCCGCTCCGACGCATAAGAGATCAGTGTAGAAGGTATCCAATTTCAGCTCCTTACATTACTTTAACGATGAAAAAGAATGTGAACAGAGTGACAAGCCCTATGGCAATCATTACTAGGGTGAGCTTGTTTTCGAAGCCGTGCAGCGCCTTACGGTTAGACCTCTTGATATATCCCCATTTTACGCCGATTCTGTATATTCCGATCCCGACATGAAGCTCTATCATCGGGAGCAGGACAAGGTAGAAACCCAGCCACCATCCGGTCTGAACTCTGGCGGCGCTCCTCACTGCGGTTATTGGCAGATTGGTGAGCACCGTCCACATGTGGATGCACCCCATGATCAGAATTATGAAAGCAGTCACCGCCTGGATCATCCACAACCAGGTATCGAAGTGGTTGAAATTGACGGTGTGCCTCCACATCGCCTTTTGTTCACGGGCACGGAAGGGAAGCTTGCGGGCCGCGAGCATAAAATGAACCAGCATGGTCAGGGCAATCATTGGACCGCCGATTTGAGCCATATAAGTGGCTTCAAAGAAATGGGCGATCCAGTCCATCACCTTACCCTGAAGCCCTATAAGGTAGAAGTTAACACTGGCTACCAGAATCATATGCGCCCACATAAACGCCACGAGCCCGACTCCGGTAAGCATTTGGAGAAAATCCAAATACGCCTCAGTTCGAACAGGATCCACTCGAGCAATAGTTTGATCCGCCATCATCTTCCTTCAACTCCTGAATAGCTGTTGTGGGGTGGGTTGAAAAATACCTGAGTTCATGCGTACCTCCTCAGAAAATGACATAACGGCCTAAAAGTCAAGTACTTTTTATCACAACTCTGTAGGCAGCAGAGTGCATATAATTAAGGTGATTTAAATCATTTCCGCGCGCAAAGGATATTTTCCCGAATCGCAAATGCCAACGTTGACAACATTCCCCCTGTCCATCGAAGGAGTATGGGTAAATGTTTCACAATCACCGGCGCAGGACTGGATCTTCGAAGACATGTGGCGAGTAAGGGGCGAACTGTTCCGGGCCACTCGCCGGATACTGCTGCATACCGGCTGTTGGATGCGAATGGGCGGTTTCTGCCCGGAATCTAACATCCAACATCCAATAGCGGTTCATCACGCCCGAGTCAGTTGGCGGTACTTGATCCTGTGCGGCTGGTCGGCTGCGGGGCCGAGGCGGGACCTTCTGTCAGCCTCATACTCGGAGTAGTTTCCGTCAAACCAGACGACATCGCTGTCGCCCTCGAAGGCTATTATGTGTGTCGCGATCCTGTCGAGAAACCACCTGTCGTGACTTATCACTACGGCACACCCCGCGAAATTCTCGAGAGCGTATTCCAGCGCGCGCATGGTGTTAACGTCGAGGTCATTTGTAGGCTCGTCGAGCAGAATTACATTGGCGCCCTGTTTCAGAATTCTTGCCAGGTGAACCCTATTACGCTCGCCTCCCGCGAGCAGACCGACTTTCTTTTGTTGATCTGCTCCCGAAAAATTGAACCTTGCAACATATGCGCGCGAGTTGACGGACAGGCTTCCAAGTTCAATGATTTCCCTGCCCTCTGAGATAGTCTCCCAGATGGTCTTCACGGGGTCGAGCGTCTCCCGGTTCTGATCCACATAGGCCAGCTTCACCGTATCACCGAGTTTGAGCTCGCCCGAATCGGGCTTTTCCAGGCCGGTTATCATTCGGAAAAGGGTGGTCTTGCCGGCGCCGTTGGGCCCTATTACCCCGATGATGCCACCGGGGGGCAGGGCAAACGAAAAGCCTTCCATCAGAAGGTTTTCTCCGTACGCTTTGCTCAGGTTATCGGCCTCAATAACAACATTTCCAAGCCTCGGGCCGGGTGGGATGTATAACTCCAGCTCCCTTGCCTGCTTTTCATGGTCCTGATGAAGAAGCGATTCATAAGCTTTTATACGAGCCTTTGATTTCGCATGACGCCCCTTAGGCGACATCCTGATCCATTCGATCTCACGCTCCAATGTCCTCTGCCGCTCGGTTTCTCCCTTTGCTTCCTGCTTCAGTCTGACGCTCTTCTGTTCAAGCCAGGACGAGTAGTTCCCCTGCCATGGAATCCCCTGCCCTCTGTCAAGCTCCAGTATCCATCCGGCCAGGTTATCGAGGAAATACCTGTCGTGAGTAACGGCTATTACGGTGCCGGGATAGCGTTGAAGATGGTGTTCGAGCCAAGCGACGGTTTCGGCGTCAAGGTGATTCGTAGGCTCATCGAGCAGCAAAATGTCGGGTTCCTGGAGCAGTAGCCGGCAAAGGGCAACGCGCCGTCTCTCACCTCCTGAAAGGACCTTGACCCGCGTGTCTCCCGGAGGGCACCTAAGTGCATCCATAGCCATCTCGAGCCTGGAGTCCAGGTCCCAGGCGCTCATGGAATCGAGCTTTTCCTGCACCTTTGCCTGCCTGTCGATCAGTTTATCCATATCCTCATCGGACATGGGTTGGGCAAACCCCTCGTTAATGCGGTTGAATTCATTCAGAAGATCAACGGTCTCCTGGACCCCCTGCTCGACTGTTTCCCGCACGCTCAGGGCATCATCCAGTTGAGGCTCCTGTTCCAAAAAACCCACCGTATGGCCGGGAGCAATGGCAGTCTTGCCGTTGAAATCTCCGTCCACCCCGGCCAGTATTCTCAGAAGCGAACTCTTGCCGGCGCCGTTCAGACCAACCACTCCGATCTTTGCGCCGTAGAAAAAGGAAAGATAGATATCCTTCAGGATCGGTCGTTTGTTAAAGAATTTGCTTACCCCGATCATGGAGCAGATGATCCTGTTCGGCTCACCACCCATTTGGTCTCCGGAAATGTTAAATAATGTTCATTGGAATAAATAGTAAATCATTGCGGCTCCAATGTCCGGCTCAGTCACTCCATTCAACCAGGTGGGAAGACTTGACGTTGACACTCTTAACGCCGGGAATGGAGGCGGTAATTTTTTCCATTTCCCGGACCAGGTCGGGGGCCTTCATGATCTGCGCGCTGGCGCCAAGAGTAACGACGCCGTCGCGCACGAATACCTGGATGTCGGGTTTGAGCTCGAGCAGGGTAGTTTTTACTTCGGATGCCAGCACCAGGTCTTCCATTGCCTTCTGAGACTCAAAGGTCGTCTTGAAAGTTTTCAGTCCTACCGCATGGCAGATCACGTCCACCGCGTCATCCACGCTCATTTTCCGCACGCGAATCACCAGGTCGTACAAAATCGGATCGTTGGTGTCGATCCCGTATAGATTCTGGCTCCATTTCTGCCTTTCGATATCATCCTTATTGAGCAGCGCCACGGCACTTTCATAAGAGATTTTTTCCCGGTCCATAAACGCTTGGATCCGGTCCTTGACGTCGGCAATAATCCTGACCTTGAGAACGTGGGAGACACCTCTGACATAGAAATGTCCGGCCAGGCCGTGATAGACCACGTTGTCCCTCACGAGGCACTGCAAAAGAGCGGCCTGAAAGTATGCGATGAACTTCTCCTTGCCGTAAGAAAACTTTTCCAGAATGGAAGGAGCGTCATGTATTGCTTTCACCAGCTTGATTTCGGGGATGTTGAACTCTTTTGAAGCCCTCAGAATAACCTCACGGGCGTAACACTGGTAGCCCAGCTTCTGAGCCACTTTTTCGGCCACTTCTTTGCCCTTGCTGTAGGAGCCTCTGGAAATAGTTATAATCGCCATTTGCTACTGTCCTCCTTTAGTTAGTGTCCATCCGGAAACACCGGAAGAGACACGTGCAGTTTCCGATTCGGAAAGGAGAGATAATCTGTTCTTAATCTGTTCATTCCTTTCACCGGCTTTAGCCGGAAGGAGTACCGCCTCGCGGAGCGTCGAGATCGGCGATCGAACCCGCCGAAGCCTCTGCGGCCACCGCCGAGCTGATCTCGACGCTCCGCGAGGCGTGGCGGTCCCACCGCCCCAGGACGGAAAAGGACCCTTTCCGGACGGAAACTAGTTAAGCCGGGCGGCGCAGCCCATATTTCGTCCGCACGCCGCCAGGCAGTCTGGTTACTGGAGACTGTACCTCTTTATTTTTCTCCAGAGCGATACTCTGTCTATGCCCAAAATTTCAGCTGCCCGAGTCTTATTGTCATCTACCTGTTTGAGCACCCAAAGAATGTAGTCCCGTTCATTTTCATCCAGGGTCAGCAACTCCTTCTGCGGGCGCCGCACCCTGAATGCCAGTTGCCGCAGATCGGGCGGCAGATGGCTTGGATCTATGGTATGCCCGTTTGCGAGGGTAACGGCCCTTTCAACTATGTTTTCGAGTTCCCGCACATTTCCAGGATATTGATAAGAAAGAAGGATTCGGGCCGCTTCGTCCGAAATGCTCCCCACCTTCTTTCCCTGCATCATTGCATACTTCTGAAGGAAATGAAAACTCAGCAGGAGTATATCCTCCCTGCGATCCGTAAGCCTGGGCACATGAAGTGTTATCACATTTAGCCGATAATAGAAATCCTGGCGAAAGGTCCCAAACTCGATCTCCTGCTTTAGATTCTTGTTGGTCGCTGCAACAATCCTGATGTCAACAGGTATTTCATGTATGCCTCCCACCCGCATCATCGCTCGTTCCTGAAGCACCCGCAGCAGCTTCACCTGCATTGACAGGGGCATGTCGCCGATTTCATCCAGGAAAATGGTGCCCCCCTGGGCGGCTTCCAACAGACCCCGTTTTATGCTCTTTGCGCCGGTGAACGCCTCGCGCTCGTGCCCGAACAGTTCGTTTGCAAGAAGCTCTTCGCTGAACGCACCGCAATTGATCGCAAGAAAACGTTTCTCAACCCGAAGGCTCATGTTGTGAATGGTCCTGGCCACAAGCTCCTTGCCGGTCCCGGTTTCCCCAAGAATAAGCACACTCGAATCAGAAACCGCGACCTGATCGATCATCTTTCGCAGGGTTTCCATACCGGCACTACTGCCGATCAGCAACGAAGTCTTGCTCTGATCGCCAACCCGCTGCCGCAGCTCTATCACCTCCCTGCGCAAACCTCGCTTCTCAATGGCCTGTTTTACGAGGACCCTGACTTCATCGATTTTGTACGGTTTCGGAATATAGTAGTAGGCCCCTTTGCGCATAGCCTCGACAGCGGTAGAAACCGAAGCGTATCCCGTAATGACTATCACCTCAATATTGGGATAAAGCTCACGCGCACGATTCAGCACCTCAAGCCCATCCACAGGCTGCATCCGGATGTCCGTCAACACCAGGTCGAACTCTTCCTTTTCGAGTTCCCCGATCGCGGAAATCCCGTCACTGACGCTTACCGTCTCATAGCCCTCTCTGCGCAGCACATGCTCGAGATTTTCTCGGGCTATCTGTTCGTCATCAACTATCAAAATGCGGCTTCCAGGCATCGAGCCTCTTCTCTCAGCACTCCGTTTCGATTGGAAAACGCATCGTGAATCTGGTGCCTTCACTTTCCTTGCTGTCAACCGTTATCGAGCCGCGATGCTTCTGGACTATCCCAAAAACTATCGACAACCCAAGGCCGGTCCCTGCGCCCACTTCCCTTGTGGTAAAAAATGGATCGAAAATCCTTCCAAGTTCTCCTTGAGGGATGCCTTTTCCGGTATCTTCAACGGCAACGAGCACCTGCTTTTCAGCCAGGTCGGCTCTTGCCTTGATACTGATCTGCCCTGGAGGCTCTATTGCATGAACAGCGTTTTCAATCAGATTCAAAAAGACCTGTTGCATCCGTTGAGCGTCAAGATCGAGTGAAAGATCCCGGGGGACATCCAATAAGATCTCGACTCCGGGCGGGACATGACTGGAAATGAGTTTGACGGCTCGCTCCACGACCTGGAAGAGGGCTGTCGGGGCGAGGCAGAATTCCTTTATTCGTGAGAATTCCAGGAGGCCTCGCACGATATCGCGGGCGCGATGTACCTCGTGTTCGATATTGCTGAGCATCCGATGAGAAAACTGGGCGTCCGGCTTATCGAATTCCTCCAAAAGTATCTGACAGGAGGTGGAAATATTGTTAAGAGGATTATTTAACTCGTGAGCTATTCCCGAAGTCAATGTCCCAAGGGAACTCAGTTTTTTTGCCTGGAGCAACTGGTCCTGCCGCTTCTCCAGTTCGGAAATCATCCGGTTGAACCCCTCGACTACACGCTGTGTCTCATCGCGCGTATCGTAAACCTTGATCGGCGTGAAATCCCCTCCGGCAATCCGGTGCGTAGTTTTTTCGATATAGCGAAGCGGACGAACGATTTTTCTCGAAATGACCGGAATCAGCAGACCACCACCTATTATCGTAACGCCCAACGAGATCAGAAGCTGTGTCTTAAGTGAGTTTACTATATGAAGAATACGTTCGCGCTCGAAGGAGACAAGCCTTTGGGACAAGTCCACCAACGTCTTGCCATGTTCCCGCAACCGGTCTTCAACCACGGACAAACCCGAACTGCCGTAATCGCCGGGGGCTAATTGGTTCATCAGGTGCTTATAACCGCCAAGTTCCAATTTGATTTGCTTGAGCAGGGGAACACCCTTAAGATCATTGACCTCCGGGGATGTCTTATCGAGCAGCTCTAAGCCAAGTTGGGTAAATCTGCGATTCTCGTTCAGATCGTCACCGGATCCGTACAGCAGAAAGTTTTTCTCGTACCGGCGGGCTTCAAGAATAAAATCTCGAAGATCATCTGCTGTCTCAACAAAATGCTGCTTTCGCTCAACTTCCCGAAGGTAACTATACGAAACCGTGCCGAAGGAGCCGGCGACGATCAGCAGTAAAGTGAAACCGGCCATCACCTTCTGTCGGATGTTTAAAATTGTCGGAAATCTTATTGGCATCGACGGCTCCGATGTGTTCCCCTGGACTTTTTCTCTTTGCCGGCTAAGCACTGCGCGAGCATAATCGGTAAACCCAGCAGGGTGATGAAAAAGGATTGAAATTCCCACTTTGCAGTAAAAACCCCGTGGGGCCGTCACCCCGACGAAGGTCGGGGTCCAGTGTTTTGCTTTAAAATCAAATAGTTCAAAAAAGCTCTGGATTCCGGCCCCCGGACTGGACACTTCCGGGGCAGGCCCCGCCGGAATGACGAAATCACCCGTGTTTTTAAGGCTCTTTTCCCACCAGAGAACCCTTTTTCAGCACCCTGCTAGAGGCGGATCCTGAGATCGAGTCCGGATAGCGGTAGAATTACCGACGTTTAACGAGCAGTGAGTATAGTCCAATTTTCATTCGCTGAGAAGCGTCCTGACACACCAGCGCGGCAGAATGCCCGGTTTGACTATTGTTTTTGTATTTTTGTTTCCGTGCACTTACCCCTAAAAAGGCTCTCCCCTTCTCTGAACGCTTACAGAGAAGGGGAGAGCCGTGCCTTAAATACGGCAGGAATCAAAAGGATAGCCCCACTTCATTCATCTGGCTTCAGCCAGGGCTTTTGGACTGTAGGCCGGCCTCCTTGCTCTCCACATGCTGACCAGAATGATTGTGGCCCCTACGAGCAGAGCAAGACACATTGAGACAAAACTGATCGCGCCCAGCAGCGTGATCGTACCATGACCTATTGAGATGACGCCGAGCTGATTCAGATAGCTTGGGATTGCAAACGCCCTGCTCACAGCAACTACGAGCATGATGACCGCCATAACGATTTTGATCATGTATTCCTTTACATAAGTGGTCCCGATTGCCCCAAGCTGAACACCCAAAAGCGACCCGGCCAGTATGATCAGGACCAGCCGAATGTCAATCATTCCATGCATCGCCCAGTTTATGGAACCGCCCATACCCATCACGAAAGCGATCACCAGCTCACTGGCAGAAGCTACCAGCCCCGAGACTCCAACCATATAGATCATACCGGGAACGCCTATGAAACCGCCGACAGCGATCGTGGCAGCGAGCATGCCGGTCGCAAAACCCACAGGAAGTGTAAACCACAAGGAGATGCGCACATTTGCCGTCTTAAAGGTAATCATTGGCGGAATGTTGATGCTTTGGAGCTTCTTGGCAAGCAGGGCAACTCGCTCGCTTCGACCGGATTTCGATATACTCATTGCGTCGCGCAAAACATAGGCTCCGACAACCAGCAGCACCGCCACAAAAGAAAGGCTCACATAGAGGTCGGACCCAGCCGGTCCCCATTTTTGCAGTACTAATTGCTGGATTCGTATGCCTACCTGTACACCGACGCCCGCGCTCGCAGCCAGCACAAGACCAAGCTTCAAATCCACCTGGCCGTATTTGAAACGTTTGTACGCTCCGACAAGCGCTTTGGGGAATTTGTGGCACATATTGCTCGCTACCGCTACTGTCCCGGGCACTCCCAGACTCATCATGCCGGGAGTCAAAACGAAGGCGCCGCCCGAACCTATGAACCCGCTCACCAGGCCGCCGACAAAGCCGACCAGAAAAAGGAAAACCACATAAATCAAATTGAGATCGATGAATTTGACTGTTTCATTTGCTATGTCGTGCATTTTGAATCCTTACCGAAGCATAAAGGGTTTTCACCAAATTGAGCGATTATAAGTCTATCCTGTGAAACGGATTGACGTAAGCATAGGCGCGAGGTCTTTTTCGCTGCTGTTTTCTCTTCTGGATGACCTTGTGTTCGGTCTCCCGTACCTGATCTCTCTTGAAGGCCTCGATGCCCAGAAGGGACCAGAGATTGTGCGCAAAGGCACCGTGCACAAACGAAATTGCCAGAACGGTGGCAATGGGAAGAGCTGCGTACCAGCCGCCTCTGGAAAAAATTTGAGTGACAGCGTCAGCGTTTGTAAAGACAGCGGCAAAACAGGCGGCGCTCGCTACACCATACCCAGCCGTTTTTCCAATCGCCTTGGCTTTAGATGATTCGCTCTTAGCAGGCATTGCACTTTCTCCTTTGTCGTTTAAAGCGGATAAGACACTCACTACCGGGACCGATATATTTAGGGTGCTCTCGCTGCTTGTCTCCGAATCTACTACTACGATCTCCACCCTCTTTATCTCGTGGATTGCGTTCTCAACGGCGAATTCAATATCCCCACTCCTTATCATGGCGTTGCAATGTATCCCCTCGCGAACGGCCCTCTCGCATAATTTTTTTGCCGATTCGGCAGACCTGTTTTCGAATGCCCTGCCTTCACACTGCGCATCAACGCTCAGGGCCGCCAGATCGTATCCAAGCCGCCCGGCAAGCTGCACGCAATGATTGATTACAGTCTCCGCAAAAACCCCGTTCTTTGCCACCACAAGGATCTTGCGGCCGTTGCGGAGCTCGTTCTTATGAGTTGTTCCCATTAAATCTGACATGGTCTACCCACCTGAGCATGAATTTTTCAATCTTCTATAGTCAAGAGTCGTGCCATCTGGTAAAAAGCTAACAAAATCATTGGTAAATAAGGCTTGGGCTACTCCTTGCCTCGATGTTAAAGGGGCTCCAGGGTGTTGCAAAATGCAATAGCATCAGGCTGAGTCGATGCTGTAACACAAAAACAGCAATGTTCGATAATGCAACGTTGGGCTTAAGCGCGTTGCGAATTGCAACAGGTATCGAAAGGCAGAATATGGGTTTTTTTAAAAAGATTGAGAGGATCGAAGAAAAATCCCCTGAAGACGTATCGATCGAGTTGGTTGATCTTCGTAGAGCCATAGAGGCTGCAAGGATAACCAAGCCGGTTTCGGAACTGGCCTCTAAGGAGCTTGAGCGGCTTGAAAGAATGGACCCTTCTATACCCGAATACACAATCGGGGTGAGTTATCTCGAGTTCCTCCTCTCGCTTCCCTGGCAGAACCTTACCGACGACAGCCTGGATATGGCGCGCGCGGAAAAAATCCTTGAACTTCAGCATTATGGGCTAAAACACGTTAAAGAAAGAATCCTGGAATATCTGGCGGTCAAGACCCTTTGTAACTTGACCGGCTTCAATATCCTCGTGGCCGATGACGAGGAGATAGCCAGAACGAACCTCGAATATGTTTTGCGCAAGGAAGGCTACCAGGTAAGCACTGCGGTCAACGGCCAGGACGCTCTGAACCAGCTTAGGCAAAAAGAGTTCGAGCTGATCCTTACCGATCTCAAGATGGAGAAGATGGACGGCATTCAGCTTCTCGAATCTGCAAAACAGATCTCCCCGAACACCGAGATTGTGATGATTACCGGCTATGCCACGGTGAGTTCGGCCGTTGACGCTCTCAAAAAAGGAGCCGCCCACTATCTGCCCAAACCCATTGACCTGGAAGAACTCCGCTCCACTGTGCGGCAGATTCGCGAAAAGAAACGATACATCCAGTTGACAAGAAGCCCGATTCTGTGTTTTTCGGGCCCCCCCGGAACCGGAAAGACTTCCATTGGCAAGTCTATTGCCGAAGCGCTGGGGAGAAAGTTCGTCAGGATTTCTCTTGCCGGTTTGCGTGACGAAGCCGAACTCAGAGGACACCGAAGGACTTATGTCGGATCGATGCCGGGCAGAATCATCACTGAGATTCGGCGCATCGGGGTCAGGAACCCGGTTTTCATGCTTGACGAGCTAGACAAGATTGGCCAGGACTTCCGAGGCGATCCCGCTTCGGTTCTGCTGGAAATCCTGGATCCAGAGCAAAACGGCCGGTTTCTTGATCACTACCTGGATGTCCCCTTCGATCTATCCAGCGTCATGTTCATCGCAACGGCCAATGTGGTCGAAAGGCTCCCCGCCCCACTGCTGGACAGGCTCGAAGTGATCCCTTTCCCCGGCTACACTGAAAAAGAAAAGCGAGCTATTGCCAGACAATACCTCGTTCCCCGCCAGTTGAGAGAACACGGCCTCAAAAACAGGAACGTCGAGTTTCTCGAGGGTGCGATTTCAAAAATCATCGTGGATTACACACTGGAGGCCGGACTGCGCAACTTCGAGCGCGAAATTGCAACCGTCTGCCGTAAGCTTGCCAGGCTTTGTCTTCAAAGTGAAAATGATAACTCGTCTATCCTGGTGGATGAAAAACTGATCGAAAACCTGCTCGGGCCAAGAAGATTCACTCATGAGATCGCGGAGGCGGGTCACCGTGTGGGAGTTACCACTGGACTGGTTTGGACCGAATTCGGAGGAGAGATAATCTTTATCGAGGCAACCAGGATGAAGGGAAACCAACAGTTAATATTGACCGGTTCCCTTGGAGAGATAATCCGCGAGTCTGCGCAGACGGCCCTGAGCTATATACGCAGCCACGCCCGGGATTTTTCACTGGACCCGGATTTTTTCGAGGGAAGCGACATCCACGTGCACATTCCCTCCGGAGCTGTTCCCAAGGACGGCCCTTCGGCGGGCGTTACAATAGCTCTGGCGCTTATTTCGCTTCTAACCGGCAAACCGGCGCGCCGCGATGTTGCCCTTTCCGGAGAATTCACTCTGAGCGGCAGGCTGCTCCCCGTTAGCGGAATCCGCGAGAAAGTTCTCGCCGCTCAAAGAGCGGGCGTGAAAACAATCATATTCCCTGAAGCAAACAAGATCGACATCGAAGACCTGGATACCGAGGTCCGGGAAGGAGTCGAACTGATTGTGGCCGGGGATATCTTTTCAATTGTTGATAGAGTCTTGATTTAAGGTAAAAGGCAAATGGCAAAAGGGGGAAAATAAGGTTCATCCGGCAAACGAGTACCTAGGAGCCTGTCGGAATAATGGTGTCTAGAGCCGGTTTATGCTAATATGTCCTCACTATGGAAAAGACTTTCAAATCCTGCGACCGAAAACAAATGCTGCTGCTCCCGCCCTCGTTGCTGGACTGG
>JBEKTT010000013.1:0-92099 GCA_049515795.1 Syntrophobacteraceae bacterium
TGCAGATAGTACCCGTGGTGCGTTTGGAGGCAAGCCAAATGTTAAACGCATCAGAAAGTGAAGTTACAATGGTGTCAAGGTTTCGCCCTCAGTCCTCAGCACTCAGTCCTGATAGCGAAGTGCGAGCGCGTAGCGCGGAGGCCGACCGCTCATTATCGACAGCCCGCCCGCCCACCCGCGAGACGGGGTGGGAGCGGGAGGCCTCCTTGCGATGTTCAGTACTCTTATTCCCGACGGTTCCCCGAAATAGCCTCTTCATCGGCCATATGACCGGGGACCCGATATCCTGAATTGGCGATCCTTACCGCGCCAATCCCGCCGTAAACATGGTCCTTTTGGCGGCGCTTATCCGTAGCGGGAAAATCCCGGTTACGCCTGAAAATATCAAAGGAGCCATTGGAATTAAAGTCAGGCAGGCATTTGTGGAAATAAAAACCTCGAAGCTTTCGACTTCGGCTTTACAGCCGCCCAGACAGGAAGGAGTTGAGCAGATGGCGTGGAACGATCGGTTTGAGTGCATGCCGGTTGAAGAATTGCAAAAATTCCAACTCGCTAAGCTTAAGGAAACCGTGAGCTGGCTTTACGAAAGAGTACCGTTTTACCGGAGCAAGCTGAACGAGTTGGGTATCAGGGCAGATGATCTAAAGTCAGTGGATGATATCAGAAAGCTTCCCTTTACGGTGAAAAACGACCTGAGGGACAATTATCCATTCGGGCTTTGCGCCGTCCCCATGAATGAAGTGGTTCGCATACACTGTTCGTCGGGAACGACCGGCAAGCCCATTACCGGACCTTATACCGCCGAAGACCTGGAGCAGTGGACGGAGTGTGTAGCCAGAGTGCTCTGGGCGGCGACAGTGAGAAAGGAAGATATCGTCCAGGTCTCTTATGGATATGGGCTTTTTACCGGCGGCCTTGGACTGCACCAGGGAGCAAGCCTCATCGGATGCGCAATCGTGCCAACCAGTTCCGGGATGACCGAAAGGCAGATCATGCTGATGAAGGACTTCGGCGTCACGGCCCTTTTCTGTACCCCGTCGTACGCTCTGACCATTGCCGAACGAGCTGAAGAGATGAAAATACCGATCAGGGATTTGCCGCTGCGCGTGGGCGTTTTCGGGGCCGAGCCCTGGACGACGGCTATGCGCGATGAAATCGATGAAAGGATGGGGATCTCGGCCAGAGATATCTACGGACTCACCGAACTTGGCGGCCCCGGAATGGCGTATGACTGCGACGAAAGAAACGGGCTGCATATCAACGAGGACCATTTCCTGGTGGAAACCATCGATCCGGTCACACTCGAGCCGGTCCCGTTGGGGCAAAGGGGCGAGATGGTCCTTACCGCCATACAGCGCCGCGCCATGCCCCTGCTGCGCTACCGCACCAAGGACATTACCACTCTTAGAAGGGACCCTTGTTCCTGTGGGCGCACCTTTGTCAAGATGGACAAGGTCACCGGACGCACCGACGACATGCTCATTATCAACGGCGTCAATGTTTTCCCGTCGCAAATTGAAGCGCTGCTGTCGGACATCAAGGAAATAGAACTTCAATACCTGCTCGTCGTGCGTAAGAAAAAGCACCTCGATGAGCTCAACGTCCGCGTGGAGGGCAAGAAGGAAGTGTTTGACGCCGGCCCAGGCAAGGTTGCGGAGGTTGAAAGAAAAATCGTCGACCATATCAGGGGAGTCATGGGCATCCATGTCGGCATGGAATTAGTCCAGCCAAAGGCACTTAAGCGAAGCGAAGGAAAAGCGGTGCGCGTTATAGACGAAAGACCTAAGTAGCCCCGGCAGGATCGCAGCATGGGTCAGGTGTCGCAGGTCACTTGGGTTGCCCGGCAGTCGAGGGGCTGATTGTAAAAATGGGTAACTTACCCGTGTTGAGCGATTTCAACGGCAACTCGCCATGGCAGGGATTGGCGGCCAAAGCCGGGGACTGCAATGAGGAATCGCCCGGTTCGGGATTCATACGAGGAGGGAAATATGGACGTCCGTACAATTGGCGTGGTAGGGGCCGGGGCGATGGGCACCGGGATTGCGCACGTCGCGGCCATGAACGGTTACGAAGTGGTTTTGCGCGACATAGAGATGTCTTATGTGGAAAAATCCATCAAAAATATGGACAAATTCATGGCGCGCTCGGTCGAGAAGGGAAAAATGACCCAGGATCAGCTTCAGGCTACCCTGAAGCGGATCAAAGGAACGATCGCTCTTGAAGATCTGGCCGGTGCGGATTTTGTCATAGAAGCCGTAATCGAAGACCTCGACCTGAAAAAGGAGGTCTTCAAGGCCCTGGACAAGATTTGCCGGCCGGAAGTCGTTTTGGCTACCAATACCTCATCGATGTCGATTACCGCGATTGCCGCCTCTGCGAACAGGCCGGAGAAGGTTTGCGGGATGCATTTTTTCAACCCCGCTCAGATTATGCGTCTGGTGGAAGTGATACGAGGGCTGGGCACATCCGATGAGACCGTGGGCGCGGCCAAGGCGCTGGCGGAGTCTTTCGGCAAGAAGACAATCGAGGTCAAGAAGGATTCTCCAGGCTTTGTCGTAAACCGAATCTTGATTGTAGGAAACGTCGTAGCGGCCCGCTTGTATGAAGAAGGCGTTGCTTCGATAGAAGATATAGATACGGCGGTCAAGCTGGGACTGAACTACCCGATGGGTCCCTTTGAACTGATGGATTTCACGGGGATCGACGTCAACTATTTTGTTATGGAATATTTGGCCGGCGAGTTTCGCGAAAATCAGTACGCCGCTCCTCAAATAGTCAAGCAAATGGTGAGAGCCGGAAGATTGGGTAAAAAGACCGGGGGAGGTTTCTATTCCAAATAGGGATCGTTATGTGACAAATCATTTTTTCCCATTTCAGACGGAGAAAAGGATTTCGGCGCACCATTTCTCAATGTCCAGGAGAGCTGTACGAAAAATCCGGCATGGGCCTGCCGCCTGTGGTTGTCGGGTTTGCCACATGGCATTTGCCGACCCGCTGCGGGCCTTTGGGAATGCTCGACCCACTTCTCTATGCACCCATGGCAGGCGCAGCCTGCTATACGGTGTGCCGCTCTCGAGGCAACATCGGCATGTCTGGGGACGTATACGGTTCGGTTTGCCCAACAGGGAGCCGTTCGAGCCATGAACACCCGGGGTTTCAGTACCTCGCCAGTGCCTTTTGAAGCTTTCCGGCCCCCGCCGGCACTTTTACCTTCCCGGACAGAATCTCCCCCGGTGTGACTGACCGGCCGTAATAGTTTGCGTTCGCCTCGTTTCTCGTCTCAATGACGGTGCCCTCAAGAGAGATACCGCCGAAAAGTCCATGACTGCGGCTATAGGCATAGACTGCGGCAACAGGTGTTACACCCGCCTCGGCCGCGCCCCCCACGGGACCGGCAGCCAAACTCATATTGCCTCCGAATTGCACGTTTCCTCCCAGAGAGAATGCCCTCACGGCCTCATGAGTATTGAGAACGAAAACCAACTCGGTTTGCTGTGCTCCTATCTGCAGGCCGAATCCTGCTCCACCAGTCCCGATTGCGGAGGGTCCGCTCCAGCCTTTGCCTGTTCGCGCCACTACCACACCGGAGCCGCCGCGCCCGCTGAACACGAAGCCCGCCTTGATGACCGTTATGATAGCCGCTCCCTTGGCGTCCCTTAGCACCTCCGGAGGGATTTATATTAATTTTCTTGCGGCGCCGCGCCCATTGACAAATCAGGCGGCAGCGCTATACTCTTTCCGTCAATGTTCAGAGAGGCTGGCGGTGAAGACTTCAAAGATATGCTGGAGGAGAGAAAGAGTGTTATTCCGATTGAAAGAAGGTAAGTTTTTCTTCGTACTGGTGGTATTGTTCCTGCTGCTTGTCTTTTCGCAATTTACTTGCGCCGCTGCCCCGAGCCAATCGAACCCAAAGGCGCTCATACAGAGCGGCACTGAAAAGGCCCTCCAGACTTTGCACGAGTCTGAAAGTGGTCAAGCGCCCTCTTTGCGGCAGAGAAAGAATGAAATCCTAAATGATGTGAACGAGTATTTCAACTTCGAAGAGATGGCCAAAAGAGCGCTGGGCCGGCCATGGAAAGACCAAACCCTTGATAAGCGCCAGGAATTCGTGCAACTTTTCAAACAGCTTATTTTCAATACCTATATCAACCGGCTCGAGAATTATACAGGTTCGAAAGAACGGGTCTTTTATGATTCTGAAAAACTGGACGGGGACTACGCAATCGTCAAAACGCACATTATTTATCAGGGCAATAATAACATCGAGATCGAATACAGGCTCCACCGGGATGTGGGGAAGTGGAAAGTATATGACGTGGTGGTCGAGGGAATCAGCATTGTGGAAAACTACCGTAGCCAGTTTTCTTCGATCCTGACTAATGAATCATTTGACTCCCTGCTGGGAAGACTTCGCCAGAAAATCGATCAAGCGAACTGAGGCTTTTTTACCCCTAAACGGCGCCTGGGTATTGTGAAAAACTTTGTTCATCTGGAATCGCCTGAAAAATCCACTACGCCAAAATCGGGTCTGGAAGGCCACCGGAAAAGACTGCGCGAAAGGTTCCTGAAAAGCGGTCTTGCCGGGTTCAACGATCATGAAATCCTGGAACTTCTGCTTACCTATGTGATTTCCAGAAAAGATGTCAAGCCGATCGCAAAAGATCTCCTGAAAAAGTTCGGAAATAATCTTGCCTCAGTGTTCGACGCCCCTCCCGAGGCGCTTCAGCGTGAGGTTGAGGGAATTGGGAAGCATGCCGCTGGACTGATATGCCTTATTCCCCGTCTGTTCGATTCTTACCAGTCGAGCCGCTGGGTCCGCCAGGAGACTTTCAGTTCAACTCAAAGCGCTGTCTCATATCTGCGGGCGCGTCTTGGGACCCAAAGAAATGAGGTATTCTGCGTGCTCGCGCTGGACAGCCAGAACCGGTTGATCGCTGTCGAGCAGGTGCAGAGGGGGAGCGTAAATCGGACCGCCGTCTTCCCGAGGCAGGTGGCAGAGGCCAGCCTGAAACATCGTGCAACCGCTGTAATCCTGGCTCATAATCATCCCGGAGGGGGTCCGCTGCCCTCGGCCGCCGACAGGCAACTTACCCAGAGACTCAGAAACATACTGGGCGATCTGGACATAGTAGTCCACGATCACATAATCATAGCGGGCCAGGACCAGTATTACTCATTTGCCGAAACCGGAGGACTGGAATGAACGCTCAATCTATGCCGGCCGTCATAGTGCGTGAGGGGGCAAAAAAGGGCGAATGGAACGATCTCAGCCTCGAGATGGTTGAAATACCCGCTCTGGAAGAAGGGGAAGCGCTGGTTCAGGTTGAAGCCTGTTCAGTTAACCGGGCTGACCTGCTCCAGAGGCGGGGCCTGTACCCGCCTCCACCCGGGGCCTCCCAGGTGTTGGGACTCGATTTTGCCGGGTTTGTTGTCAAGCGTCCGCCTGCTTCGGCACTTAAAGAAAGCGACAGGGTATTCGGGATAGTTGCCGGGGGCGGCTACGGCAGATATGTGGCCGTTTCGGCGAACCACCTGGTTCCCATTCCTGAAAACCTGAGTTTCACCGAAGCGGCTGCGGCTGCGGAGGTTTTCTTCACGGCATTCTACAATCTCTTTGTACAGGCCGGAATCAAAGCCGGAGACGCACTTCTTCTTCACGGCGGGGGCAGCGGGGTTGGGACTGCCGCCATTCAGCTCTGCGCATCAACTGGGGCAATGGTTATCATTACCGCCGGCTCGCAAGACAAAGTGAAACGGGCGCTCGATTTAGGGGCTTCCGCAGGGATTAACTACAAGGAAGAGGATTTCGCCGAGCGAGTCCTGGAAATAACCCGGGGTGCGGGCGTGGATATCATTTTGGACTGGATCGGAGCGCCCTATTTACGCAAGCACCTTGAGATTCTCAAAACAAGAGGGCGGCTCGTCATCATCGGTTTGATGGGCGGGAGCGCGGGCGAAATAAACCTGGTCCCGATCGTCGCCAAAAGGCTAAAAGTCATCGGCTCGGTTTTGCGCAGCCAGTCGAGAGAGGAGAAGGCGGAGATCACACGCAAGTTCATCGAAACGGTGCTCCCGTTGCTAAAATCGGGTCGGGTGAAGCCCATAATCGACCGAATATTTCCAATGTCCGAAGTGGAAGATGCTCACAGGTATCTAAGTAAAGGGGAGCATTTCGGAAAAATCGTACTCACGTGGTAATCGTGTAACCGTTCGCCGCTGAGACGCACGGACAAAAATTCTCACCACAGAGACGCAGAGGACACAGAGAAAAGCTTTGTAAGACAGGATTTACAGGATTAACAGAAATGGCTATGGATTAGGGAATTAAGGAATTAATCCCTGAATCCCTCAATTCACAATCCCTTAATTCTTGGGTATTCTAAGTCCTGAGAATAAGGTGAAATACTTTTACGTTCCTGTTGATCTTGTTGAATTTTGGTTTTCTCCGTGTCCTCTGTGTCTCTGTGGTGAACGCTTACGTAATCGTTTTAGCAGATGCAAAATGGAAAATTCCTGGATAAGCATCAAAAGTGTCCGGTTCGTAAGAAACCGAAGGCTGATACTGGACGATATTTCCTGGGATATAAGGCCGGGTGAGCACTGGGTTGTGCTAGGGGCAAACGGGTCCGGCAAAACGACCCTGCTTCAGATCCTTGCCGGCTACCTCTGGCCGACCTCGGGCGATGTAACCGTATTGGGAGAGCACTTCGGCGAGGTCGATCTTCGCGCTTTGCGAAGGAAAATCGGCTGGGTCGGATCTTTTCTCCAGGCCCAGGTGCCGCCTTCACAGAGCCCAATCGAGTTCATTGTGAGCGGAAAGTATGCCTCTCTTGGGATATTTGACAAGCCCGAGGCCGAGGATTTCGCGGAAGCCGCCAAGCTTGCCGCAAGGCTCGAATGCGGCAAGATACTCGATCTTCCATACGCGGTGCTCTCCCATGGAGAAAAGCAGCGCCTCCTGATCGCCAGGGCGCTCATTCACAAGCCTCGTCTTCTGATTCTCGATGAGCCCTGCGGGGGCTTGGACCTCGTTTCCCGAGAGCAACTCCTGTCGACCCTTGAAAGCCTGGGCCGGATGCCCGGCGGCCCTGCGATGATTTTGGTCACCCATTATCTTGAGGAGATCATGCCGGTCTTCAGTCATGTCCTTTTGCTAAAGTCGGGGTGCTGCGCGGCAAAAGGCAAAAAAGACCAAATACTGAGGGGCGATCTGCTGAGTCAGGCTTTTGGCATCCCGATTGAAGCCGGAGGCGAAAACGGCCGCTACTGGTCACGCGTAAGAGGGTAGAGGGTTGCGGCTTACCGGCCCTCTACCCGTAGAATTATTTGTTATGTGAAGGACAGAAATGACTGACACTCATCTCACGGCTTATTGTGGACTGTATTGTGGTGATTGTATCCGATTCAGGAGTAGGGCCTCCAGCTTGGCAAACGATCTGCTCAAAGAATTCGAGAAGACGCAGTTTTCTGAGTACGCAAGAGTGAAGCGGTCTCAAATTCCTGACTTTGAGTACTACGAACCGATGATAAGTCTCCTTGCTCATGTCTCACGGTTGCGGTGTGAAGTCCCTTGCAGGCTGGGCGGTGATGGTTGCATGGGTTCCTGCCGCATTATCGAGTGTGTGAAGGGTAAGTCATTTGAAGGCTGTTGGGAATGCTCTGAGTATGAGACGTGCGAAAAGCTGGATTTTTTGAAGCCTTTCCACGGGAATACGCCCCTGGAGAATTTGCGCAAGATCAAAGAGTTCAGCGTAAGGGCCTGGGCGAAGCACCGAGGGAAGTTCTATCCATGGTTAAAATGAAAGGTCACATTACGCAAACCCGAAGATGCTTAACCCGGTTTTACATTCCATTGCGCCCTGAACCCCAAAGCCGCGCCGGACGTGAAACACTCTTACCATCCCAGCAGAACTCGGCAATTTACAAAGTGTCCAGCTTTAGAAAGGCAATCTTAGCTAATTTCCGGTAGATTCGCTGTCCACATCTTGCGCCACTCTCCAAGCATCCCCGCCGCTTTGAAGATTCTATGAACCTTTCACATTTCAGCGGTCAGGCGGTTTATTGGCTTGAGCGGCTTCGCATGAGTCGACGGAGAGGCGTAGTGCTTGTGCCTCGGCACAATCCGGCGCGGTTTCCCGGTGACGGCCTTATGCGCAACGGGCCAGGTGATAGGCGGACAGGTCAAAGTGAGGGCGGAATATGCGCGGGGCGGCGGCCTAGACCCGCACGCCTGTTCTTTTTTCTATCTCCGGCCCGCTGCTTTGGCCTCTGGTCTGCGGCTCCCCCTCCGGCCCGAGCAGGAGCCTATTCTCGTTTCCGCAAACACGTCCGAATCGGAAGCCCCGCGTAGCGTCGAAATCGGTGATCGAGCCACCCGCCTCGCGGGTGGGTGGGCTGTCGAGATCCCCGGATCAAGTCCGGGGACCCATGGGCAGGCTCTGGTTAGCGGTCCCACCGCTTTAATCGATCTGCTCCACCAGGTAATTCTGGACGCCCATCTGCTTGATCTCGTCGAGTTGAGCTTCGATCCAGTCGATATGCGCTTCCTCGTCCTTCAATATGGAATCCATGAGTTCCCGTGACCCGTTGTCGCCGAGTTCCAGGGCGAGCCGAATTCCATCGTTGTAACTCTTGATGGCGCCGTCTTCGGCGTCCCAGTCATTTTGATGCTGCGCCGGGACTTCCGCGCCGATGCTTATCTTCTTCAAATTACTTACGACCGGTCGGCCATCCAGGAAAAGTATGCGGGCGATCAGCTTCTCGGCGTGTTTCATCTCGTCGATCGCCCGCTTCTCGATCAGCTTGTGAAGCTTTTCGTAACCCCAATTGTCGCACATCTCCGAGTGAACCATATACTGGTTGATGGCGGTCAGTTCGTCTGAAAGCAGGTCGTTCAGCTTATCAATGATTTTTGGGTTGCCCTTCATTTCATTCTCCTTAGTTAAGGTGAGTGGATACTAAACCGCAAAAGGTCCAATTTCAATTTTTCTGAGGAAGAATGTGCGTTGAGCTGCCGAGGAAGGCTTCGGCCGCCTCTTCCTCGGACTCTGAAAGAGTCGGATGAGGGTGAATCGACAGGCCTACGTCCTCTGCAAGAGCGCCCATCTCGATTGCAAGAACACCCTCGGATATCATTTCACCGGCTTCACGCCCGACAATGCCGACTCCCAGCACCCGTTGCGAACCGGGGTCGATTATCATCTTGGTCATCCCTTGGGCGACGCCCATGGATACGGCTCGACCGGACGCGGACCATGGGAAACGGGTGACCTTTACATTTCGTCCTCGCTTTTTTGCCGCCTCTTCGCTCAGTCCGCAAACCGCAATCTGCGGATCGGTGTAAAGGACTGCAGGAACGGCCTGAAAATCGAATGCCGAGGGCATTCCAGAGATCACTTCGGCAGCGACTTTGCCTTCATGCATGGCCTTGTGAGCCAGCATAGCCCCGCCTGTCACGTCACCGACCGCAAAAATTTTTTCATCCGTTGTGCGCCTCTGTTGGTCAACTATTATGAACCCCGGCTCGTTCACCTTGACTTTTGTATTCTCTAAGCCAATTCCCTGCGAATTCGGGGTCCTGCCGACAGCCGCGAGCACTCGGTCGAATCGCTGGTTCTTCTCCTCGATTGCCCCGCTGAAAGTAACATTTACGCCGCTCTCGTCTTCCTCGAGCGAGGTGACGCCGGTGTTGAAGTGAATGGATTCAAAGAGCGCTTCGAGCCGGGCAAGAAGAGGTTTCGAAAGATCGGGATCGATACCGCCCATGAGCTGTCCGTCATATTCGACAAGGACCACTTTGCTCCCCAGCGACGCGTAAACAGACCCGATTTCAAGCCCGACAAAGCCGCCCCCGACAACGAGCAGCCGTTTGGGGATATCCGCCAGGTCAAGCGCGCCTGTTGAATCCATGACTCGCCCGCCCGGTTTGAACTGCGCTCCTGCCAGGGTTCGGGTAGAGGAGCCGGTGGCGATGATCGCATGTTTGAACCTGATATGGCTGGACCCCGAATTTTGGACTCGCGCATGGCTTGAATCCTCTAATGCAGCTTGTCCCTGCATGAAAAGAATGCCGCGCCTTTTGGTAAGCTCGACCAGACCCTTCGCCAGCCTGTCGATGACCTTGTCCTTCCATTCGCGCATGCGGCTCAGGTCTATTTTCGGCTCGGCAAAGGTTATGCCCATCTCACTGGCGCGCCGGGCATCGTGCATGAGCTCAGTAGCGTAGAGCAGGGTCTTTGACGGGATACAGCCTCTGAACAGGCACACTCCTCCCGGTCTGGGGTCGGCTTCGACCATCGTTACGTCCATACCCAGATCGGCCGCCCGAAAAGCTGCCGCATAGCCTCCCGGACCTCCGCCGATCACCAGCAGATCGGTTTCCTGGGTAAACTCGCCCATTACCATTCGATCAAAGCTCCTGTATGGAAACTAGCTCATCATAAGAAGGTTTTCCGGGTTTTCCAGCGTCTCTATGATCACCTTTAGAAACCTGGCCGCTTCAGCGCCGTCCAGGACGCGATGATCGAAAGTGATGTTGAGCGGCAGCATCAGGCGAGGGATGATTTCATAATTCTTTTCATCTCCGATTACCTTCGGCTGCAATCTTGCCTGAGCCATTCCCAGGATGGCGACTTCAGGGTAATTGATGATCGGACAAAGTCCCGTCCCGCCCATCGGACCTACATTGGTTATTGTGAAAGTCCCACCGGACATGTCGTCCTTGGTTGCCTGGCCCTGGCGGGTCTTTTCCGCAAGGTCTTTGAGTTCAACCGCCAGATCGAAAATACTCTTGCAGTCAACGTCCCGGATCACTGGAACCAGCAGGCCGCGGTCGGTGTCAACCGCGAACCCGATGTTATGGTAATGTTTAATGATGATCTCTTCAGATTCCATATCGATGCTGGAATTGAAGCGGGGGAATTTTTTCAGTGCCGCCGCAGCGGCTTTCATTGCGAAAACCGTCAGGCTCAAAGCTCCGCCCTGCGCCACGACCTGCTGTTTGTGTTTGCGCCGGAACGCTTCGAGTTCGGTAAGGTCCGCGACGTCCATGTGCGTAACATGGGGTATTTGAGACCACGCAAG
Organism: Syntrophobacteraceae bacterium; assembly: GCA_049515795.1. Taxonomy (GTDB): domain Bacteria; phylum Desulfobacterota; class Syntrophobacteria; order Syntrophobacterales; family Syntrophobacteraceae; genus SbD1. Next base: position 11,083 of record JBEKTT010000013.1, read on the forward strand.
GGCAACGTGTTTCGCAGTGGTTCGGCGCACGGAGCGAAGCGGGATTCGCTCGACCGGCCCGGCCCGGTCGAATTGGAAGAGAGCAGGGACCTCGGGGGGTTCGGGCGGTTTTTTCTCCCCCCCCTTTTCTAAAGGGGGGCCGGGGGGGATTTTAGCCTCGGGGGGCGCCTTTTCTGCTTCGGCCTGTCTGGCGCCTTCGGCGAACGCGCGCACGTCCTCTGGGGTAACTCGCCCACCTGGGCCGCTTGGCTTTACCTGGCTGATATCTATGCCAAGCTCTCGAGCCAGGCGACGGGTGGAAGGAGCGGCGGCAATCGGACCCTCAGGCAGCCGCGTTTCGCGCTTTTCTTCGGGCGTTTTAGGCGGCGGCGCCTTAGTCTGCTCTTCGAACTCGCCCTCCTTCAGGAAAACAATGAGCACTTCACCTACGCGGACTGTCTGACCTGATTTTACCCTTACTTCCTTGACGATTCCGGTGACCGGCGAAGGGACCTCCGCTGTCGCTTTGTCAGTTTCGACGATCAGCACCGTTTGCCCGTCTTCGACTCTGTCCCCGGCCTGAACGAGAACTTCGATTATCTCACCCTCGTGAATTCCTTCTCCAAGGTCGGGAAGTTTGAACTCGACGGGCATACAATCCTCCAGGGCTAGAATGCCAAGGTTTCGCGAACGGCGTTTTTGATCCTGAGCACGCCGGGCAAATAATCCTGCTCGCGCTGGTAGTAAGGTATTACAATATCAAAACCAGTCGCTCTGCGGATGGGGGCTTCGAGGTAGAGCAGGGCCTTTTCCACTATTCTGGCAACGACTTCGGCGCCTGCTCCATAGGTGCGGTGGGCCTCGTGCACCACAACGGCTCGTCCGGTCTTTTTTACGGATTCAATGAAGATCTGGTCGTCAAGAGGCGATATTGACAGCAGATCGACGACTTCACACTTTACCCCATCCTTCTCATTTAGTTCCGATGCTGCCTCGAGGGTCGGCATGAGGCTTGCCCCGTACGATATGAGGGTTATGTCGCTGCCCTCCAAAGCTATCCGGGACTTGCCGATAGGGAAAGTTTCCTCTTCTTCGGGCACCTCTTCCCTGAATGCCCGATAGACTGCTTTCGGCTCATAGAAAACAACCGGGTCAGGGTCCCGTATGGCGCTTGTCAGAAGCGCGCGGGCCGTGCGTGGGGTGGAAGGGATTACCATCTTCAGCCCTGGGGTATGCGCCCAATAAATTTCCCGGCTCTCGGAGTGGTGTTCGAGTGCTCTTACTCCCCCGCCATAGGGGGCCCTCAACACCATTGGAATGCCGTAGCGGCCCTGTGACCTGCCCCTCATCCTGGACGCGTGAGCTTCCATCTGGTGGAAAGCGAAGTAGCTGAAGCCGGAAAACTGCATCTCGCATACCGGTCGAAGCCCGTAGATCGCCATTCCGACTGAGAATCCGGCAATTGCGGATTCAGCCAGCGGCGTGTCCATCACTCGTTGGGGCCCGAATTTGTCAAGCAGCCCGTCTGTCACACGGAAAACTCCCCCGTCTTTCCCGATATCTTCCCCCAGCAGGATAACCCTGTCGTCTTTTTCCATCTCCTGACGGAGCGCCATGTTTATGGCCTCAACCATGTTCATTTTGGGCATCGATGAAATCTCCCCGGCACGGAAAAAATCCTCGTATGAGTGACTATATGCAACACTAAGCAGAAGAATATCATTTCTATTGCGCACCCCTTAGCGATAATCCGGTCATAAGCTGGTCCCTTCCGCCTAAAGGCGGTACATTGAATGACCAGATTAACCCTTTTACCGCCTTTAGGCGGAAGATCAATTTACCGCCTTCGGGATTCAATCCGGGATAACCGTCCCTTTATCGACTGAGCCGCGCTTTTGTTCCAGTTCCCCTTTGAGTGTCTCCCTCTGCTCGCGTAGCGTCGGGGTAAGTTCCGCATAGGCATGCTCGAACATGTCCAAAGGATTCAATCGCTTTTCGACCAACTCCGACCAGCGGCGCTCGGCCGCGCTGATTTCTGTTTTGACTTGCTCTCCAACCGCCTGGCTTTTCCGGTCGTCGAGAATACCCTTGTCTCTCAGGTATTTTTCAAACCGGGTGATGGGGTCGCGTTTCTCCCATTCTCTGACTTCTTCTTCCGTGCGGTACTTTTTCGGATCATCCGCTGTAGTATGCATGGAGAGCCGGTAGGTTACCATTTCTATAAGAGTGGGTCCCTCGCCGCTTCTGGCGCGGTCCACCGCGTCTTTGACCCCCTTGTAAACGGCGAGAACGTCGTTTCCGTCCACCTGAAGCCCCGGCATATCGTAGGCAATCGCTTTCTGAGCCAGAGTTCTTGAATGGGTTTGCTCGCTCCGGGGCAGTGATATCGCCCATTGGTTGTTCTGACATATGAAAACGACCGGGGTCTGATAGACCGAGGCAAAATTCATAGCTTCATGGAAATCGCCCTGGGAGGTCCCCCCGTCGCCAAAAAATGTCGCTACGACCGCATTTTGCCCGCGGTACTTTATCCCGTAACCGATTCCCACCGCATGAAGCATTTGCGAGCCGACAGGAACGGATATGGGAAGCAGGTTCAGCCCGTCCGGTATTTGCCCGCCCTCGCTGTAGCCGCCATAATAGAGAAGAATGCGCTCCATCGGCTTTCCACGCCACATTTCGACAGGAGCTTCACGAAAGGAAGGCACGATCCAGTCATCAGGATCCAAGGCGGCGGCTGCTCCAACCTGGGCCTCCTGTCCCTTGATCGGCGGGAAAGTTCCTATCTTGCCCTGCCTCTGAAGGATCAACATCCGTTCATCGAATCTTCGCCCAAGCAGCATGGCTCGATAGAGTTTGAGCAGCAGCTCGTCCGATAACTGCGGCTCCAGGGATTTGTCAACCTGCCCGCTTTGGTCCAGGATCGACAGGTGATTGATGCGGTATGGGAGATCGATTTCTGTGGTCGGCATTATCCTTTCTCTCACCTCGAAACTGTCTGAAAATAGCTATAGGCAAATGAACGGAATGAAAACTCAGGCAAAATACTTTGGCATTGAGCAATATAAGTACAAGCCTTTTTTTCTGCCAGAGGGCAACAGCTAATGTCCATCAGGAAAAACCGGATGAACGCAGGAGAATTTCACCTCAGGAGGCGCTGGCAGTTTTCGATTCGGATTTTTTGACCTGAAAGAAATAATTTTGCGATTGGTAATAAAATCAAGGCCTTATCTTGTAGGTGGGTGGCCTGTCGAGATACTACCCCTGCCGCCCGCCTTGCGGGTGGGTGGGCGACCTGTGGAGAACCCTGTTGGCGGTCCCGGTTCCCAAGCCCCGCCGCCCGCCGGAGCCCGCCCCGGAGGCGCGAAAAGGACTCTTTTAGGACAAAAAATCCGGACCGAAATGGGCTTGTCTGCCAAAGATAGATGTATCTTTTAGCTGGAATTCGAAACGCAAGTAACTATTTTGGTAACTATCCTGGTAAGAGAGACTTAAGGCACGGATGGAAGAAATACTCAGTAGCGTTAATAAACGTCATCTTACTTCAGACGCCGCTTTGCGGCTCATAAGGAAATCAGAGGGAGATATGAAAGTGCCGCTAATAAAGACCTCTCTGCCGGGGCCGAAAGCTTCGGAATTTATCCGCGCTGACGCCGAGTTCGTTTCTCCATCCTATACGAGGATTTACCCGCTGGTTGTCGAAAAGGCGCGGGGACTGTGGGTTCAGGATGTTGACGGGAATAGGTTCCTGGATTTCACAGCGGGTATAGCCGTTAACTCGACCGGACATTGTCATCCCGAAGTCGTTGAGGCAATCAGGGATCAAGCCGGAGAACTGATCCACATGTCAGGAGCGGATTTCTACTATCGTCCCCAGATACTTCTTGCCAAAAAACTGGTTGAGATTGCGAATATGACGGGCGGGGCCAGGGTCTTTTTTGGCAACTCCGGCGCAGAGGCCGTGGAAGCCTCGTTCAAACTCGCCCGCTATCATAGCAGGCGCGAACAGATGATCGCTTTTTTCGGGGCATTTCATGGCAGGACGATGGGTGCACTTTCGCTCACCGCAAGTAAAGCCTATCAGAAAAAATATTACCACCCGTTCGTGCCGGGTGTTACCCACGTGCCGTACCCGAACTGTTATCACTGCCCTCACGGGGCCTGTTATCCCACCTGCGGCTCAGCCTGCGTGCGGTGGATAGAAGATCCCCTTTTCCGCACCTGCATTCCTGCGGAGGAAGTTGCGGCCATATTCGTCGAACCAATTCAGGGAGAGGGCGGATACATAGTACCGCCGCCCGAATTCCACGTAGAACTCAGCAAACTGGCAAAAAAATACGGCATCCTTCTCGTTGCCGACGAGATTCAATCCGGGATGGGAAGAACTGGAAAAATGTTCGCTATGGAACACTTCGGCGTTGAACCTGACATAATGGCCCTTGCCAAGGGAATTGCTTCTGGCATGCCGCTGGGGGCCATGATCGCCAATGCGGAACTTATGGACTGGCATGCCGGATCGCACGCATCGACTTTCGGCGGCAATCCCATTTCCTGCCGGGCAGCCCTGGTAACCATTGATCTTCTTCAAAAAGCTCTGATCGGGAATGCGGAAATCAGGGGGCAGCAGCTAATGGCTGAGTTGAGGGAAATGCAGAAGGGATTCGAGTGCATGGGAGACGTGCGTGGAAAGGGACTGATGGTGGGTGTTGAACTCGTAAAGGACCGCGTCACGAAACAGAGCGCCCCCGATTTGCGTGATCTCATCGTTCAGCGCGCATTCCACAGTGGTTTGCTCTTGCTCGGTTGCGGTGAAAGCACGATTCGCTTTTGCCCCGCTCTTACCATCAGCGCAGAGGAAATAGCCACAGGGCTTTCCATTTTCGAGGAAACTCTAAGAAAGCTCGCCGGCTAAGATTGAGTGGAGAACAGCCGCGATTGATGCGGGCCGTATCGTCAAGCCTGGTCCTGCTCAATAGAAAGGCAATCAATGAAAGACCTGCTGGAAAGGCTCGGTATCGGCGAACTGAACCAGGGCGCTCTCACCGGACTGGATCGCCTGGACTGCCGGGGCAAGGTCCTGGAATCCACATCACCGATAGATGGGAAAATCCTCGCAAAGATCAGGCAGGCCGACTCGGCCGCTTATGAAAGGGTGTCGCAAACAGCCACGGCAGCTTTCGGTCAGTGGCGGGATGTCCCGGCCCCGAAGCGCGGCGAAGTGGTCCGGCAGATCGGCGCCGCCTTCCGTGAGCGGAAAAAAGATCTGGGCGCGTTGATCTCGCTGGAGATGGGGAAAATACTGGCGGAGGCCGAAGGCGAGGTCCAAGAGTTGATTGACGTCTGCGACTTTGCAGTCGGGCAGTCGCGTATGCTCTATGGTTTTTCCATGCACAGCGAAAGACCCGGGCATCGCATGTTCGAACAATATCACCCGCTTGGCCCTGTAGGTGTTATCACGGCGTTTAACTTTCCGGTTGCCGTATGGTCCTGGAACGCCATGCTGGCGCTGATTGCAGGCGACACGGTTGTCTGGAAGCCCTCGAGCAAGGTCGCGCTTTGCGCCATTGCCGCAAACATGATAGCCGCTCGTGTCGTAAATGATTGCGGCTTTCCCAAAGGACTTTTGAACGTCGTCGTCGGCACTGGAGAGGATATCGGTGGGCGGCTGGCCGCAGACAGGCGATTGCCGCTGATCTCGGCCACCGGCAGTGTGCCGATGGGAAGGCGCGTCGGGGAGATCGTTCTTTCGCGGCTCGGAAAACCTCTACTGGAGCTGGGAGGCAACAACGCCGTCATCGTTACTCCGGGTGCAGACCTGAAACTCGCTTCGCAGGCTATCCTGTTCGGCGCCGTGGGGACCGCCGGGCAGAGGTGCACCACCATCAGGCGGCTTATCGTGCAGAACTCGATCTTCGAGAGGCTGAAAGAACAGCTCATTTGCGCCTACAAGCAGGTTAAGATCGGCAACCCTCTGGAAGAGGGCGTGCTCATGGGGCCGCTCATTGACGCAAAGGCCGTGGAAGCGATGAGAATGGCGCTCGAAGAAATCCGAAAAGACGGCGGAAAGCTGCTTTACGGAGGCGAAGTACTCTCGGGCGGCGTATATGATGCCGGGACGTACGTCCGGCCCTGCATCTGCGAGGTGGAAAACAGCTATCCCATCGTAAAAAAAGAAACTTTTGCGCCCATTTTGTACATGATTCGATATGATGTCCTCGAACAGGCCATCGAGTTCCACAACGATGTTCCGCAGGGGCTTACTTCGTCGATTTTTACAAACGACCTGCGGGAGTCTGAACTGTTTCTCAGCAGCCGGGGGAGCGATTGCGGTATTGCCAACGTAAATATCAGCACCTCGGGGGCGGAAATCGGCGGCGCCTTCGGAGGTGAGAAGGAAAGCGGGGGCGGGCGGGAATCGGGGTCGGATTGCTGGAAAGCATACATGCGCCGCCAAACCTGCACAATTAACTGGTCGGGGGAAATGCCCCTTGCCCAGGGAATAAAATTCGAAATGGCATGATCACGCAGGTTGTGTTTCGGGATTGTGTGCGCAAAATTCTGCAAATAAAATAACTCCAGGCTCCGCCAGGCGCTCGCGCGTGGCCGAAATCCTGCGGGGGTGCGGGGGATCTTTAGACTGAAAAATCATTCCTCCGCTCTTTTCTAAATGCTTGTAGTCGCTTGGTATAAGGAGGATGCCTAAATGCAGGCCTCACGAAAACGAGACCCTTCCAACAAATCCTGGGCCGAGCCCTGGAAGGTGAAGATGGTCGAACCCGCCCGCTGGACAACCCGCCAATACCGCCGGGAGCGCATGCAGGAGGCCGGGTATAATACCTTTCTCCTTAAGTCCGAGGACGTCTATATTGACCTGCTCACCGACTCCGGCACTTCGGCGATGAGCGACTACCAGTGGGCCGGACTTATGCTCGGAGACGAGGCTTACGCGGGGAGCCGCAATTTCTACCACCTGGAGGCCAATATCCAACAATTTTACGGATATAAACATATAGTACCCACCCACCAGGGGCGCGGCGCAGAGCACCTGGTTTCCCAAATCTACATAAAAAAAGGGGATGTGGTACCGGGGAACATGTACTTCACGACGACGAGGATTCACCAGGAGCTTGCAGGCGGGAGTTTCGCGGACGTGATCGTCGACGAGGCTTACGATCCGCAGAGCGAGTACCCGTTTAAGGGTAACGTCGATCTGGGCAAACTGGAAGACCTTATTAAGAAAGTCGGACGTGACGGAATTCCTTACGTGAGCCTTGCCGCTACCGTGAACATGGCCGGGGGGCAGCCCGTGTCGATGCAAAACGTGCGTGAGCTGCGCGCGCTCTGCGACGGATATGGCGTTCCAGTCCTTTTGGATGCGACCAGGGCAATAGAAAACGCGTACTTCATCCAGCAAAGGGAGGAAGGGTACCGGGATAAAAAGCTGGCTGATATCCTGCTCGAGTTCTGTTCATATACCCATGGGTCGTGGATGAGCGCAAAAAAGGACAGCCTCGTTAACATCGGCGGCTGGCTTGCTCTCAACGACCGGGACAAGTTTGAGGAGGCGCGAAATCTCGTGGTGGTCTATGAAGGGCTTCACACATATGGCGGGCTTGCCGGGCGGGACATGGAGGCGATGGCGCGGGGCATCGAAGAATCTGTCGATGACGACCACATCCGGGCCAGGGTCGGGCAGGTGGAGTATCTGGGCACGAAACTCCTCGACTGGGGCGTACCGATAGTCCTCCCCGTTGGCGGGCATGCCGTTTTCCTTGACGCAAAGCGCTTCTATCCCCATATCCCGCAGGACCTGTTCCCGGCCCAGACCCTTGCGGCAGAAATCTACCTCGAGGCCGGGGTGCGAACGATGGAAAGAGGCATCCTTTCAGCTGGTCGGGACCCTGAGACCGGGCGGCACCGCTACCCAAAGCTTGAGCTTGTACGAGTCACCATTCCGCGCCGGGTCTATACGCAGGCGCACATGGACGTTACCGCCGAAGCAATCGAGGAAGTCTTCTGGAACCGGGAAAGAGCAAAAGGCCTAAAGCTCGTCTACGAACCGAAATACCTGCGCTTTTTCCAGGCGCGCTTCGAGCCGGCGGGAATTATGGCTTCTTTATGATTGTGTCTGCCTGACTCGTAAAAACCAGCGGTCTGAAAGAGCGGATTACCTTATTCCAGGATTTTACGGCCATATAATTTGATACAACATCTTACCAAGGGTGGTAAAATCCAAATTTGACATCAGTTATATACTCGCACCAGGCCATATACCAAGATGCCGGGAGAAACCAATAGGACCCTGGAAGGGTCAAACACGCGGCCGATTGTTGCTATAACAATGGGAGATCCATGCGGGATCGGGCCGGAAATCATCGTTAAAGCATTCGATTCGCCGGGGTTTCCGGTCGAGTGTGTTCCACTGGTGATCGGGGACAGCCTGCCGATCGAGCGCGCAATCAAGCTCCTGGGTTCGTCCGCAGTGATCCGGCCAATGACTGGCCAAATGCTGAGGTCGTATCTCTCCGTAGCCCTTGCGATAGATTCGGGCACGATTGCTCTTTTGGCGCCGGCTGCCCAGGACGGCAGTTCGACGACCGGGCTGACGCCTGCGGATATAGAATTCGGCAAACCAACACCTGCTGCATGCGAGGCGGCGGTCTCCTGCATCCGGACGGCGGTGGGGCTCGCCGTCGCCGGGCAGGCCGATGCCGTGTGCACCTGCCCCATAAACAAGGAACAGCTTCACAAGCAGGGTTTTCCCTTTGCGGGGCATACCGAATTCATACGGGAATTAACTCTGGCCGAAGATGTGGTCATGATGCTTGCCGGACCAAAGCTCAGGGTGGCGCTCGCGACGATTCACGTAGCCCTGGCCGACGTTGCGGGCCTGCTCACAAAGGAACTGCTACGAAAAGTGATCCGCATCACGGCAGAGTCGATGTCGCGCGACTTCGCCGTGAAATCGCCCCGCATTGCCGTTGCGGGCCTCAATCCGCACGCGGGGGAAGCCGGAAAGTTCGGGCGCGGGGAAATTGAAGTTATCAGGCCCGTAATCAAGGAATTCGAAGCCGCCCCCGTACAGACAGGCGGCTCCGGGAGCGGCCTTTACGCCCGTATCAGCGGTCCGTGGCCTGCTGATTCCGTTTTCCATCGCGCCATGTCAAATGAGTTTGACGCTGTTGTGGCGATGTACCACGATCAGGGGCTTATACCGGTGAAGCTCGTTCATTTCAACGAAGCTGTCAACGTCAGCCTCGGGCTTCCGGTCGTCCGCACCTCGGTCGATCATGGGACCGCCTACGACATTGCAGGTATGGGAACAGCCGACCCCGGGAGTCTCATCAAAGCCGTGAGCCTCGCGGCTTCCATCGCCCGAAACAGAAAAGACGAGAGTGAAAAGGTGAATGGGCGCTCTTCCGATTAAATACCAAGTCGCTTTCAAAGCGCGGGGGAATGATTCCCCCGCACCCCGCAAGGTTTCGGCCTCGCGCGCTCAGCGCGCGCGGCCGAGCGCTCGGCACTGCCGGCGTCTGGCTCCGCGTTTTCGCGGGGCCGCCGCCGCAGCGCCACATAGATCTCGACGCTCCGCGAGGCGGAGGGGGTGTGGGGGGCGAAGCTCCCCACGCTCTTGATCCTTCTATCTTTAGCCGAAACCGGCACAGGTTATGGCGGACGATTCGATCTACATACGGGGAGCACGCCAGAACAACCTCAAAGGCTTCGACCTGCGAATCCCTCGAAACAGGTTCGTCGTAATCACCGGGGTGAGCGGCTCGGGCAAATCTTCGCTCGCCTTCGACACCCTTTTCGCCGAAGGGCAGAGACGCTATCTTGAGGCCCTGTCCACCTACGCGCGCCAGATGGCCGGAAGGCTCAACGCACCGCTTGTCGATGAGATCGAGGGACTGAGCCCTTCGATTGCAATCGAACAAAAAGGCTTGCCGCATAATCCCCGGTCCACTGTCGGCACCCTGACCGAGATTTACGATTACCTGCGGCTTATTTTCGCTAGGCTGGGCACAATCTTTTGCCCGAACTGCGATTTGCCCGTCCGGGCTTGGACGGTCCCCGGGATCCTGGCCGACCTCTCGGAGAGCTTGCCCCCGAAGAGCAGGATACTGCTGCTTGCCCCCCTTGGCGAGGTTGCGGAAAATGAACTGCCCAATCTACTGAGAAGGCTAAGGCGCGATGGTTTCGGCAGGGTTCGCTCGGATGGATCGGTCTATGAGCTGGACCCGCTTCCCTCGCTCCCCCGCAGGCCCTCCCGCCTGATCGAAATTGTCATTGACCGGCTTGTCCTGGATGAAGAAAGGCGCAGGCGGCTCATCGATTCGCTTGAACTTGCCCTAAGGGTTGGAAAAGGAACAGCCGCGATCGCCACTCCCGAAGGCTGGGAAAAATTCTATTTTGAATCGGCCCGGTGCGCCTCATGCGGGTATACGGGGCCCGAGCTTACGCCCGGTCTGTTTTCTTTCCAGCACCCCTCCGGCATGTGCCCTTTGTGCCGGGGACTGGGACATGCCGGAACGGACGAAGAACAGGCGGCTCCGCAGGGGTCCGCTGCCATTGCTGCGGATACCGAAGAGGCCCCCGAGATTCCCGGATTGAGTTCCGAGCCGCCTCCCTGCCCGGCCTGTAACGGAACGAGGCTAAGCGAAGCCGCTCTCTCGGTTCGGCTCGGAGACCTGTCGATAGATCGTGTCTCCGCGATGAATCCGGCCGCTGTGGCGCAGTGGCTCGAAGCACTCGATTTTGATGAGTCCAGGCGGGAGATTTTAAAGCGCCCCAGAAAAGAAATCCTTAACCGGTTGAACAACCTGATCGAACTGGGGCTGCCATATCTTACCCTGGACCGGTCTTCGAACACGCTTTCAGGCGGCGAAGCCCAGCGCGTTCGACTGGCTCACCAGCTCAGCTCGAGCCTTTCCGGCGTGCTCTATGTTCTCGATGAGCCCAGCGTCGGCCTGCATCCGCGCGACCACCGAAGGCTTCTGGATATCCTGTTGCGGCTCCGGGACGCCGGTAACAGCCTGATCGTGGTCGAACACGACAGGGAGACGATCCTGCGCGCCGACCACGTCATCGATATGGGACCAGGGGCCGGAACGCAGGGAGGCGAGATCGTTTTCTCGGGCACGCCCGAAGGGATCGCAAACTGCCCCACCTCGCTTACCGGACTCTATATTTCGGGCAAAAAGCAGATTCACACTCCCAAACGCCGGAAAAAAAGCGGGGATTTTTTTAGTCTCACCGGGGCCTGCGGACACAACCTCAAGTCCATTTCCGCCGATTTCCCCTACGGATGCATGACATGCGTCACGGGTGTTTCCGGCTCAGGCAAGAGCACCCTTATTCTGGATACGCTCTACCGCGCGCTGGCCCGAAAAATCTATAATATCGAGACTTATCCCGCCCAGTTCTCCAGCCTTGACAACGCCGAACGCCTGAGAAAAGTGATCCTGGTCGATCAGTCGCCGATCGGCAGGACCCCGCGCTCCATACCGGCAACCTACACGGGAGTCTATGGCCTCATCAGGCAATTGTTTTCACGCGTGCCCGAAGCCCGCGCTCGAGGGTATTCCCCAGCCCGCTTTTCGTTCAACGCGAAAGGGGGCCGGTGCGAGCACTGCCGCGGGGAAGGCCTCCAACGGATCGAGATGTATTTTCTGCCGGATATCTACGTTACCTGTCCGGTCTGCCAGGGGAGCAGGTACAACCTGGAGACACTGGACATTACCTACCGGGGCCACTCGATAGCTTCAATACTGGAGATGACGGTTTACGAGGCTGCGGCCTTTTTCGGCAATTTCCGGGCAATCCGCTATAAGCTCGATGCACTCATCGGCGTTGGAATGGGATACATACGGCTGGGGCAGCCGGCCACCACTCTTTCGGGAGGCGAAGCCCAGAGGATCAAACTTGCGGCTGAATTGAGCAAGCGGGGCCAGGGCAAAGCACTATACATCCTCGATGAACCCACGACCGGCCTGCATTTTGAAGATATCAGCAAGCTCCTGCACGTCCTGCGAAAACTGGTGGATCAGCAGAACACGATTATCATAATCGAACATCATCCGGACGTGATCAAATCGGCCGATTACGTTATCGACCTCGGCCCCGAAGGTGGACAGGGCGGTGGGTGCATCGTTGCCGCCGGCACCCCCGAGGAGGTCGCCCGCTCAAAAAACTCCCGTACTGCGCCCTATCTGCGGGAAGCGCTGGGGATGCATTGAAGCGCCCAACTCTTTTTAATTTCTTTGACAGGATTAATAGCGGAAGAGTGGAAAGGGGACTTTATGCAAGACGCGACCCTGGCGGAAGAAATCGTTGGGTGCGCAATCGTTGGTGCAGACACACGAGGTACAACTCGTAAATTACCTGGCAACCACCGGCATAGAGACCGGACTGCTTCTGAACTTTGGGGCATCGAGTCTCCAGATTAAACGCAAGTATCGCACGTATCGTGCAAAAGGCAAAACAGGCCTCGACGCTCTGCGAGGTTATTTCTCGATCCTGTAATTTCTGTTAATCCTGTCTAAATCCTTCTGTTGAGAGCATTGCTCAACGAGCGAATCGTAATTAGAAGAATCATTAGTAGATAGTTACGGATGGTTTTGTGCACTCAAAAATCGGGAGAGATTTTGATATGGAAGGCCAACAACAGATCAGGGAGACCCTGTTTGAAATATTGGGAGAGCAAGGGTGCGGGATCACGTGCGAAGATGATGTGGACATCTTCCACGATGAGCAAGGCTGGAAACTCATGCTCTGCGGGTTCATGGAGCCATGGAACCTTGGAATGACGGTCGATGAAGCCAGGGCTGCTCTCAGGGAGTACGGCTCTATGCACTTCGGCCTGTCCTGAAAACGACGGCGAGGCGCCGCTGCCGGGATTGCCAAGCCTGGGTCACCGCTCAAACCTTCGGGTCGGTGTCCGGGGCAGGTTTTAGCGGCGGCGGGGCCGCACGCTTCGCGGGCGGGCGGGCTGTCGAGATCCTCGGATCGGCATCCGGTAGCGTGTCCCTATAACTACCACTGAAATCCTTCAAATAGGAGCTGACAAATGACGACACCGCAACACTGCCCCGGATTCGAGCAATTTAAGAACCTGCAGTCGTTCTCATGTTCTTGCCCGGAATGCGGCCAGGAAAAAGAAATCTTCTCCGATGAATTCAACGAGAAACATGTTTGTAAAAAATGCGGTAAGGAGATTGACTTTACCAGGTGCTCAATAGATGCGGCAGGTTCAACCTCTGATTCTCGTTAGTGTCCATCTGCACGCGCCCGATGAGACTCCGGGGGTTTTTCCGATTCGGATTTTTGACGTATAGTCAAGTGTGCAGCGCTTTGTCTCGATTTTAATGAGGCCATCTCCGATGGAGAACTCCCGGGTTGCTTTGCTTGCGATATTGAGCATTTGTTTTATCGGACTGCTTTTCCTCACCGGGATTGCCGCCGCCCAGCAACTGCCTTTGCCGGCAACAGTCGCGCCTCCTCAAACCAGCCGTCCGCAGCCCGCGCCTCCCCCCGTACCCGGATCGAGTCCCGGCCAGGTTCTCGTCCAGCCCCCTTCTTCCCCTGTCCCAGGCCCCGGATCGGTTCCGGGGCAGGCTAAGCCACCTCTCGGGAGCGACTTCATCAGAAATCATCCGGGCAAGATCGGCGGCCAAGCCTACGTTGCGCATGTCAAAAGCCATCCCCATCCCGGTTTCGTGGTGGCGGAAAATACAAATATTCAGGTCGTAAAGAATTATTATTTCATCATATTGAGCAACGGTTATCCATACTACGGCGGCGGCTATATTGACGTGGACCCTCAATTGGATTGCTATACCTGGTACGACGGCGATGATTCGTATCATCCGGGGTGGTACTGGACGTGTGACTGGTGACAGTGAGGTATGAGACAAATCGTTCTGGGCGTCGATGGCATGAGTCTGGAGGACCTGGTGGCGGTTGCCGCAAAGGGTGCCGGGGTCCGTCTGGCAAAGGAGTCGAAGGAGCGGATTATCAAGTGCCGGGCCCTTGTCGACAAATGGCTTCGGGAGGGTAGGATAATCTATGGCGTGACGACCGGCTTCGGGGCGCTGAGCGATGTGAAGATTCCGGCGCAGGCTGCCGTCCTACTGCAGCAAAATATTCTGTTGAGCCATTCATCCGGGGTTGGTGATGAGCTTGACGCGGATGCGGTTCGCGCGATGATGACGCTTCGTATAAAGGATCTGGCAAGGGGGCATTCCGGAGTACGGCTGATAACTGTTCAAAGGTTGATCGAACTGCTCAACCGTGGAATAGTGCCTGCAGTTCCCGAAAAAGGTTCCGTGGGCGCAAGTGGAGATCTGGCGCCTCTGGCGCACATGTGCCTCGTTCTGATCGGTCGGGGTGAAGCCTTTTACGACGGTCACAGGATGTCCGGGGCCCAGGCCCTTTCACGGTGCGGCATGGAGCCGCTCGAACTCGAAGCTGCCGAAGGGCTTGCACTGGTTAACGGCACCCAGATGTCTACCGCCATCGGCGGTCTTGCGGCATACGACGCCGCACAGCTTTGCAAACTGGCCGATATTGCCGCTGCCATGAGCCTTGAGGTGCTCATGGGGTCCAGGGTCGAGTTCGATCCCAGAATTCATCAGGTGCGACCTCATCCCGGCCAGGCGGCGGCCGCGTATAACATGCGCCGCATTACCCAGGACTCCCAGATCATATCCTCTCACAAAGACTGCGGGCGCATCCAGGACGCCTACACACTGAGGTGCTCCCCTCAGGTTCACGGAGCAAGCAAAGATGGCATTGACTACGCGAAAAGAGTACTGGAAACCGAGATGAACTCTTCGACCAATAATCCCCTCATTTTTGCGGATTCCGAAGAGTTTGTGCTTGGAGGCAACTTCCATGGCCAGCCGGTCGGGCTTGCGCTCGACTTTCTCGCCGTGGCCGCAGCGGGCCTTGCCAATATATCCGAGAGGCGTATAGAACGGCTGGTAAATCCTCAACTAAGCGGACTTCCGGCCTTCCTCGTAAGTGAAGGGGGGCTCAATTCAGGCTTCATGATAGCCCAGTATACGGCGGCATCTCTTGTTTCGGAAAACAAGGTGCTCGCACATCCCGCCAGCGTTGATTCCGTCCCAACTTCGGCCAACAAGGAAGACATTGTGCCGATGAGTGCTCTTTCCGCCCGCAAGTGCAGGGAAGTAGTCAGAAATGCCCAATTCGTCATTGCCATCGAACTGCTGTGCGGCGCCCAGGCCCTGGACCTTTTCACGAATCTGAAGCCGGGGGCTGGAACTCTGGCTGCATACAGGGCCGTTCGCAACGTGGTTCCGCACCTCGACAGGGACCGCATCCTCTCTTATGATATCAATACGATAGTGAGCCTCATGAAGAGCGGAGATCTGCTCAAAGAGGTGGAAGCCGAAGTGGGGCAGATGGTTTAGCGTCATCTTGAACATACAGAGATCGCTTCTTCAAAATTACCGGAATGGAGCGGCGCTATCACAAAAAGGCACGATTCGGCGGCGTTCGGAGCCAGTCTGATCGTTTCGTGATCGCGCAGCTCACCCGCCGCTATCACATCCGGGTTTTCCCGCAGGATATCTATGAGCCCCTTTCAGGATGTCCACCGCGAACGAGGAGTCCTGTTTTGCCAGGGTAGCCAACTCTTTTGCCGAGGCTCTCTGGCCTGAGATCGGTTCGATCAGCTCCCTGATATGCAGGGGGAGCCTTGACCGTCAGGAGCGGGAGCGGAAATCACGCGCAATGTCCTGAGTGTCCGCATAGGTCATCGTGAATAGAGGGGACAACCGCCGTCCACTACGCAGGGCAGCGGGATAAGCCGCCTTTTCGATCTCATATTGAAAGGCCGGCTGATCCCGGTCCCTTCGCCCTGAGCCTATTCCGGAAAAAATGCGCGAGTTACGGGACCCATTCCACACTGCCGTATAATTGAGTATTAGCTGCCGCAGGACCTCAGGACCTGCTGCGCGATATTTTCAAGTGAAACGACCCGGTCCACAGCCCCGCGCTTTATCGCCTCGCGCGGCATACCAAATACGACACAGGACTTCTCATCCTGGGCGAGAGTAACTGAGCCTGCCTCCTTCAATTCAGCCAGCCCCCTTGCGCCGTCGTCCCCCATTCCCGTCATGATAACGCCCACACAGTTTTTGCCAGCGTAGCGGGCGGCGGAGCGAAACAACACGTCCACGGAGGGACGGTGACGGCAAACAAGTGGACCGTCCTTAATTTCCACGAAATAGCGTGCGCCGCTGCGCTTGAGCAGCATGTGATGACTGCCCGGGGCTATCAGCGCGCGCCCCCGGATCAGCGTATCATTGTCCTCCGCCTCTTTGACTGAAATCCGGCAAATTCCGTCAAGGCGCCTTGCAAAGGCGGCCGTGAAATGCTCCGGCATGTGCTGTACGATCGCCACGGCGGGGGCGTCGGGAGGAAGTGATTCCAACAAAACCCGCAATGCCTCGGTCCCCCCGGTGGACGCTCCTACGACAACGACCTTTTCGGTCGTTTCGATCATAGCTCTAGTTTTCGGCTTCGCAATGACGGCGTCAGCGGTTAGTTTAGGCTCGACTTTGCTCCGTTCGCAAATGCGTCTGATCCTGGCCTGGGATGCGGCTTTCACGGCATCGCAGATGCGAACCCTGGATTCTTCAAGGAACTGTTTAGTGCCAAGCCTGGGCTTTTGGATGATCTCCACCGCCCCATATTCCAGTGCCTTCAACGTCGTCTCGGAATCCCTTTCGGTCAGACTCGAACATATCACCACAGGGATGGGATGCTGAGTCATCAGCTTCTCAAGGAAGGTGATGCCGTCCATACGCGGCATTTCGACGTCCAGCGTGATCACGTCAGGGACCTCATGGGATATCTTGTCTGCCGCGACGAAAGGATCCGGGGCTGTCGCCATTACTTCGATCCGGGGATCGGAACAAAGTATTTCAGCAAGCGTTTGGCGGACTATTGCCGAATCATCAACAATCAATACCCTGATTTTCTTACTCATCTGAGGTTCTCCATCACTAACGCGCGGCATTTAGGCTCCTTTTCAGTCGAACAGAGCTATATCTCCCGATTCTTCGGCTTTCCGTCGCGCCAATTCCAGAAGTTTTCTTTCTTCAAGACTGATATTTGGGTAGAGGGTGGAAGGGATACGTTTCAGGAATACTTCACCGCTATCTGTGTGGAAGTAGATCTTTCGGGCGTAATGCCCCCCCAGGTCCCGGCTGACGATGGAGATGGCCTCCATTTGAAGGAACTCGAGCACAAACTCGGAGTTCCTGGAGCCCATTCCGTTCTCGGGAGAGACAGCCTGAAGAACATGCGCCCCGCCAAAAAGCTTTGCGACCAAATGCTGTCTTTTGCCCCCGAGGGTCATGACCCTGTTGATCAACAGCTCCATGGCATTTATGGCGTACCGGGCCACATTGTCAAAGCGCTTCAGATCGGCCTTTCCCGGCAGCAGGATGTGGTTCATGCCTCCAATTCGCGCCACGGGTTCATACAGGCAGACGGCCACACAGGAGCCAAGAAGTGTCTCTATGACGGCGGGTTCCTTGCTGGCATGCAATCCACCGATATGAATGCTGATGTTCTTCTTCATTTCATCGGCCTTCGGCAGTCTGAATCCATCACTGCTTCCTGTAGATGGTGGTGGCCGTTTGCACCAGGGGCAAATCCATGCCATGAAGGCTCTCCGAGTGCCCCACAAACAGATATCCCCCGGATATCAGATGTTGAGAAAGCCGATTAACTAGCTTTTCTTGTGTAGGCCGGTCAAAATAGATGAGGACGTTGCGGCAAAACACGATCGCCATCGGTTCCTCTATTCCATATTCTTCTTCCAGAAAATTAAGTCTTTCGAATCGCACTAAATTCCGCAATTCCGGTGCGATCCGCACAAGCCCCTTGTCTTTTTCCCTGCTTTTAAGAAGATACTTTTTTCGAAGCATCATGGGAATCGGGATCACTCTGTCATGCTCGTATATGCCCGACCGTGCTTTTTCCAATACCGCCGTGGAGATGTCGGTTGCGAGGATCGAAAAGCTAAACCCCGGAAAACCTTTCGCGAACTCACTCAAAACCATTGCCAGCGTGTAGGACTCCTCTCCGGTTGAACATGCGGCACTCCACACGTTGAGCTTTTTCCGGGCGCCAACCCCGTGCAGACGGACCAGCTCTGGAAGAACCCTTTCGAAAAGGTAATCAAAGTGATCGGGCTCCCGAAAGAAATCGGTCTTATTGGTGGTTACCGCGTCGATCATTTGGATATGCTCCGACTGTGACCCGCCGGGGCTGAACAGAAACTCGCAGTAACTCTCAAACGACTCGATACCAAGAGCGCGCAACCGCTTGCGGAGTCGTCCTTCAAGCATCGTCTTCTTGGCGGGAGGCAATTTGATGCCGCATGAATCTCGAATAAATTTGCTCAGGCGCATAAAGTCCTTATCAGACATCTGCACCGAGAATATTCCGCCCTCCGAAATCCCATCCGTGTTTACCTGGAGAGAGGACGATTCCCTCCGCAATTCTTTTGGCAACTGTGCATCGTGCTCTATGCTCGTGGTAACAGCCCGCATTTTATGCGCGATCGCCTCCAGTTTTCAGGATGGCTCCTGACAAAGAGTTAACCTCGGAGTTCACAGATATAACAGAGAAAAACGTGGGAGGATGAATTCTGTCTTTCTGTCCGCTGGCTCCGCGCCCTCCGCGGTTGACCCTTATGCTCCGGCTTACGCGGCGGATTCCTCACCCATGTCGCGCGCCATGGCAAGTTCATCTAAAGAGAAAACCTTGTCGATATCCAGGATGATTATGAATTGTTTGTCCCGTTTACCCATTCCCTTGATGAACTTTGTATTCAAGCGGGTCCCGATACGCGGGGCCGGTTCAATCTGGTCGGGATCGAGGTCCATCACCTCCTGCACCGAATCCGCCAGAGCACCCAGCACCGTCGTCTCTCCGTCCAGCTCAATTTCCACAATGATGATACAGGTGTTCACTGACTTTTCTGTCATGGTCATCCCGAATTTCAGCCGCATGTCCACGACCGGCACCACGCTGCCGCGAAGATTAATCACCCCGAGCATGAAGTCGGGTGTCTGCGGCACCTTGGTTACCTTCGTAAAATCCATCACTTCACGGACTTTGGAGATATCCAGTGCAAACACCTCACCTGCAAGCTTAAAGGTCAGATATTGCGTTGTTTCCGCTATTGAAGATGCACTCATTTCGTTTGCCTCCCTAGTACCTCTCAAACTCCGCGTCGTCTCCATCTCGTCCAGAGGTCTTACCCAAGTTGAGAGGTACTCCCTTGCCGTTGCCTCCATCCACGGGCGCCTCCGGAGATGCGATTCCAGCACGGGCTGCTCCGGCTCCTTCGAGCTTTTTCTGTCCTCCACGAGCCTGGTGCGACGCCTGGGTCCTGCGGCTATCTCTTTGTTGGGTCTTCCCCGTGGACACGATCCCTCTTGTCATGGCGCCGGCGCCGTCAAGCTTGAAAAATGCGACGGTGCTCTGGAGCTGCTCAGCCTGGCCAAGCAACTCCTCAGCCGTCGATGCAACCTCCTCGGACCCTGTGGCGTTCTGCTGGATCACCTGATCCAACTGCTGGATGGCCTTGTTGATCTGCTCCGCTCCCGAGCGCTGCTCGTTGCTCGCAGCGTTGATTTCCTGGACCAGGTCCGCAGTCTTCTGGATGTCCGGAACAATCTTTGTCAGCATGTTCCCGGCATTTTCCGCCACCTGCACACTGGATCGAGCCAACTCGTTGATTTCGCCCGCCGCCCCCTGGCTGCGCTCCGCAAGCTTGCGCACCTCGGCGGCCACCACGGCAAATCCCTTGCCGTGCTCCCCTGCGCGAGCCGCCTCGATTGCGGCGTTCAACGCCAGAAGATTGGTCTGACGCGCGATCTCTTCAATGATCGAGATCTTCCCGGCAATGATCTTCATGGCGGACACCGTCTCAACCACCGCTTTACCACCCTCCCTGGCATCCTCGGCGGCCTTCAGACCAATTTTTTCGGTCTGATGCGCATTGTCGGAGTTCTGCTTGATGTTGGCGGCCATTTGGTCCATAGATGACGATACTTCTTCCACCGAGGACGATTGCTCGATCGCTCCCTGGGCGAGCTGCTCGGCGCTGGAGCTCAGCTCCTGGCCTCCCCGCATGACCTGACCGACCGCATTTTGCACTTCGACGGCAAACTGACTGAGATTCTCAATCATTGCGTTGAGGTTGTTCTTGATCACGTTGAAGTCGCCGTTGTAGGAGTCGGTGATCTTCGGCGGTATTTCACCCTTGCTGATCCTATCCACATAGTTTGCAGCCACTTTCAACGGGCCGACCACTGCATCCAGAGTATTGTTGACTCCTTCAACCATCTTGCGATAGCCCCCATTGTGCTTACCGGCGTCCACGCGTTTGGTCAGGTCGCCTTCAACGGCAGCACTCGACAGCACGGTCATGTCCTCGATCAGCAGGTTGATGTTTTGCATGCATTTGATGATCGCCGGGACGAGGACGTCCTCGTCGCTGCGCCTTACGATTTTCTCATACTCAGCCAAGTCCGAAGTATCGCCCATGGACAGGTGGCTAAACATCCTTGTTACCGCCAGCAGCCGTGTCCTCACCAAGTCGGTGGCTTCGGACACCGATGCGAAGATCCCTACATATTCTCCTTCGACCTTCTTGGTGTGATCGTTGAAGGCCATCCTCTTCAGCACGGCATTGCATTCCACAAGGCCGCCAAGTCCATCGATGCAGTTGTTGAGGTTGTTCTTGATCTCGTTGAAGTCGCCCTTATATTCATCCGTGATCTTGGGCGGGATGTCGCCCTTGCTGATCCGGTCGACATACTCGGCAGCCACATTCAAAGGTCCAATCACTGCATCCAGAGTGTCGTTTACGCCTTGTACGATTTCTTTGTATCCGCCTTGAAACTTGTCAACACTGCCTCGCGTGGCCAGTTTGCCCTCTACTGCGGCCTTGGTCAGCATCTTTGATTCAGCCAGCAGACCCCGTACGGATTCGATGGTCTGTTTCAAGGCCGGTGCGATTTCATCCTTGGAGTCTTTTGGGGTAATCTCGGTGCTCAGATCCCCTGCGGCGATCTTTTTCATGGTGCCCACAACAATGTTTTGCAGATCATCCGCAAACTGGTCCATTGCCTTGGCCATGACGCCAATTTCGTCACGGGCATCCATTTTCAGGCGATCACCCAGGTGACCCTGAAGCATCTCCTGGATCATGTGTGCCGCTTTGGCAACAGGCACGGTGACGCTGCGGGCGAGGAGCACCCCTATGAGCACGGCCGCCAACAAACCGATCGCTCCTGCGGCGAACATGGTCATAGATGCGTTGCTGAAGGTCTTGTCACCGTTTTTCTTATCCCCTTCGGCGAGCCTCACATTAATCTCGGCCAGCTTTTTCAAGGAGTCGTCGGTCGCTGTTCGGGCATTTGACGCCGCACCGCCATCCAGAAGAGCCTGGATGGCGCTCTTCTCATTGTTAGCCTTGACCTGTGTCAGAACGCCCGCCACTATCTTTTGATAGTTCGCCCATGCCGAATCGAACTTGGCCAGCAAGTCCTTTTCCTCCTGCGTCAGGTAGGTTGCGCGAAAGAGGCCTATTTGCCTGTCGATTTCCGTAATTTCATGGTTAATCTCCTGTTCATTCCTGGTGCGTTCTTCAGGAATCACGAACAACTTGTAGATATTTCCTCGAAGCTGAAACATGGCGCTGTCTGCACTTCCGAGTTGTTCGATGGGCACCAATCGATCATTGTACATGGTCGTCATAGCGCTGTTGATGGATTGCATTTTGAAGCAGCCGAGCACAGCCACAACCATGATGATAAGCGCAATGCACACGAAACCGCCGATCAGCTTGGCGCTCAATTTCAAGTTCTTAAACATTGTGTTTCTCCTTGTTTCCTTGTGCTTCTTGAAAGTTCATTTCAACTTGCGGGAGTTGTCGTTTTTTAATCTCTCTCCCGTTGCTCTGGTCTCTGACATTGAGTGGATTTTCAGGGTCCGGCGCCAAACTCTTGCAGGCGGACCAACTCCGGAAGAACCCTTTCGAAAATGTAATCAAAGTGATCGGGCTCCCGAAAGAAATCGGTCTTATTGGTGGTTACCGCGTCGATCATGTGGATATGCTCCGACTGTGATCCACCGGGGCTGAACAGAAACTCGCAGTAACTCTCAAACGACTCGATACCAAGAGCGCGCAACCGCTTGCCGAGTCGTCCTTCGAGCATCGTCTTTTTGGCGGGAGGCAATTTGATGCCGCACGAATCTCGAATAAATTCGCTCAGGCGCACAAAGTCCTTATCCGACATCTGCACCGAGAATATTCCGCCCTCTGAAATCTCATTTCAATTTACCTGGAGAGAAGACGATTCCCTCCGCACTTCTTTTGGCAACTGTGCATCGTGCTCTATGCTCGTGGTAACAGCCCGCATTTTATGCGCGATCGCCTCCAGTTTTTCTGTGGATTGCCGCGGAGTTCGCAGAGGTCGCAGAGAAAAACATGCGAGTAAGATTCTTATGTTTCTGTCCGCTCCCTCCGCTCCCTCCGCAGTTGACCCTTATGCTCCGGCTTACGCGGCGGATTCCTCACCCACGTCGCGTGCCATGGCAAGTTCATCTGAAGAGAATATCTTGTCGATATCCAGGATGATTATGAAATGATTGTCCCGCTTCCCCATTCCCTTGATGAACTTTGTATTCAAGCGGGTCCCGATACGCGGGGCCGGTTCAATCTGGTCGGGATCGAGGTCCATCACTTCCTGCACCGAATCGACCAGAGCGCCGAGCACGGTGTTCTCCCCGTCGACCTCAATCTCGACGATGATGATGCAGGTATTTACCGTGGTTTCCGTCCGGGTCATTCCGAACTTCAAACGCATATCCACGACCGGTACCACGGTTCCCCGAAGATTGATGACTCCCAGCATGAAATCAGGTGTCTGCGGCACTTTTGCAATTAATGTGAAGTCCAGGACTTCCCGGACCTTTGCGATGTCCAATGCAAACACCTCGTCTTCGAGCTTAAAGGTAAGATACTGACTTGTCTCGGTTATTGAAGATACACTCATGTCAACTCCTCCCTAATATCTCTCAAACTCCGTGTCGGCCATGTCTGCCTGGGTTTCCTTCGACAGATTCAGCGCAACACCACTCGATTGCACGCCTCCGTTGGTCTTCTTCGGCGCGGCGTGTTTTGAATGTGCCACTTGTGTCTTCGGGACTGTTTTAACCTGTCTGACGGCCGCCGCAATACTTGTCTTCGCAACGGCAGAGCCGCCGTTAAGTTTGAAGAATGCAATCGTGTTCTGAAGTTGCTCGGCCTGACTCAACAGTTCGGTAGACGTAGAAGCCATCTCCTCGGATGCCGAAGCGTTCTGCTGCACGACCTGATCCAATTGCTGAATGGCCTTGTTGATCTGGGCCGCTCCCGAAGACTGCTCGTTGCTGGCGGCAGTGATCTCCTGCACCAGGTCCGCGTTTTTCTGAATATCCGGGACCATTCTTGCCAGCATCTCTCCGGCTTTTTCGGCTATCTGTACACTCGATGCCGACAGTTTGTTGATCTCGCCTGCCGCAGTTTGGCTACGTTCAGCAAGTTTGCGCACCTCGGCGGCTACCACGGCGAATCCCTTCCCGTGTTCACCGGCGCGCGCCGCCTCAATGGCTGCGTTCAGCGCCAGCAGGTTTGTCTGGCGAGCGATTTCTTCGATGATGGAGATCTTGCCCGCGATTTCCTTCATCGCTGTAACCGTTTCAGAGACCGACTTGCCGCCTTCTTTCCCGTCTTCGGAAGCCTTGAGCGCGATCTTCTCCGTCTGCTGGGCATTGTCGGAATTCTGCTTGATGTTGGCCGCCATTTGCTCCATGGAGGAAGACACCTCTTCGACCGATGCCGATTGTTCCGTCGCACCCTGGGACAACTGCTCGGAACTGGCGCTCATTTCCTGGCTTCCCGCCATGACCTGATCCGCTACTGTCTGTATGTTTGACGCTACTTCCGAGAGACTGCCGACCATGTTCGTCATGGCCTGCATCAACTTGTCCTGGGCAGATCGTTCCTTGACCTTGACCGTGAGGTTTCCGGACGCTATTTGTTCAGCGGTTGTGGTTACCTCCTCCATGGCGTCAATCAGCATATGAAGGTTATTCTTGATGAGATTGTACTGCCCTTTGTATTCGGTGGTAATTTTCGGTGGATTGATTCCCTTGCTGATTTGATCCACGTAGCTTGCAGCCATTTGCAACGGGCCGATGACTGCATCCAGTGTATTGTTGACTCCTTCAACCATCTTGCGATAGCCTCCGTTGTGCTTACCGGCGTCCACGCGTTTGGCCAAGTCGCCTTCAACGGCGGCCGTCGACAGCACGGTCATGTCCTCGATCAGCAGGTTGATGTTTTGCATGCATTTGATGATCGCAGGGACGAGGACGTCCTCGTTGCTGCGCTTTCCGATTTTCTCATACTCAGCCAGGTCCGAAGTATCGCCCATGGACAGGTGGCTAAACATCCTTGTTACCGCCAGCAGCCGTTCCCTCACCAAGTCAGTGGCTTCGGACACCGATGCGAAGATCCCTACATATTCTCCTTCGACCTTCTTGGTGTGATCGTTGAAGGCCATCCTCTTCAGCACGGCATTGCATTCCACCAGGCCCCCCAGTCCATCGATACAGTTGTTGAGGTTGTTTTTGATCTCGTTGAAGTCGCCCTTGTATTCGTCGGTAATCTTCTGAGGTATTTCACCCTTGCTGATTTGATCCACGTAGCTTGCAGCCATTTTCAACGGGCCGACGACTGCATCCAGAGTATTGTTGACTCCTTCAACCATCTTGCGATAGCCCCCATTGTGCTTACCGGCGTCCACGCGTTT
Organism: Syntrophobacteraceae bacterium; assembly: GCA_049515795.1. GTDB lineage: Bacteria > Desulfobacterota > Syntrophobacteria > Syntrophobacterales > Syntrophobacteraceae > SbD1. The sequence goes on from JBEKTT010000013.1 coordinate 35,973, forward strand.
GGTCAGGTCGCCTTCAACGGCAGCACTAGACAGCACGGTCATGTCCTCGATCAGCAGGTTGATGTTTTGCATGCATTTGATGATCGCCGGGACGAGGACGTCCTCGTCGCTGCGCCTTCCGATTTTCTCATACTCAGCCAGGTCCGAAGTATCGCCCATGGACACGTGGCTAAACATCCTTGTTACCGCCAGCAGCCGTTCCCTCACCAGGTTAGTGGCTTCGGACACGGATGCGAAGATCCCTACATATTCTCCTTCGACCTTCTTGGTGTGATCGTTGAAGGCCATCCTCTTCAGCACGGCATTGCATTCCACCAGGCCGCCAAGTCCATCGATGCAGTTGTTGAGGTTGTTTTTGATCTCATTGAAATCGCCATTGTATTCGTCGGTAACCTTCGGCGGGATTTCACCCTTACTGATCCGGTCCACGTATTCAGCCGCTACGTTCAGAGGTCCGATCACCGCATCCAGGGTATTGTTCACCCCTTCCACGATCCTGCGGAAGTCCCCATGGTGCTTCGTTGCATCCGCCCGTGTAGCCAGCTTGCCTTCCATGGCTGCAAACTCTAACCCATTGGCATCCGCAACAAGGGCTCTGACCGCATCGATGCATGAATTGAGGTTGTTCTTGATTTCGTTGAAATCACCTTTGTATTCATCGGTGATTTTTGGAGGAATATCCCCCTTGGATATACGGTCCAGGTATTCCGCCGTAACATTGATCGGGGCCACGAAAGCTTCTATCAGCCCGTTCATGCCGTGTACCAGTTCATTCCATGCCCCCTTGTACATGGCTGCGTTGCCACGCGTATCCAGCTTTCCATCCTGAGTAGCTTTGGTCAGGCTCCCCGTCTCTGAGAGGAGATTCCTGATGGTATCCAGGATCGAGTTCAAGCCCTTGCCGAGAAGATCGTTTTCGGACCTGACTTTCAGCTCAACCTTCATATCCCCCGCGGCAACTTTTTCGGCGGTCATTGACGCATCTTTGATGTTTTCGATCACGTTCTTGAACGATTGTGACAGTATTCCAACTTCATCCTTGGTAGTAGCTTCGATGCTGACATTCACATCTCCGAGGGCCAATTTGTCTACGACCGAAGCAAGATTTCGTATTGGTCTACTGATTACTCTTGAAATGTAAAACCCGAAAACAATCGAGAGCATTATTCCGGCCCCGGCGACAGCTAGCAGGGACTTTATTGCAGCATTAGCTCCAATGTATCCAGTCAGTCCGCCGATCAGGACTACTACAATAAATGCCGCAATCAGTTTCGTACCGATTTTGAGGTTATAGAACCATTTCATCTCTGTTCCCTCCTTTTGTTTGGAGTTGGGTTACTCACTCTTGATGATCCCTCGCGGCTTCGGCTTAATAGCCCGGTACTCAAGCCCTACGCTACGGGGACCTCCTGTCTGCGCAAATAGGCTTTCGGGTTGCGTTGCAACGCGATCACCCTCATTACCGATCCGCCACCTTCCTAAATAACTGCGCGTCACCGCTTATCTGTTCAAAGAGATGGGCGGTCTCACCGGGCATTTTCTGTGTCTGCTCGGTAGCGAAGAACCCGCCGGGAGCGAGGGAGCCGTGGAACATCCTGATCACCTCGACCCGCTCGGCGAAATGAAAATGAAGTAGAACGTTCTTGCACACGATCAGGCTGAAGCCGTCTCCAATAGGGATCAGTGAAAGGAGATCATGCTTTTTAAATTGGATTCGGCTTCGCAGAAGCTCGGATATCCTGAAGCACCCGGCTTTGTCATCCGGCTGAAAGTATTTCTCCAACAGCTCCCTTGGCATCCTTTTGACTTCTTCTTCCTGATAGAGCCCGGTGCGTATGATCTCCCCAAAGAGGCTGCAATCGTCCAGGTCGGTCGCGTGGATCCGAAGGTTTTTGAAAGCGAAGTGCCCCATGTTTTCGGCAAACAGCATGGCCAGGGAATATGGCTCCTGCCCCATGGCGCACCCGGCATCCCAGACCTGCACGCGGTTGCGGCCGGATGTGTATGGGACAACGTGTTCGACAACACGTTCCAACGTTTGCATGTCTCTGAGAAAATAGGTGAACGCCATGCTCGCTCGTCCTGTCTGCTAATGCGCCAAAGATTCCTGCACTTCGACACCCTGCACCAGCTTGGGTACATCCATGATAAGCGCCACCGTCCCATCGCCCAGAATTGTGGCGCCCGAGATCACATCCACGTTTCGGTAGATTCTGCCCATATTTTTGATGACCGTTTGGTGCTCCCCGATGACCCTGTCCACCACAAAACCAACGTTGCCGCCCGGGGATTCGGTGATCACGATCTGTTCGACTTCCGGCGCATTGCCGTTGATCGCAAAACGCTCGCGGAGCCGAATGTAGGGGACGATTCCACCTCGCACGTGAGTAATGTGCCGCCCATGCGCTCTTGCCACATCCTCGCGCGTCAATTCCACGCACTCCTCCACAAAGGAGAGCGGCAAGACATAGTGCCCTTCCCCGACTTTGACCAGCAACCCATCGATGATTGCCAGGGTGAGAGGCAGCTTGAGGGTGATGGTTGTCCCAATTCCCTTTTGGCTGCTGACGTCTATGGAACCGCGCAGAGCATCAATGCTGCGCCTCACCACGTCCATTCCGACACCTCTGCCCGAGACGCTGGTAACCTGCCGGGCGGTGGAAAAACCCGGGGCGAAAATCAGCGAAAAGAGTTCCTTTTCCGAGAGTTCCGTTTCGGCTGCGATCAACCCTCTTTCCACTGCCTTGGACCTGATTGCATCCGCGTCCAGACCTGCGCCGTCGTCCGTTATGCGGATCAGCACGTTGGCGCCTGAATGCATTGCCGACAGTTGGACGGTCCCTTGCCTTGGTTTACCGGCAGCCTCTCTAACCCCCGGCGGCTCAATGCCGTGATCGATGCAGTTTCTTATGAGATGCACGAGAGGATCGTTCAGGCGCTCGATCACGGTCTTGTCAAGCTCGGTCTCCCCTCCATCGGTAGCCAGCAAAATATCTTTCCCGAGCTCACCGGAGAGATCGCGAACCAGCCGTTTGAATTTGCTGAAAGTCGTCCCGATGGGCAGCATCCGAATACTCATGGTGTTGTCGCGCAGCTCGGCGGTGAGGCGTTCCACTTCTTCGGATATGGAGAGCAGTTTAGAATGATCCATAGAAGAAACCGTCTGGCTGAGGCGAGCCTGCACCGTGACCATTTCCCCCACCAGATTGACCAGAGCGTCAAGCCTTTCCGCAGGCACCCTGACGCTTGAAGCTTGTTCCTCTTTCCGGTACTTGCTGCGAACGGCACGGAGATGTTCCTGTTCAGCCAGGGCGGACTCGACCCTGCTTGGTTCCACCAGTCCTTTATCGACAAGCAGCTCCCCAATGCGCTTTTGGGCGTCCAGGGTTTCCTGCAGATCTTCCTGCGACACGAGACCGCGCTCGATCAATATCTCCCCGATCCTTTTGGAAGGAGCGTCATCGTCCTCGGGACCCAATTCATCGACGACTTTAATCGCCAACTCGCACTCATCCTCTACGAAGATGAAAACATCCTTGATGGCATCGATCCCGCATCGGGTTGTGAGGATCACGTCCCACGAGGTGTGACACTCTTCGGGGTCAAGGTCCTCCAGGTCGGGGATGGCTTCCGTGTGGGCAATCACACTGCATTCCCCCAGTCCTCGCAGTTCGTTCAGCAGAAGGACCGGATTGGCGCCTCGTGAAAAGATTTCGCGATCCGGACGCAAAAAGATGCGGTAGGTCTTCTCCACTTGTTCATCTTCGGTTGCCGGCAATGCCGTTTGGGGAACCTGGCCGGCCGGATCGCCATGTTTGGGAATGAGTTCCCTGAGTGCGCTCGTGATCTCGCCGGCCCTGGATGTGTCGGCCATCGCCCCTCCGTCTGAGCCGTCGAGCATGCCGCGTATCTGGTCTCCCGCGCGGAGGGTCAAATCAACGAGCGTTTTGGTTACGCCCAATTTTTCATTGCGGACCAGGTCAAAAACGGTCTCGACGTCGTGCGTGAATGCTGTAATGGCATCAAACCCGAACATCGCTCCCGACCCTTTGATCGTGTGCAGCGCGCGAAACACGCGGCCGATCAGCTCCATGTCGCCGGGGTCTTCCTCCAAAGCGAGGAGGGACGTCTCGAGTTCGGCGAGGAGATCGTAGGCTTCCGCCCTGTAGGCTTCTCTTTGAGATTCCATCATCCCAGGACCTTCTTTACTACTGCCAGAAGTTGCTCAGGCTTAAAGGGCTTGACGATCCATCCGGTAGCTCCGGCCGCTTTCCCCTCTTGCTTCCTTTCCGCTTGGGACTCGGTGGTCAGCATCACGATGGGGATGAACTTGCAGGAAGGGTTGGCCCTCAATCGGCGGATGAGTTCGATGCCATCCATGTTGGGCATGTTGAGGTCGGTCAGCATCATATGAACACCCGACCCGTCAATCTTTGACAGGGCGTCCCTGCCGTCCGTCGCCTCCAACACCTGGTAGCCGGCCTGTTTGAGCGTGAAGCTCACCATCTGGCGAATGCTGGCGGAATCATCTACGGTCATGATAATTTTGCTCATGAGTTCCAACCTCCTATCCACAGGCAGCTCTTATGGGGGTCCTTATGGCAGCCGGTGGTGCGCATGAACCCTGCGTCGCAGACCAACCGTTTGAAGGCCTGCGATTTTTTCTCGTCAAATGCGAGGTGCTTGCCGAGTCTCAAGGATTTCCGATGGGCCGAGCAGAACAATTGCATTGAGGACAGATCCAGCTCCGCGAGCCCTTCGGACTCAATGACGATACGCTCGCCACTGTTCAATGCCTCCAGCAACGCACCCTTCAGTTCGTTTGCACGCTCTACGGTCCAACTGCCCTTAAGTTTCAGAACAATCGTCTCAGCAGACCGAATCGTCTCAACATCCATCGTCTTCTCCTCCCTTAGCGCCGGCGTTGGGCTAAAAGAGCTCGACATTGTCCCCAAGGCCCTCTTCGTTCGCCTTGTCCGACTCGCTGTCGGGCTTCTCATTTTCCGTCCCGCCGGCCATCATGGGGTTGAACGTGTCCCCACGCGGCTTTTCTGCAAGGTTCGTTTTCCGTTCCAAGAAGGAATGGTGCACTTCACGCTCTCCATGCATAGTATAAGTGGCCTTTAGGGCTTTCATGCGCTCCGCTCTGTCCGTCCGGCCGTAAGCCGCCCCCTTCGGTCGTGAGGATGCCACTATCTCCTCCAGGCCTGCTGCCACGTTGCTGATCACCTGGTCAATCCTCCTATGCACACCCACTTCATCAATGGTTTTTCGGATGTCCTCGGAAAGGCTGCAACCGTCCAGATTCATTCGCGTAAGCAGGGAGACGATGTCTTGATTGACATTTTGCAGGGTCTGCAACTGGGTTCTCAGCGCCTCACCGACGAATGCCAGTTCGCCTCCCTTATCTGTTCCGCCTGCGTTGACAGCGGCACACAGGGACTCGGACGCCGAAGTGATTGAACGGAGAGCGTAAATCGCGTTTTCCGTCCGTTGGCGGGTTTCAACCGAGAGTTGGTGGATCGCTTCGGCCAGGACGCCCAGCGTGGCGCCTTCGTCACCTATGCGACAGGCTTTGACGGTGGCGTTGAGTGCAATCAGCTTGATTTTTTCTCCGATGGCTTCGATGTTGCCGGTGTGTCCCGACATTTCCCCCAACATGCCGCCCACCAAGCCCATCGCCAAAGACAACTCCTGGCCGGTCTCGCCATACGTCTTAAGATTTGAGGCCACCGAAGAAAAACCAGCCTCTACTCCGGTGAGAAACGAATGCCCGGTTTCATCGGCCGCTCCTGCCATTTCGGAGGTCTCCTGGGCCATTTCCGCGACGAGGTCTGCCAGGGCGGAGAGATTATCGAGGATGTTATTCACAGCGGAGACCAGTTCCTCCCTGGCAGAATGGAGTTGGACTATTTGCAGGTCGGAGACATCTCCCACCAGACGCAGATGTTCCCCTATCCCCTTCGGGCGCATCCGTCCGGGGTTCCAACCGAATAGAAATCCTCGGCCTTTCCCCGTTTCGCTTTCCCCTTCGGTCTTCGCCCCTTCACCATCTTCCTGTTGTCCTTCGTTGCGTGCAGATCGTTCATGAGCACAAAGGCCGGCGAGCGCTTGCTGTGCGTGTTCGATCCGCTGGCGGGTAATGTCATGAAATTGCATGGACGTGACAATCTCCCCGATCCGTTGGGAGACAGCCTTATAACGGGTGGAAATCTGTCCTGCAGCCCTGGCGGATAGACCGTGTTTTTCCAGCAGGGACTCGAGACTCGACATGGTCTTGTCGAGAACGATGCCGGCCTGAGTTTGCTGAGTGGCTTCCAGGTCCAAGACTTTGGAAAGGGTCTGCCCGATCAGATGGCTTAACGATTCAGAACTCTCCAGAAGTTGAAACAACCGGTTTTCAATCTCCAAAGACAGTTTTCCCACTTCATCCGCCAAGTCCTCAAAGCCGCTGTCCTGATCCCCCAGCCGAGCGCTCTCAATCCTGGTGGATACGCATAAGACCGGCAGGCGCCGAATGATTTTGTGAAAACCGTCCACCTGGTGATTGAGGTCAGCAAGGTTTCCCAAGACTTCTCGGAGAGTTTCCGTGTTCCGCCTGGATTCACCCTCAAGCCGTTTCATTCTGTCGATCACATTACGAAATCCTTCGATAACTGTCCCCAGCTCTTCCCCAGACATCAGACTCGCGACCGAGGAAGATATCTTCGAGATATTTCCGGCACGCTGATAAAAACTCTGTAGTTTTTCTCCAATGGAAAGAAACTCGCCTTCCGTGGACTTCCCCAATGATTCCAGGTCGCTTCCCAGAGATCGCAGAGCATCCCGCCACCCATTCGCTGAGAATACTTCTGCCTGCACCCTGGAAAGTAATTTACGCGGTCGGCTAAGAATCTTCGTCAAGATGGTCTCTGAATCCCAATTCACAGCAATGTGACACCCCGCTTGAATACGTGCCGGTTATACCCAGGACCATACCTCGGTGATGAAGGCGACTTTGGTTGGGCGTTTGTATCTAGGTCGGTATTGATCGAGGAATTATCGACGTTGAAAGAAGAGCGACAAAACAGCTATATGCATTCACTAAAATTCGATGGAGTTTAGGAAGGACCTCAGGTTGACTTTCTTCTGTTTCAACCCGAGCTTTGACCGAAGACGATAGCGGTGAGTCATCACAGTATTCAGGGAGACCCCGAGTATCGAGGCTATCTCCTTGTTACTCCTGCCGGCCTTGATAAGGTTTGCGACCTGCACTTCCATTGGACTGATATGGGCATGTTGAAGCGACAGATTTTTCAGAAATGGAGAACAGATCTCCGAAAGATTTGTCTCCAGTACCTCAATATAAGCTTTATACTCCTGACTAAAATGACCATTTTTCAACTTCTCCACGAAGGGGAGAATCAGCTCCTTTACATTGGAGACAACATTTTTACTGAGTGTCTCCTTGTCTTTCTCCGCCCGTTGAAGGAGCACTCCCATAGTAATATTCATTTCCCGGAGTTCCCTCTGCATCTTACGTTCGCGATCGATCCTTTCGATCTTTGCCTCGAGTTCAGGCAACTGGAATGGTTTTAGTATGAAGTCAGCCGCACCGGCCCTGATTATATCGCTGTAGGTATAAACAACGAAATGACCGGTCATCATGATCGTATCGATCCCTGGATCGATTTTGAGAATTTCACTGAGGAGCTGCAGGCCATTGATGTCCGGCATTTTAATATCTGAGATAACGAGATGGAAATCGCTTCGTTTTAATAGTTCCAGCGCTTTAGCCGGATCGGTCGTGCTCTCGCAGGAATAACCGGAGGATCGCAAAAATTTAGTCAGCATGACGCAAATATCTTGTTCATCATCTACGACCAGGACCCTATTAATTTCCCTTTCCAAATCAGCCCCCTTTTCGCGCATCGAGAATCTTTCGGACCGCCTCGGATATTTGCCTAATGCCGTAAGGCTTCATCAACAGTTTTATCCCAAGCTCTTTCATGTGACCAGAGTTAATTTTTTCACTAAACCCCGTGCAAAGCAGAATCTGCATATCAGGCCGGATCCGCAACACTTCCCTGGCAAAATCAAGCCCTGTCAGTTTGGGCATAGTATAATCGGTGATGACGAGGTTGAACTCGTCCGGACTCGAACGGAAAACCTCCAGCGCATCCACGCTGTCTGTTCGAGAGGTGACCTTGTAGCCAAGATTCTTCAGGAGTTTGGCGCCCATTGCCATCACGGCCGGCTCGTCATCGACGAGCAATATCCTTTCCGAACCGCGCGTAGGCGAATCGTCAACTTGTATGGTTGCTTCAGGTTGGACATCAACCCTTGGGATATAGAGGCTAAACGTTGTGCCTTTTCCAGGTTCGCTTTGGACGGTGATGGCCCCTTGGTGCCGTTTGACTATGCCGTTTACGACCGCGAGCCCCATGCCGCTTCCCTTTCCCACCTCCTTTGTGGTGAAGTAAGGGTCGAAGATGCGCTCCATAGTCTTCGCATCCATTCCACACCCGGTATCTGAAACCGTCAATCTAAGGTATGGGCCGGGCTTGAGATCAAAGATCGACTGGTCGGCCAAATCGCATTCGCTCAAATCGACATGAGACAGGCGAACTTCCAGAATGCCCTTGCCATCCATTGCATGGGCCGCGTTGGTGCAAAGGTTCATCAACACCTGGTGGATTTGAGTTGGATCGGCCAGTGCGACACCATTCCGGATCTTTTGCCTCATTTCTATCGAGGTTGGCAGCGAAGACCGCAAAAGCTTTAAAGCTTCTTTGATAATCAAACTTATATCGATCGGTATTCTTTGCTGCTCTAGAGTAGAGCGGGAAGCCGCCAGGATTTGTCTGACGAGTTCCTTGGCCCTGAGAGATGCATTGAGCACCTCTTCCAAATTTTCTCGCAGTGGACTGGACGGAGGAAGTTCAAGCAGCTGCATTTCCGTGTAGCCGATAATAGGCTGCAGTATATTGTTGAAATCGTGCGCTATGCCTCCGGCAAGCAGACCGATGGCTTCCACTTTCTGTGATTGGCGGAGTTGTGTTTCGAGCTTTTCCTTTTCATCCTCAGCACGTTTGCGTTCGCTGATATCCTCTAGAAAGCCTTCCAAATATAAAAATTTCCCTTCTGTGTCATGCACCCCCCAGACATGAAGGTCGGCCGTGAAGATGCTCCCATCCTTGCGCCTGTAAAGATCCTCTGTACGGACAGGCCTCTTGGTATCCAAAATCACGCGCAAGACTTCCTTTCGGCGCGAAGGATCGACGTAGAGGTCAACGGCCACATCGTTTACTTGACTCTTCGCTTCCTCCGGGGAATTAAAACCAAACATCCGGGCATAAGCCGGATTCACATTGAGGATCTTTCCTTCACGGGTAACCCGGAAGATACCCAGCGAGGCGTCCTCAAACAGTCTCCTGTACCTGTCCTCGCTGAGGGACAAGTCCTCCTCGGCTTTTTTGCGATCAGTAATATCACGGACGAAAACCAGGGCGGCTTCACTGTTCCGGTATCTGATGGGCACGGCATGGGACTCGACGTAAACGGGCGTGCCGTCGAGTTTTAAGTGTTTGAACTCCATCAGCGGGGTGGATTTTCTTTTCTCGTTCATGAACTGGATGCGCTCCGCAACCTTTGCACGGTGATCCGGATGAATGCGTTCCAAGATATCGCTGTCCAATAATTCTTTCTCCGATGCCGCCCCATACAGCCGGATAGCCGCATCGTTCACGTAAGCAAAACGCCCTCCCACTTGTATAAAAATTGCGTCCGGCGCACTTTCCACCAGTGTTCGGAACTCTTCTTCGCTTTTCCGCAAAGAATCTTCCGCCTGCTTTCGCTGAAATTCTCTGTCCAGGTTGTCGAGGGCAAATTCTATGTCTCCGGCAACCTTTTCGAGCAGCCTGACGTCTTCGCCGCCAAAGCGGTCAACCTCATCGGAATAAATTGTCAACACGCCCCACGCCCGTCCCGCCCTTTCAATAGGGAATGCGGCAGCAGAGGCAATGCCGAAAGGCGCCGCTCGATCACGCCACGGAAGGATCTTCGGGTCATGCAGGAAGTCGTTATGCACAACAGGGCGATGTTCCCGAATGCATGTGCCCGTTGGTCCGATACCCTCAGGGCGACTGTCGGCATAGACCGTTATGCCCTGGACATATTCGCCGATCCCTCCCCAGAAGGCTGCCGGCACGACGGCGTTGGTCATGGGTTCAATCCGGCCGATCCAGGCCAGCAGAAAACCTCCCCCTTCCACGACCTGTCGGCACGCCTGCTCTAGAAACTTTTCGGGGGATGTCGCCCGTACCACTGCCTGGCTTACACGGCTGAGCACCGAGTAAAGCCGGTTCAGGTGTTCGATCTCCCGGGTTTGTTTGGTGCGCTCGGTGATCTCCATTACCGATGTTCTGACTCGCCTTTCACCAACTACATCCATTATTAATATGGTATTGAGCAGTGCATGGAACTCACCTCCACCGTCTTTCATAAATCTTACTTCACAGGCTTGATGTGTTTTGTCTTTAAGGACGCTTCCGAGGTGAGAACGAAATGCATTACTGTCCGTTATAACGATGTAAACACTAAGAGGGCTGCCAACGAGACGGGATCTTTCGATGCCTAACTGCTGTGCAATGGTCAAGTTGGCTTCCAATACAAGTCCGTTTTCATCAAGGGTTAAATAGCCGACGGGGGCAAAGTCGTAGAGGTCAGAGTACCTTGCGAGAGACTCCTCAATTTGAACCAGGTCATTACGAAGCTCCTCGTTCTGCATTTCCAGTTCAATCTGGTGGACCGCCAGTTCGTGGTATAGCCTTTCCGTATCATTAGTCTCGCGCTGGTCCGTTTCAGTCTGGCTGGCTTTTAGCCACTCCTCCGCGCGGCGGCGTAACTCGGCGGGATTAATCGATGCTCCCTTGTCCTTTTCCGATTCAGCGACGCGTTGGCGCAATGCTTTCAATTCGATTATGAGGTGATCTTTGGTCTTGTCTTCATCCTGCATATACGACTCCTCCGAACATCGATGCGCAGGTTCGCATGCATATGGAGCAAAACGCACACTGTTTCTTTACTAAAAACATAGGACACAGGCTGAGACAAGCGATTTTTCTGAAACCCACTCGAGGATGAATTCCATGGAAGAGAGATCCAGGAGCAGGTCCCGGACGACCATGTAGTCGTCCTCATCATCATCGATAGGAAGGACCCATATAGGATGGCTCTGCATATCCATCCAGGCTCCATGAAAATCAGGGCTGTGCATCTGAGTGCATAGATTACTGTATCATGAATTCAGTGCTTGATATCTTACAGATGCAAAGATGTCTTTGCAAGGTGATCATGCAACCGGGTGAAAGAATCCTCTGGAAACTTGAACTGACCGGGCCATGCGAATCTTCCGGAAAACTGGTTGGACCCTGTTGTCCAGCTATCAGTTCCGTACGAACTGCCCGGGAAGGTGCTTAACAGCCGGGATCCCGTCGCAAGCCGGGTCAAGGCGCTGACATGCGACAGGAACATGCCGGCCCTGATCTGCCTTGAGACACACCTTAAAGCGCAGTTCGATGAATTCAAATTGACATTTCGAGGCGATTTAATAGACTGCCGGAGTGAAGGGAGAGCAGCTAAAGTTTATTTTACTCTTCCGCATGCTCTCTTGTCTTCTCGCTCTCGGCATCTTTATTGCGTGTTTACGGCATTACCCAGACCAAAATAATGAGAAAGGAAAAAGCTATGAAGAAGAATTCCTCGATCAAAGCAGCCCTGGTTCCCTGCATACTTGCAGTCGCGTTCATTTCTCTTTTATGCTTCCTCGCAACCACCCAGGCCCAGACCGACTGGGGCACACAACCGGCCAAGCCGGCCGCAAAGGCGCCTGCCTACACTCCCCCGCCCGATCTTATGATCTACTTCAGAACCGGACCCAAGGAGAAATCAATCGGTGTCCAGGTCACCAATGACAACTTCCCCGGACTGCCTCGTAATCTAAATTACCTTAAAGAAACCATCCAGTATATGGAAGACAACGGCTACGAAGTGCCGGACAACCCGGCCCGCGCCGCTATCCAGGTACGTGTCACCGCAAAGTACAATCAGGTGGACAATAGCCAGACCGTTGCCAAGCAGGCGGGCGGCAGAGCTGCAGCAGGAGCTGTCCTGGGTGCGCTGAGCGGGCTTGCATTAGGTGGTGGAGGGCAGGGGGCCGCTCAGGGAGCAGCCGGGGGAGCAGCCGCCGGAGCGGCAAGCGGGTCGGATACCCCTCTGGTGATCAAGTACCTCACGCTCGAATTTGATATCTCGAGCAGCAAGGGCGGTACGCAAACCGGCCAGGTTACCAAGGACATCACCAATATCGACGTAAGGCCGGAACAGTTCATTGATAACACCATTGCCGACTACCTCGACGCCGCTTTTCCCAAGAAGAAGTAAGAAAGAGTTTCAAGGCGGCCCGCAGCAGTTGGACCGCGTTTTTCAGACGCGGTCCAATCATTGAAATCACTAACCATACCCAACCATCATACCTCGAAAGGCGCCTTTTTCACGCCGCGTTGCGCACCCTGTACAAACCCATTTTGGGTATTCTCCAGGGCACTTTCGGGGTTTTTCCTTCGGTAGGCAGTCCGGCTTGTCGACGTTAACTTTCGTTGGGTTCCTGCGCCGGGCGCGCACAAAAAAACCGGAGCTTTTCATGGCTCCGGCTAACGATCGTTGTTAATGCCTTTCGCAAAGCTTTGATTAGAGCTTCCTTACGTTTGTGGCGCTTGGCCCTTTGGCGCCTTTTTCTTCTGCGAAACTGACCCGGTCACCCTCGCTCAGAGTCTTGAAACCTTCGCCTTCGATGGCTGAATGATGAACGAAGACATCGTGTCCACTGTCAGCTTCAATAAAGCCATAGCCTTTTTGGTCATTAAACCACTTTACTTTACCTTCCACCATTTGTTGTCCTTCTTTAAATTTTGTGTTTTTTTCACTGCTCTTTTGGTGCGGCACTCAGAGCTACTCCGAAACCGCACCAATTAATACTGGTGAAAGATCGATTTCCTGCGTAACTCAAAACTACCTACTCCATTGGCACGCAATGATTATAACCGATAATCTCAGAAATGCAACCTCTTTCGGACAAATGAGCAGTTTAATTGCGAGTAATTGAAAAAATATGCCATACAAAAAACAGTTGGATTGAACCGATGTTCTTCTCTCAGGTCCTCTTCTTTTTTTTACCAACTTTCCCCCAAGTGCTTATTATCGTGAAGAACCATTTTCTTTGCGGTTTATTATCCAAATTTTTCCCAGGTCTCTCATCATATGAGGCCTCCCGCTCTCGCCCCGTCTCGCGGGTGGGTGGGCGGGCTGTCGAGAATGAGCGGTCGGCCCCCGCGCTACGTGCTCACACGTCGCAAAGGGAGGCCAGCAAGCATGCTTCACAAAGTGAAGCAATGCGAAGCTCGCGAAGCGTAATCTATATGCCGGAGGAACGTCTCTTTTTGAAGCGCCGTACATTTGGCTTGCCTCCAAACGCACCACACTTTCTGTCTGCACTGTCTGCATGGCTGCGCGGAAAGAGCCGATTCTTTTGTTTTGAGCAAGGTATTATATAAATCTATCAATAGGAGGATGAAGACATGAAGATCATTGTAATCGGTGCGACGGGAACAATAGGCAGCGCCATTGTGAAAGCGATCGGCACCCGCTGCGAGGTGATCCCTGTCAGCTTGAGCCAATCTATCATCAAGGTCGATATTGCGGACAAGACATCCATTTTAAGGATGTTCGAGACGACAGGGCGGGTCGATGCCGTGATCAGCGCAGCGGGACTTGCGAAGTTTGGTCCCATGACTTCTCTTTCGGATGCGGACTTTGCACTTGGTCTAAACAATAAACTGATGGGGCAGGTAAACCTCGTGCGCCTGGGCATAGAACACGTAAACGATAACGGATCATTCACGCTTACGAGCGGCATATTAAGCCGCAGGCCCATGACTGGTTCAACTGCGATCAGCCTCGTCAACTCGGCAATCGAAGGGTTTGCCGGGGCAGCGGCGCTGGAAATGCCCAGGCGCATACGCATCAACGTCGTAAGCCCGAATTGGGTGGTTGATACGCTCAAGGCTTTCAACATGGACCCTTCGATCGGAACTCCCGTCGAAGTGGTTGCGCGCGCTTATGTGCAAGTCCTCGAAGGCGCTATGAACGGCGAGGTGCTTGACGCGATATAGCGGGCATATCGCGGCGTCATGCCAATAACCTGTCCAATTCAACAGGGGGACCCTATGAGCCGAAAATATACTCAAGGTTCCGGGCAGGCGGATAGATCAGCCGGCATTTACTGCTTCATGGATATGGTGGCCAAGGAGGCCGAAGAGTATGCCGCTGATCATACAACGCCCCTGTCCGCGCTCCTTGAAGAGGTTGGGAACTTTACTCTGACAAGGACAGCCTATCCCAATATGCTCACCGGACGGGTCGAAGGCCGGTTCTTGCAGTTAATGGTTCAACTGTCCGGCGCGCAGCACATCGTCGAAATCGGCACCTTTACCGGCTACTCGGCCCTCGCCATGGCCGAGGCCCTGCCCCATGACGGGGAAATACTGACCATCGAGCATAATCTTGACTATGCAAGGATCGCGCAGGCTTTCTTCGGCAGGAGCTCTAGCGGTTTCAAGATCAAGCTGCGCACAGGTGACGGGCTGCAAATCCTCAAGACCCTGCCGGATGCAAAAACAGACCTTGTCTTCATTGATGCCGACAAACAAAACTATGGTGCATATTACACGGAATCGATGAGGATTTTGCGTGATGGCGGACTGATACTTGCCGATAATGCCCTGTGGTACGGCAGGATTTTCGATCCCAAAGATGACGAAAGCCGGGCAATGGCAGACTTCAACGAATTGGTCAAAACAGACGGCCGGGCTGAAAAGCTGTTCCTTACAATCCGTGACGGGATTTACTTGATCAGGAAACGCGTCAGCGCTGAATGAATCCGGACATTTGACAGTCTCCGTCCGGTGTTTCAGGAGGGAAACCGGACAGGGAATCATGAACGTTTCGTTTCTTGACCGCCGGTGGTATAGAACATCATGAATTTTAAGCTCCCGGCGCGGGTCCCGGACGATCATTTATGTGTAATGCTGCAATCGGAAAAGACTGCAGGGGAGCCATCTTATGGCGAATGCCAATGATTGGCGTCCACAAGTCAATCCCTGGTTTATTGCAGCCACCATGATCCTGCCCACGTTCATGGTGGCTTTGGATACATCTGTCGCCAATGTCGCACTTCCCCATATTGCCGGAAGTCTGTCGGCCAGCGCCGACGAAGCTACCTGGGTGCTCACCAGCTACCTGGTCGCCAATGCCATTGTGCTGCCCATTTCTGGCCGGATCGCCCAGTTTCTGGGCCGAAGCCGCTTCCTTATAATCAGTATGATCGCGTTCACGATTTCATCTCTTGCGAGCGGGGCCGCTGTCACTCTGGATATGGAGATAATCGCGCGTGTAATCCAGGGTGCTAGTGGGGGCGCGTTGCTTCCGATATCTCAGGCTATCCTTCTCGAGAGCTTTCCGCAGTCAAAACGAGGAGAAGCCATGGCTGTCTATGGCCTCGGAGTCATCGTAGCCCCCGTGGTCGGCCCCACGCTCGGCGGCTGGATTACCGACAATTACTCCTGGCGCTGGATTTTTTATATTAACTTACCGGTATGTCTGCTGGCCATTTTGCTGACTAAGCTGCTTATCGAGGACCCTCCATATATCCAGGCGGAAACCCCAAAATCAGTCGATTACGTTGGCTTTATTCTGGTGGCTGTCGGCCTCGGGGCGCTGCAGGTCGTTCTTGATAGAGGGGAAAGGGCTGATTGGTTTTCTTCCGGATGGATGTGGCCGGCCGTTATCACCTCGGGGGTCTGCTTGCTGGGTTTCGTAATTTGGGAGTTGAATTCCAGTGAGCCCATAGTCGACTTGCACATTTTGGCGAACCGCAACTTCACCGTTGGGATTCTTATGGCCACGGTCTACGGGATAATTCTGTACGCAACGTTAGTGATGATGCCTCTTTTTCTGCAAAACCTGATGGGATACACTGCACTGGAAAGCGGACTGGCCATGACTCCACGCGGAGTGGGTGCGCTCGTTTCAGTAACTCTTGCAGGACGGCTCACAAGGAAGATCGACGGCCGCATCATGATCGTTGCCGGCTTCATCATCTTTGCTTTGGCCGGCTTCCTTCTGGGTGAAGTCAATCTTCAGATTTCCATTAGCAGTGTCATCTGGCCCAACGTTTTAATGGGATTTGCGGCTGGAATGGTCTTCGTTTCCCTGACCACTATTGCGATGGGGACCTTACCCAATGAAATGATAGGCAATGCAACCGGCCTGTATAATCTGATGCGGGGTATGGGCGGGAGCATGGGCATTGCACTGGTCACCACGTTGATTGCCCGGCATTCTCAACTGCACCAGTCGCTAATGGTCTCTCATCTCACGCCGCATGATCCGGCGTTTCGAGAATCACTCCACAGGCTGACGGAGTTGTTCTCCACTCAATGTGATCCGGTTACGGCAATGAGAAAAGCTTATCGGTCCACCTACGATATCCTTGTGGGCCAGTCTACTCTTTTGGCGTTTATCGATAATTTCAGGCTCATTGGTTTCTTTTCCCTGGTTGGCGTCCCATTAACGCTGCTTTTCAAAAGCGCTGCCTTGAAGAGAACTATACGTTCTTCTATCGCGGAATGATATATATTCGAAATATGGAGGAATTTGGGAGACGTGCGGACGCGGGGCCTGGAGATTAGCGCGGCGCCGGCGCGTGTGCGCCTGGCGGGTCCTGGAGATTGGCGCGGGGGAAACATTGCGGGTTTTCCACACCGAAATTAACCTCGTGAGACCGCTGCGTGTTCGAAAAGCGCCGCCGGTAGGCCAGGACGACACTCAACAGGAGAATGAAGCCCAACGTTTTCACGTGGTAGGAGTTTGCGAGTCTTATAAAATCCCGACCGAAAAAAAACCTGCTCATGATCAGGCAGAAAGTGGTAAAGGCCCCCATGGCCGCAGTCTGCCAGCGGGAAAGACTGAAGCCGGCGAAAGCGGCGCGGCAGATCAGGTAGAGGGCCGGCAGTACCCCCACACCATGCTGAACCCAGGTAATTGGCGAGAAGAGCAGTATGAGGATTGATACCGCAGCGCATTCCCATACGATTTCAGTGGAATTGCGGCTCACCGGCCGGTGGCGCATCAGCAGGACCGTCCAAATGAAAAGGGCCGCCATAAGAAGGCGGGCCACCGTTCCCGCCCAGAAAACCGGCAAATCCAGGAACTGGTAATAGTACGGGCTGGGGGGTCTATTGGGGCGGCGGGGGTCGTCCGATGTCTCCGGCCTGCCCATGTGCCCGTATGGGAGATGCATGAGGTAGCGTGCAAGGGCAGGTCGAAGCGAGATGTTTTCAACCTTCTCCTCCCCCAGGGGACCCCGGGAAGGGTCGAAGTCGCCCAATCCCTGGACTACCCTTGCAATCCAGGTCTCCATCATGCGGGCATATTGGTCGGGACCGCTCACCAGGACCGGACTCAGAGTGAAGAGCGCAAAAGCTGCACATGCTGCGGCCGCGATCTTCCATTGCCGCTTGAGGATGAACCAGGCGACAAAGAGCAGGGGTGTACATTTCAAGGCCCCCGCCATGCCAAGGACTACCCCGCCGGCAATGTCGCGCTCCTTTGACCAGAAATAAACCGACAGCCAGGACATTGCGACCAGGGCCGTATTCACTCCGACCTCGGGGAGGTCGCGCCCCAGAAAAAGGCTTCCAAGCAGGATGGCCAGCGTTGTGGACCAGAAGGAGGCGTCGGGTGAAAGCGGCATGCTCCGTTCCGAGAGGCGCTGGAGCGTTCGGACCAGTGCCGCTATGGCGACAACGGCCAGAGGATAGACGATGATCTGTGCAGCACGCACGCCGAAGAGGTGAAGTGGAGCGTGGACCATTGCCCAGAAGGGCGGATAAACGAAATCGAGGCCGCCTTCGTATATAAAAACGCCCCTGGCGAGCCGTCTGCCAAGCTCGAAGTGGAGCGGGAAATCACCTTGAGGCCGGAGGATTATCTGAATCCAGACCACCATAACCCAAGCGGCTGCCGAAGCAATCGGGATCCACCTGAATCGGCGCAGTTTCGCCCAATCGATCGATTCGAACCCCAACCGGCCCCCCTGGACGAACAGGCCCCCATTTCCCGTGGGCCTGTTCTCAGCTTGTATTCTGCGAATCATTCCATGTCCGTTTCTGCCTGGAGCAGTCGTGCTGCGTGCTGCCTTATATTCCGGATTGTGCGAATTGGACAACGAATTTTCGCCTTGAAAACCACAAAAAAATCCAGCAATTGCTCAATCAGACGGCTTGCCGGGAGGAGACTTCTTCTCCTCTGCGAGTTTTTTGAGCGCTCTGAGGGCCTCATCCCCAGTCCGGTAAATGTGTGGAGCAAGAGCTCTTCTTACCAGTTCGACGCCCGGCTTCATGCGAAGAAAAGCGCTGCCGGTGTTCGATCATGCACGCTTAAGGCAAAAGAGCTTTATTTCTCTTTTTGCGCCAGGGCGCGCAGTGCACGTTCTTTCGTCTCATAAATGTGCGGCGCCACATCCCGCTTAGCCAGTTCATCGCCCAGTTTCATCCGTAGGAAGGTGCTTGTCGTATAACGCGTAGTGCTTTTGTAGAACCGCATGACATATTTCACCATATCCGAATACTCATCGACCAAATCCGGGGCTATGTTGAAATTGTCATAGTTGACAATCGTATCGACCTTCTTACCCAGAGGCGCCAGTATGTTCTCAACAACTGCCTTGATTTTCCAGATTTCCTCGGACGACTTGACATATAGGTTTTCAAAGTTGACAAAGAAAAGGTTCTCCTCGGGATGGTAGGTCAGTCGTTCCTCGATCGGCAGGCTCAGCAGATCGTTCTTCAGACCCATGGGCTCCGGCCGAAAAATCCTCGGGTCCATCAGTTGCGGTTCTTTGTTAATGATCGGTTTAAAATCCATGAGGGCCAGGACGTCCCTCTCCAAGTCAATTCCTGGAGCTATTTCTATCAGTTCCAGGCCCCCTTCCCGAAGCCTGAAGACGCAGCGCTCCGTAACGTAGAGTACAGGTTGCTTGTTCATTGCGGCATATCGGCCACTGAAGGTTTTCTGCTCGACTTGATCGATGAACTTCCGCTCTTTTCCCTCCTGTTCGATCTTCACCTTGCTATCTTCTAGTGCAACCTTCAGCCCTCCAGCGGTGAAAGTGCCGACAAAAACAATGTTCTTAGAGTTTTGGCTGATGTTGATGAATCCGCCCGGTCCAACGAACCTCGGTCCGAACTTACTGACATTGACGTTCCCCTCCTTGTCCACTTCCGCGGCCCCAAGGAACGCCATGTCCAGACCGCCCCCGTCGTAAAAATCGAACTGGTAAGGCTGGTCGACCAGGGCAACCATGTTGGTCCCGGTGCCGAAGTTGACCCCCATGTTGGGAAGCCCACCGATAACGCCGGGCTCGGTAGTCATGGTGAGATAGTCGATGATCTTCTCTTCATTGGCAACCTGGGCAACTCCGTCTGGCATGCCGATCCCCAGGTTAACCACACTGTTGGGCATCAATTCGAAAGCCGCCCGCCTGGCAATGATCTTTCTGGGGCCCATTTCCATAGGCGGAATTGACTGCATAGGCATCCGGATCTCACAACTGAAAGCCGGATTATAAAATTCGATAAAAGTTTGCCAGTGGTTTTCGGGCTTGGCTACCACCACGCAGTCGACGAGTATCCCCGGGATCTTTACCGCGCGGGCATTGAGGGTCCCACGATCGGCGATTCGTTCAACTTGTACCATGACAATACCACCGGAATTCCTGGCGGCCATCGCCATGGAAAGTGCTTCAAGGGTAAGGGCCTCCTTCTCCATGGTGATATTCCCATCCGCATCCGCCGTCGTCCCTCTCAAGATCGCAACGTCGATGGGCAGGGTTTTGTAGAAGAGGCATTCCTTTCCGCCGATGTGGACCAACTCGATGAGGTCTTCTCCCTCTCTTTTCGTCAGCTCGTTGAGTTTTCCGCCATCAATCCTTGGGTCTATGAAAGTCCCAAGTCCGACGTAGGTGAGATGGCCGGGTTTGTGACCGGCGATATCGCGG
Source organism: Syntrophobacteraceae bacterium (assembly GCA_049515795.1). Lineage (GTDB taxonomy): Bacteria > Desulfobacterota > Syntrophobacteria > Syntrophobacterales > Syntrophobacteraceae > SbD1. The sequence goes on from JBEKTT010000013.1 coordinate 56,128, forward strand.
AAAAGATGGGCGACTACACCCTGAGGAAAGTTGTATGCAAGGATCGTGTTTGCCCTGATCAGCTTCTGAAGTTCTGGCGCCAGCCCAATGTGTCCACCGATGACTCTTCCTATCAGACCGTCAGCGCCGACCTGGTTCAACCCTCTGGTTTTGCCGTCCCCCTGTCCGGCGGCGTAAATAAGCGTCAGGTTCCTGGGACTTCCGGTTCTCAAAAAATGTTCTTTGAGCTGCATGACGATTTCTTCCGGGAAGCCCGTTCCAACGAAACCTTCAGTCGCTATGGTATCACCGTCTCTTATAAGACTGACGGCTTCTTCAGCCGAAATGATCTTGCCCTTCTTCATGCGCATCGCCTGGACCGGCGTAAGCATGGGATGGGTCAATCCCGTGTTGGAGACCATTTCCGCCATGGGTAAACTCCTTTCTTACGCCCCCATCGATACTGTCCGCTTTGGAAAGGCGCCGAGCGATCCACCCCTCCCCGGGTGGAACAGCACCCGGAGAAGGATGGGGACGAGCTTATGCCGTTTTCGGTGCGACTGCCTCGTAGGTTTCTTCTATCGTGTCTTTATACGTTTCGCTGGCAAAGTAGAGGGATACGACGGTTATCAGCGCCAGGATCATCATGTAGATAGCTACCGGCCAGAATACGCCGCCATACCAGGCAAGCAGCGAAGCCGAAACCATCGGTGTAAGCGCCCCGGCGAATATGGAAGCCAACTGATAGCCCAGGGACGCCCCGCTGTACCTGACACGCGCGCTGAACATCTCCGAGAGAAAACTGGCCTGCGGACCATACATGGCCGCGTGACCTACCGCCAATCCGACCGTGACCCCCAGGGCCACGAGCCAGGGGTCCTTGTATCCTATTATCCAGAAGAACGGGAAAGCCCATACGCCCGAAAATACCGCGCCGAACATATAAACCGGGCGTCTGCCAACCTTATCCGAGATGAAGCCGAACACGGGAATGGTAAATACCTCGATTGCGGCTGCGATAGTTACGGCAGTCAGGATCATCGGTCGAGGGAGCTTCAATACACCAGTAGCGTAGGCGAAAACGAAGGTCGCGTAAACGTAGAAAAGCCCGTTTTCCGCAAAGCGTACGCCCATGGCAAGCAGCATGTTTTTCGGATGCTTGATGATCGCCTCGATAATCGGCATTCTTGCTTCTCTTTTGGCCAGCTTGATTTTTTCAAAAGCTGGAGACTCGGCGATTCGCATCCGAATAAACAAACCGACCGCTACAAGAATGACGCTGAGTAGAAATGGAACCCGCCACGCCCAGCTAAGAAATTGTTCCTCCGGATATCGGGCAAAGTAGCCGAACACAAGAGTCCCCAGAACAAGGCCCAGTGGGGCTCCCAACTGGGGCCAGCTCCCGTAGAAACCGCGCCTGTTCTCCGGGGCGTGTTCCACCGCCATCAACACCGCGCCGCCCCACTCGCCGCCAAGGGCGAAACCCTGAACCAACCGGCATGCTACGAGCAAAATGGGCGCCCAGATCCCGATAGATTGATAGGACGGGAGCAAACCAACGAATGTTGTGCCAATTCCCATGATCAGCAGGGTCAAATAGAGCATTGTCTTTCTGCCGATACGGTCGCCGAAGTGCCCGAAGACCATCCCGCCAAACGGTCGGGCGATGAACCCGATGCCAAAAGTCGCAAAGGCGACAATCGTTCCCACTGCCGGGTCGAACTGCGGGAAAAACAGCTTGTTGAATACCAGTGCGGCTGCGGTGCCATAGAGAAAAAAGTCGTACCATTCGATAGCTGTGCCTATCAAGCTTGCGAATGCAACCTTGACGTGCTCTCCCTTCATACCAGTATTGCTTTGAACCCCGACTTTTTCGCTCACGTAAATCCCCTTTTCGGCTATGGGTTTATAAGATCACAGAGCATGCCCCAAAATGATCAACAGGCTTTCTGAATGAACAAAAGCCGTGCAAACAGCGGCTAAACCGGAGTGGAGGCTATTCTGATGGAGAAAAAATATTTGTTGAAAACAATAAATAAAAATTATGCCGGAACGTCAAAGACAGCCTCCTGCATTTGCAGGGGCGTCAGTAGTTTCTCTTAGCTCCAATCGGCAAGGGCAGCCGCTACAATCCGAGGCGACCTCACCTCCTTTCCCACAAAGTCTTTTGCCCGCCGGCTCTTATCAGGTTATTCCAGTCCGCCTGCGCCGCTAGCCCTTCGGCCCCAGCCTCAAACCGCCGTGGATATAGTACACATCCCCGGCAAGGGCCTCATTGCGGTAAAGCTCGCCGACCAGCGACGCTATTTCGTAAGGGTCGATAAGACGTCCGATAGGGACCTGGTCCACTGCCTTCCCGACGGGTTTCACGTTCATGGTCGCTCTTGCCGGCCCGGTATCGACATATCCCGGAGCGACGGCAACGCAGCGGATCCTGCCGGCCAGTCCGCGCCTGAACAACTCGGCGGTCAACACCCTGGGTGCCACTGACAAAGCGGCTTTAGATGATGAATAATTGAACTGTTCGGCCGCCCCAAGCGAACTGGTGGAAGATATGAGGCAGACCAGACCCCGGCAGTCATGGTTTATCATTTGTTCCACACATTCCCGGACCGTAAGGAAAACACCCGTGAGATTTATGTTCATAACGACCTGGAAGTTCTCCAGCGACATCTTCCCGATCACTTTGCCGGTTTCTTTGTCCGTATCGAGCACCGGACCGTCTCTGGTAATGCCTGCACACGGGGCAACCAGGTTTATCTTTCCAAACAGATCGATCGCTCTTTGTGCAAGCCATGAGCAATCGGCCTCGCTAACGACGTTGCAGGTAACTGCAACCGCCTCGCCCCCCAAACTCTCCAAAGATCTTTTCGCTTCCTCAAGAAGCTCTTCCGACACGTCGGCCAGCACGACCTTTCCTCCGCCGGCCACCCAGTATTCTCCGAGCGCCCGCCCGATTCCATGAGCTCCCCCGGTAATAACCGCCACGGAACCCCTGATATCGAGCATGCTTTTCCTTTCCGCAATGAAGAGTGGACGGGGGCAAAATCATGAAGCCGATGTTTTTGAGAACCCAGGGAGCAATTCCGGTGCCAAGTCCCTTGAGTGGCTTCTGGAGGGGATGTATAGGGAAAGTGAAGCGTTGCAGCAGGGCAATGTAGCCGAAAAGTTACATGACTGAAATGGCTAAATGGCCTGTAGCTTTAAGGAATAGGCCAAGATGCTAGTTCCGCCCGCGATGTAGTTAATTTGGTACATGTACCTTATTGGATACATATGGGATCCCGTGCCGCTTCATCTTCTCATAGAGCTTCACGCGATGTATCTGCAGGATGGAGGCTGCCCTTGTCTTGTTTCCTGCCGCAACCGCAAGGGCCGCAACAATGGTTTTGCGCTCCGCTTCGGCCCTGGCGTGTGCAAGAGTGCATGGCGCCAGGCCGGCGCGCAGCTTCGGGATTGAGCTCAAAAGGTACTCGGGAACGTGTTCGGGCAAAAGCGTTTCTCCCCTGGTCATAGCGGCGGCCCGTTCGAGCACGTTTTGCAATTCGCGCACATTTCCAGGCCAGCCATAGGATTTGAGCGCTTCCATAAGTTCGGGTGAAATCATTGTTTTGATCTCGCCTGTGTCGTTTGATAGCCTGGCCAGGAAGTTATCGGCTATAGCTTGGATATCTTCCCGCCTTTCCCTGAGGGGTGGTATTCGAATCGGGATCACGTGAATTCGGTAGTATAGGTCTGCTCTGAAGCTTCCGTCATTTACCAGATCTTCCAGCGCACTTGCTGTTGCCGCGATAATGCGGATGTCAACCGGACGGGTCACCGTACCCCCAACCCGTTCGACCTCGCGTTCCTGAAGTACACGCAAAAGCTTGACCTGCATAGCCTGGGGCATATCGCCGATCTCATCGAGAAAAAGTGTGCCCCCCTGGGCCATTTCAAATTTTCCGGGTTTACCGCCCCGTTTGGCGCCCGTGAACGCGCCCTCCTCATAGCCGAAAAGCTCCGATTCGAGAAGCTCGCCGGGAACGGCCGCGCAATTGAGCTTGATAAAAGGCCCGCTGCGACGCTGGCTCGCTGCGTGGATGGCGTGCGCGAAAAGTTCCTTGCCCGTACCGGTTTCGCCAAAAACAAGCACCGTTGAATCGGTCCGGCTGGCCCTTAGGGCTTCAAGTTTGGCGGCGCTGATCGCCTGTCCGGAACCAACAATGCTGGCCAGAGTATAGCGTGCTCCGCGAAGCTGGGTCAGCTCCTTTTCATAATACTTTACCTTGGATTCGAGCACCTTGAGCTTGGAGGCGAGTTCATAGAGTTGCTCCACGTCCTTGAAAACAACACGTCCGTAGGACCCCACCACCCGGCCTGCATCCATCAGCGGGACCCTGTTCACTATCAGCTCCCGGCCTCTGATGATCTGCTTTTCCCCCATTTCGGCCACGCCGGTATGGGCCACAATATGCATACGGGTGTTCTCGATAACTTCGGTCACATGCCGTCCCACGGCCTGGGAGACGGTAGTCCCGTTGAACTTTGCGTACCCCTCGCTCATCATGGTGATGACACCGTTTGCGTCAACGACCACCATCCACTCCCCGGCGCCCGACAGGATTTCCTCGAGGGTGCGCACGATTGTCTTGGTGGAGTCGAGCTCCCGCGAGATTTTCTCCATTTCCGTTATGTCCTGGAACAGGGAGACCGCGCCTATCATCACCCCGTTGTGAATGATCGGGGAGCGGTTTGTGAGCACGGTGCGCTGGCCGATCAACTGGGTGCGGCCCATCTCGGGCTCGCCCGTTCGCAGCACGTTTATCAGGCCGGCGTTAGGGATTACGGTAAGAAGATGTCTGCCCAGGGCCTGCTCTTTTGGAACACCCATGAGCCGGGCGGCTGCGTCATTGAAGACGGTGATCGCACCCTCGAGGTCAATCGAGATGGTTCCGACAACCAGGGAGTCCAGAATCGACTGAAGCAGGGAAATATCGGCGCCAAACCGATCGTCCGATTGCATTTCAATATCCTCGTATGAAAGACTTATATAGTACCCTGCTCAAAAAAAGAATCGGGGCCTTCCGCGCAGCCATGCAGACAGCACAGACACTGAATGTGGTGCGGTTGGAGGCAAGCCAAATTGTGAGGTCCTTCAAAAAGTCAAATGCCTCCGGTTTATAGATCACGCTTCGCGAGCTTCGCATTGCTTCACAAAGTGAAGCATGCTTGCTGGCCGCCCTTTGCGATGTGTGAGCGCGTAGCGCGGGGGCCGACTGCTCATTCTCGACAGCCCGCCCACCCACCCGCGAGACGGGGCGGGAGCAGGAGGCCCGATACGACTTCATGTAGCCGCCCCGGCTCAGAGCAAATGCTATGCGATCCGTTTCATTGTGGAGTGCGGCGCTATTTTTTTAGTTCGACTTCCAGTTGAATCGGCTTATACATGTAGACGAGGCGTCCCTGATCGGAGCTGTCGCCCACAGTGAGCAGCACAGAGACACTGTCGCCGTCCCATATCAGTCTGGAAGGAGTATTGTCGGGTTTGGCCGGATGACCGAGCTGACGGGTCAATATTTCCTCGATTCTTTTGAAACCCACGGCCGGGAAATAGATCATCCCCATATAGAAGCGGCCCTTGTAGAAACCGTATATCACCTGATTGAGTCTGACTTCCCCCATTTGAAGCCGATCGTCGCTCTTTTCGTACACGGCGAGGTTACCCTCACCGGCAATTTGGCTGAGACCGGAAACCGAAGAGGCTTCCGCTCCCCACCTGAGGCCGCGGAATTCTTCAGGTTCGCTCGCGGCCGGCGAGCCGCAGCCAAAAAAAGTGCACACCAAAACAGATGCCAGGCAGAGGCCTAGAACTCCGATTTGCCGTATGTGGGGCAGTTTCATATGGTTTTTCCTTATTTTACCGATCGAACGGCCCGAACGGTTTAAGCGTTTATATGGGTTGAGCAAAACCGGAGTCGGCCGTCTATCCGGCCGCGTTTTGATCCCCGGTTTCCTTTGCGACCAGCTTTGCTTTTGCTGGAGACGAGCCCTCGTCGGCGTCCAGTAGTTTCTTTAGGCCCTTCTTATACCATTTTATTCCCGATTTGGTAGATATCGTCTGCTCCTCGACGTCCTTGGGCAGGCGGTCCTCGGAGCACCTTGCCAGGATATGCACCTTGCTGTCGGAATCAAGGGCCGAATGGCCCGCGACAAAGCGCACGAATACAGCCCACTCAGCCGGGGTCGGTCCGCTCCATTTGCGCATCGTATGAAACAAGCGATAACACACGAGCGCGGCGTCGCGATCCTCCTCATGCTGGAAGCGCTTTCCGCTGTACAGACGTATGGCTTCTTTGCCGATCTCGCTGGTGAAGGTCAGGTAAAACCATCTCAGAATGAGGAAATAGCCCTCGCGCGTAAGCTCTCTACCAGCCCAGTAGAGCGGATTGGCTATGTTTTTTGCACTCAGGGCGAACTTGGCGGCCTTATAGATATGCGGGTTTTTCTTGAAAAGCTTCAAGACCGGGTTTTCGTTTATTTTTAGATAGACTTGGTAGTAGCGCTGGAAATCGCTCAGTTTGCGGTCCCCGATATACCTTATCGGGATGGTGGAGGCGAGCCTTGCGAGCCGGCTGCTCACCCGCTTCACCAACTCCAGGGTATCGGAAAGCGAGGCTTCGTACTCGGGCTGAGCGGCTTCCGGGTGATAGACGGCGCCGATCGTGCGCACGATATTGAGGGCGCGCTGGTTGAAAGCGTCAAATCCAAGCTGAAGCTCACTTTCGGGAAGCTCCCAAACCTGCTCCCGCATCCGGGCGATAAACTCGAGCGCTTGCTGTTCCAGGGCGCCCGGCGGCGGCAGAAAATCCAGTTCGTGCACTTCGGCGAACCGGTTTTCCAGCATTTCCCGCAAGCTCCGCCTCACATACCAGCGCAGCGCGAGAACGACGCACATGGTAGCAAGTGAGACAAGTACGAGAAAAGCGCTCAACCAATGCTCGCGGATCACGTATGTGAAAGTGGCTAAGCCGATCTGGTTCATCAGTCGCTAAAATGGGGTGACGGGCGGCGAGCCGCCGCAGCCGTTATCATAATTCAATCCCGCGCCGCTGCCGCTTCGCGGGGCGGCGGGTGTGCCGGGAATCCGGGCGCATCGATTCCAAAGCAGGGTCAGACGCGGTCGACGACAGCGCCGCAGAATCAAGTTTAAATCTTGGCTGCCGGTTCCACAGGCCCGTCGCCCCGGTCGATCCACTTCTGAAGTTGCGGAAGCGAGTCGGTTTCCCACCCCGGGGTCAGCCTTTCGGCAAGAAAGCGCATGAACAGAGCGTCAAGGGCCGAATAGACTTCCTCGATAAAGTACATTTTTTCAAGGAATCGGCCGTCGGGGTCTTCCCGGCCGTAGTCGGGGAGCTGCTTGGGGGTCTTGAGCCCTTTTACGGACCATAGTGAGCTGTCCAGGGTCAAAAAGTATTCGTTTTCGCCGATTATAAAGAAGAGTTGAGCCTCATCGACCACCTTGCCCTGGCGCAGCCCTGTTCGGGCTTCGTGGAGAAAATTCGCCTGCGTGGTGCATACCACCCGCTCTTTCCTGTCGCCGGGCAGGACCAGAACAATGCGCTCCCCAAGGTGGAGGTCGGCTATTTTATCCCCGGCCTGGATCGAGCCGCCCAGCCGCTCGATGTAATACCACACCCAGGTCAGGAACTCGGAGCCCAGAAACCGGCCGTCGTTAAGTGCGGTCGGGGATTTAAGCGAAACTAGAGAGCCCAGCACGTCCTTTTGGCCCGCAGTGAGCGCAAGCATGTTAGACGCCCATGGAGCATGATAAAGAGCAACGGGATAGAGCAGGAACTGCCGTTCGAAATACTCCAGGAACGCCTCCAGCATCTTGCTGCTCGCGGTTCCGAGAATCATCCAGTTGCGCGCGGGGTTCCAAACCACCTCGCATGAACATGGCTGAGGGAATGCGCGGGTTAGCAGGTACTCCTGCATGCTTTCCCGGATTTGCTGCTTTTCGGTCCGGTTGGGCCACTTGCCGTTGTGCTCGTCCCGGAATTTTTGCGCCGATTGTCTCACGAACTTATTTAACACCATACCGGGGACCTTTTTCTGATCCAACCGGAAATTGAACGCCACGTATTCTCCCTTCCGGTATGACCCGTAGGAAAAATTCGAATCGAAACAATCCTCCCAGGATGCAAAACCGGCGGCCTCGATCTGAGAGTCGTCGAGTTCGGTAAAAGCTCCTCCTCGGAGATTTACATCCACTAAGCTCCAGAAATCGGCAACTTCGAGATCGGGTGCGAAAAAACGGGTAAATGTGGCTGAAGAAGAAGAAATGGCCATAAGGGGTCCTCTTCCAGGTTGGCGAAAGTTTCAGAAGGTCATTTACAGGAGCGTCACTTTCCGGAATCACCGCCTCTACACGTGTCCGCATCGGCAAGTCTTTGCGCCATGGGAGCGGTTGCGTCCAAAACAGTAAAGCCGGTGCGCACCGGCTTTACTCTTCCTGCGGCATCGTTTCGCATAGAGCCTGAGCGGATGTCAGTGTCTATCCAAAACGGCGCGGCAAGTCAAACGATTAGTTTCGCAACCCCTGTTCCGCCAGGCAAATCAAAACTTTACGGTCTTGACGATCATTTCGAATTCCTGGACTTCTTCGGGGGTCAGCTCGACGCGGAGCAGCCTTTTATTTACCCAAATGGGGCACTTCTCGTGCAGCGCCAATGCCACCGCATCGCTCGGACGGGCGTCGAAGTCGACTACCTCACCGTTAATGTGGACGTAAATTTTCGCGTAGAAGGTGTTATCGCGCATCTCTGAGATCACGATCTTTTCGAATGTCGCGCCCGTGCGTTTCAATATTGTCAAGTAAATGTCGTGTGTGAGAGGCCGCTTTGGTTCGACCAGACCCTTTTCCTTCGCTATTGCTGTGATTTCGGCGTCGCCAACGAACATGAGAAAATAATAGCTGTCTTCTTCCGACCGTTTCAGGATAACCATATTGCCCTGAGTCCTGTCGGTTTTAACGAAGACTTCTTTGATCTCGGCAAACTCGTTAGACTCCATTATAAGCCTCCAAATCTTACTTATTTATCATGTTAAGCAGCCGATAGGGCGATGTCAGTATCGCACCGCAGCAGCAGGGACTCAAACAAACCTTCGCCCCCTTCACATGGATCTCACACGCTCCGCGAGGCATGCTCGAGCGGGAGCGTACCAATTGCAGTCCCACTTCCGATCCGAATATGAGTACTTACATTATACCTTCAAAAATACTTTTCAAGGCCGGAAAAAGAGCGGCGAGCAAAGAAAAGAAACAGCAAAATGGAGCCCAAAGCGAAAATGCTTGTTGCTTTACGCTCCATGCGTCTTGCTTGACGCACGCCCGCAAACCCGCGATTGTCCCGGCAAGGGTGAATTTTCCCTGTCAATCTGATAGAATAACCGGTAAATAAGGCGGAAGTCGGTCATTGGACCTCTGAGAGGTATTGAGGAAGCGCCCCAGTGGCGCCAAAAGAGGTCATCCGCCGCCGGTCCCGCCTCTGGTCATAGACAGGTCAGGGAAGGCGTCGAGAATCCAATGTGGGCCGGCGCGGGTTGTGCTGCCTAGCGCACCAATGTGCGCGTAGCGGCTTTTTATAGGTTTCATTGGGTTAATTATCTCGTATGATAGGCTTATATAACCGCCCTGCTTTAGCGACACGTGAGCGCGTAGCGCGAAGGCCGACCGCTCATTTTCGACGCTTTCCCTGACCTGTCTATGACCAGAGACGGGGCTGGAGCGGATGGCCTTATTTATAGTCTATCTCAGCAGGATTAAAATTAAAAGCGGGCAAGATGGCTGAAACTGAACTTTACGGAAAATCGGGTTTAGAGTTGCCGGTAATCGCTGGAGACACGCACTTCTTCGATCTCACCGAGTTCCGGGCCCGCATGTCCAAAAGCCTCGACCCCACAAACGCCGATAATGCTCTTTTTTTCGAAGCCCTCGAGTTTGCCTCCGAGTTGCACGCCGGTCAGCGGAGAAAATCAGGGGCACCCTACATAAGCCATCCCTGCGCGGTGGCCGAAATCCTGGTCAGAGAGATGCAATTCAAAGATCCGGTGCTGCTGGCGGCCGCTCTTTTGCACGATGTTGTGGAGGACGTTCCCTGGATGTCGCTCGAAGATGTGGAAACCCGCTTCGGGCAAAAGGTAGCCGAACTGGTCGACGGGGTCACCAAGCTGGCCAGGTATCATCTGGACCGGGCTTTACTTAAAGACCTGACGCACAGCAAAATATTCATCAGCGCCAGCCGCAGACTTGGAGTGCTCATCATAAAATTGGCCGACCGCCTGCATAATCTGAGAACGCTTCACTATCTTCCACTGACCAAGCGGCAGCGCATCGCCCAGGAAACAATCGACGTGTATGCCCCAATTGCTGCGCGCCTCAATCTATATCCCCTGAAAAGGGAACTCTACCACCTCGCGCTTTCTTTTCTTTATCCAAAGAAGAGCAAGAAGATTCTGCATTTAATGCGGGACCTGCGCAACTTGCCGGCCGTTGCAAGCCTTGAAACCTCCCTTTCAAAAATCCTGGCCGGCTCGGGGCTCTTAGCCGATATCCGCACACGCGTCAAGGGCCTCGGAAGCTACTACAACCCGATCAAAAGGATCCTGGATCCGGACTATCCTGAAAATTACGTTGACTTTGCCATTATCCTTCACACCGATGAGATCACCGACTGCTACAAGATGCTCGGGCTTGTGAACAATAATCTAGCGGCAATTCCCAGAAGCTTGCGGGATTTTATCGCCAATCCCAAACCAAACGGGTATCGGAGCCTGCATACGCGAGTTCATCTCAGCGGCAACAATTACCTGGTCAAGATACGAACTCTCGAGATGGAAAATTGGGCAAAGGGGGGAATCCTTCGGGCGTGGGAGTCGCAAAAGGGGCTTACCGACGAGCACTGGCAGGAAATAAGCGAACTGTTGCGCGATATAGGCGAATACGGGGGGGCCGCCACACATCGAAAGGCAATGATACGGCTCTCAGAAGCCGATGAAATCTATACCTACAGCCCGGCCGGCGACATTTACTATCTTCCCAAGGGCAGCACCGTGCTCGATTTTGCCTATCGCATCCATTCCGAACTGGGCGACAAATGCGAGGGCGCGCTGGTGAACGGGGCATGGACCCCGATCACGGGCCGGTTGAAAGATGGAGATACAGTCGAAGTCCTCACCTCGTCGGAACCGATGGATGTGGATCCCGACCTGGAGGCGCTCTGTAAGACCCCCAAAGCCCGCACGGCCATCAACAGGCGCCTGCATCAAAAACGGCTGAGGTTTGCGCAGCAGGCAGGCAAGGACATTCTACTCCAGGAAATTGTGCGGCATAAACTTTCCTCTTCTGTCCTCGAGGGAGAAAACTTTCGGCTGATCCTGGAAATACTGAACCTCAAGGACCTCCAGGAATTATATCTCCAGATAGGCCAGGACCTTCTTACCCCACAGCTTGTTCTTTATTACCTCGAGGGTCACAGGTCCGATGAGTCCAGAAAGCAGGGCGAGGCGGAAGGTCCCGGACAAAACACGCTTTCGGTTTCCGGCCTCGACAAGGCTGTTTTCAAATTCGCGCGCTGCTGCAATCCTTTGCCCGGACAAGACCACGTGCTCGCAACCCTTAGCGAAAGGGGTGTAACTTTCCATCACCGGGACTGCCAGGACCTTCACGAAAGACATTCCCTTCTGGTGCAGCAAATGCTCCAGGTCCACTGGGACCTCAGTGTGCCCTGGCGCCACCCGCTGGCGTTCCAGGTTCAGGTTCTGGAATGCGGCATACGAGACTTGCTCCCAGTGCTCGCCGGCATGCCGGAGGCAGTGCGGATACAACGGATAACCAGCGGTCCGGATAAGCATGACAGGCAGTTCGTCTCTCTGAGTGTCATCTTTCACAATTTCGCTGAAGCAAGGAGATTCTTCAGCCAACTGCCGGGTGAAAAGACCATGGTGGAAGATTTCGGGCGGGAAGGCGGGCCGAGGACTCAACAGCCGCGCTTCAGTTTTTGAAAATCAATGCAGCAGCCTTTCTTGGAGGTTTTCACCGAAAGCTTCCCGGGCCAGGTGTTTCAGCTTGTCTTTCTTTAGTCCTGCCACTTCGACCAGAAGGAACTGAATCCATGCGCCGCACAGGAAGCTTACCAGGTTTTCATTGCTAACAAAAACCTCAAGGCTCAGCTTCTCGTCGCTGACCGCTTCCGCCGCAAGGCTCATGACGCCGTTTCGTAGCTTACCCTCCCCGAGACACTTGATGCCTTTGCGGTAAAGGTTATCCATTTCCTGAGCCTGGACAATGATGCCGAAAGCCTTGTCGCAAGCTTCGATCAGATTCATTTTCTTTTCCTTCATAAATCCTTCTTCTTCAGCTTCTTGGATGAGATTGCTTCTCGATCAAGTCGAAGTGATGTTTATCTTTACATTATTATCGTAGCATTTTTGGGCGGCGTCTGGAAAGACCCAAACCAGCCTCAGGATGCAGCTTTTTTATTGACAAAGGGTGCTGCTACTATCTTAGTATAAGAATTTTCGGCGATAAACCCTTTCTTGATGGAAAGTTGACCAGTTACTCTTAGAAAGGAGCTTCCATGCGAATTCGTACTGGAAATCTTTCAGGCGTCACCAAAATTGTCTGTTTTGCGATCTTATTCTGGTCCGTTTTTCTCTTTTGCAGTCCAGTAGCTCATTCGGCGGCCATCGGGGGCCCAGCATCCTTCGCGGACCTCGTCGACTCGGTCAAGGGCTCGGTTGTCAATATCTCGACCACCCAGACGCTCAAGGAAAATCCAATGCAGCCTTTCCTCGGGCCTAATTCGCCTTTCCGCGATTTTTTCGGCGAGGAGTTCAAGCGCTTCTTTGGCGACGTACCCCAGGGGCAGACGAAAACCCATGCCCTCGGCTCGGGTTTCATAATCAGTGACGATGGGCTAATACTTACCAACAACCATGTCGTCGAAAAAGCCGATGAGATCAGGATTAAAACCCTCGATGGGAAAGAATATGACGCCAAGGTAGTCGGGCGGGACCCGAAGACAGACATCGCCCTGCTTCAGATAAAAGTTAAAGGTAATCTGCCCAAACCGGCAAAACTTGGAGACTCGGAGGCCATTCGAGTCGGCGACTGGGTCATCGCCGTGGGCAACCCTTTCGGATTGGGCAATACCGTTACTTCCGGCATAATCAGCGCAAAGGGCCGTGTAATAGGGGCAGGCCAGTATGACGATTTTCTCCAGACCGACGCGGCGATCAACCCCGGCAACAGTGGAGGGCCGCTATTCACTATGAATGGCGAAGTTGTAGGCATCAATACGGCTATCGTCGCCCAGGGCCAGGGGATCGGCTTTGCCACGCCGATCAATATGGCAAAGGACATCCTTGAGCAGCTAAAGACCGGGAAGGTCATTCGGGGATGGCTCGGGGTCATGATCCAGGACATCACGCCCGAACTTGCCGAGTCTTTCGGCACCACGGCGACAAAAGGCGTAATCGTGGCCGACGTAGTTGCGGGCAGCCCCGCTGAAAAGGGCGGTCTGAAAAGAGGTGACATCGTTCAGACGCTTAACGGAAAACCGGTTGAAAACGCCAACCAGCTTTCACGCACCGTAGCCGCGATGCAGCCTGAGAGCAAAGCGACCATCGAGGTCATCCGTGATGGAAAGCCGGTTACTGTCAAATTAACTATTGGAACCATGCCTGAAGAGGCTCAGCAGCAGAAAGCCGCCGCTCCGAGTGCGGAAAGCGCCCTGGGTATAACGGTCCAAAACATTACTCCTGAGCTGGCCCAGAAACTCGGGGTTGATGAAAAAGAAGTCGGGGTTGTCATAACCGATCTTGCCGCAGGGTCCCCGGCCGCTGAAGCCAGGCTGCACAAGGGAGACATCGTAGAGGAAGTGAACCGGCAGAAGATTCAAAACATTCGCGACTGGAAACAGGCCATAGAAAAGATGAAGAAAGGCGAACCCCTGCTTTTGCTCGTAAAACGCGGCGCCAACACCTTCTATGTGGCGATCAAGGCTGCCGGTGAGTAAGCGGGCCGGGGCCCCGCGAGCGCCACTCCAGAAGTGCGAAGGGTGAAAGTTTCACTCTTGACTCTTTTTTGTATCGCCTGGGTGGAAAGGGACTCTTTTAGGGAGAAAATGCGGATGGAAACCAGTCTATTTTACGAGGATTAAAACCCAATGGAGACCGGAGGGCAGGCTCCGTTCACAGTATCCATATCGGCTGAGGAACTCCGAAGGCAAAAAGAAAAAGCCGGGGAGCTTCGCAGGACGCAGTGGTGGAAGCGCCGGATCGCCAGGGGGGTATGCTATTATTGCCACAAGAAGGTGCCCCCCGCCGAGCTGACTATGGACCATATCGTTCCGCTCATACGCGAGGGAAAATCCACCCGTAACAACATTGTGCCGGCGTGCAAGGAGTGCAACAGCCGCAAGAAGTACCTGCTTCCCATCGAGTGGGACCAATATGTTCAGCGGATATCCGGGGAGGCTGCCTCACAGAGCGGCTCTGAAGAGATCCATTGAATAGAGCGGAGTCAAGAAGGCAAATCGAGGCTCCCCAAGGGATCGAAGGACAATGAAAATGGAACGATGTAAAGATTGCGAACTGGCGATCTACTGCTTTTCCGATTCAACTTCCTGGATTTTTAGAAGCACGCGGGAAATGGAGGAAAAGGAGGACCGGATCGCCAACTGTCCGGTCCACGATCAGGTGGAAAAGGCGCGCGCATCTCAAACAAACTCCACGCTCAGCGAGGGGGGGGAATGATTGGCCTCACGCGGCCCCCGGATTTTAAGAAAGGGGGGGTGAATCCGGTTGCGCGGTTTTCCACGCCCGCTTTTCCAGGGGCGGTTATGTAAACATGTTGATCTTGCACTCGCGCGCGTGTTTCAGGTAATCTTCGGCGGTCTGGATTTCGACGTCTTCGATGAAATCCTCCCGGCGTAGGCCCATCATATCGATAGTCATTTTGCATGCAATGAATCTGACCCCCTCAAGTTGAGCCATTTCCATCAGCTCATCCAGGGCCGGAATACCTGCCGCATTGATTTTTTTCCGCATCATCCAGCTCGCAAAGGCGGACATACCGGGGATCGCTCCCATTGTCCCGCTCGGGACGAACCTGCACTTGGCGGCCTTTCCCTTGCGGATCACGTTGATTCCCATGAAGGTAAAGAACACGCTGGCATCCATTCCCAGCCTCCTGGAGTTTATCGCCAGTATCAGGGCGGGGTAAGCGCCGTCCAGCGTGTCGTGGCTGCAGATAAAGGTGCAGGATTGATGCTCGGGAGAAGGTTGGGCGCTGGAATCGATTTTCTGCTCAAAGGCTGCTGAATCCGACATGCTTTTGCCTCCTGAAAAATAAGTGAACAATCGTTGCCCCGCACTCTTTGAGGTCTTTATTTCGTCATTCGCGGACAATCCCGGGCGCACAGCCTTCATCGTCTTGCCCGTGCTTGCGGACACAGTGAATCACCTCGATCACGTTTTTATTGGCAACCCAATAGAGTACCCGGCTGCCGTTTCTTCTCGACGAGAGAATCCCCTTGGCTTTCATCAGGCTCAGATGGTGTGAAATGTAGGGCTGCGGCGCGCTGAGCCGCTTGCAAATCTGGGCCACAGGCTGTTCACCCGCTTCGAGGAGGTCGATTATTCTGAGCCTGGCAGGGTGTGCGACAGTTTTCAGAATGTCGGCCGCGCGCTGGATGCTTTCGGAATCGGCAATTAAAGAGGTGCTTTCTACAGTCATGGCAGGCGCCGCTTTCATTGATCAGCCCGGTAGAGTGATTTGCCATCGGTGTTTAAAAACCGATATATGTAGACATCTATATATGTAGATAATTACATAACTTCAACTAAAATCCTCAGTCCCTCCGTCTTCCGTCCTCCGTCCTCAGTCCCGCGCCACGCGGAGTTGATTTTCAAAGGCCCTTGTGATAGAAGCACTTCCAGGTACGGGCCGGCGTAGCTCAGTGGCAGAGCAGCTGATTCGTAATCAGCAGGTCGCGGGTTCAAATCCCATCGCCGGCTCCAGTAAAATAAAGAGGTTAGCCAAATTCAGGCTGGCCTTTTTGCTTTCTGCGGGCATATTGCGTGCTTGTAGGAGATTTGAAAAATGGGACTGATATGTGGAGTTGACGAGTGTAGAGCAGGCTGGATAGCGGTCTTCAAGGATCTGGATGCAGGAAATGTATTCTGGGAAGTTTTAACATCTTTGGTGCAACTGGCGTCCACAAATCCTGCTCCTCAGGTCATCGCCGTTGATATCCCCATAGGCTTGCCGGATCGAGGCTTACAGGATTGCGATCTCGAAGCACGAAAGAAACTTGGACGTATAGGATGCTGCGTTTTCCCAGCCCCGATTCGCGACATTCTCAGTGCCAGTTCGTATAATGAGGCTTGCCAAATTCGGTTTCGGATCGAAGGGGAAAAAATCTCAAAGCAGACTTGGGGCATAATACCGAAGGTTCGGGAAGTCGATGCGCTTCTGCGCCAAAATCCACAGGTGGCGTCAGGAGTCCGTGAAGTTCATCCTGAAGTGAGTTTCTTCTATATGAATCGCCACAGCCCTCTCCCGGATGGCAAAAAAACTGGAGCAGGCCAAGCTCAGCGGTTTACCTTTTGCAGCCAAATTTCGGCACTTTCGTAAATTCAGCTCTGCAGGCCAGGAAACAACTTGGCTGTGCCAAGGACGATATTCTTGACGCATTTGCAGCCCTGTGGACTGCCGAAAGAATGATGCGCGGGACAGCTTCTCGGATACCGAATCTGCCAAGAGTGGACTCTTTTGGATTATCCATGGAAATAGTTGCCTGAACAGACCGCCTCAAATGTGACCCAACCTGACAACGATGCTTTCAAGACCATAATGGGAGAGGGGCATTTTGAAAAATGTGCCGCCGCGCGCGTATGGACTGCCGCCCCTGGTTTGCGGTCGGTTGCGAACTCCTTGCACCCCCCTTGGATCTCTCTTCGCGTCCCGACCGTCAGCCTATTGCTGTCAGCTCACACTGTGATTGACTTTGACAAATAGAAAACGCACGTTAGAGACGTTCAACACAAATGCGGGGCAGCTTTCAAACGGCAGGGGAAAACATGAAGAGAAAAGGAGAACACGAGAACCGTGCCCTGCTTTTGCGGTCGGTCTATATAATCCAACTCCTTAACGGCACGAAAGCATTTGCGTGCAGATCGGTCTTTCAGATTGTGGCTCGCTGGAAAATGACTATTTTCTCATCAATCCCTGTTCTGATAACATCCTACTCTGATTACAGTGTTTTCTTCTGAAAAAGAAGGCATAATTCCGGCCGAAATGCAAAAACCGGTATCATTGACACATCACTTGCATGTTAAATTCGGAAATCGTATGGTTTTTGCGGGCTTTGGGGTTGTTCCGGAAGTTTTATCAGGCTGAATCCGACCTTAGAATGTGGTTCGGATGCATAACGCACACCTTGATGCATTATTCCGGTTTAAAGCTTTTTCAAATTCCGCCGCTTCGGACAGGAGATATTTTTGGTCCCCGGATCAGGACGCCAGGGCGGAAAAGAACCCTTTCCGGACGGAAACTAGAGGTAATTACACCGGAGCTGTTCGAGTACATCATCTGTCAGCCGTTCCGTTTTACGCAACTCGGCAAACTTTTCCAACAGGTCCTCGACGGTTGACCTCTTTTTTTCCTCGATGGGAATATCGTCAATGATCTGTCCTTTGTGCATCATTATGGTTCTGCTTCCCAATTCCAGGGCTTGCTGCATGCTGTGAGTGATCATGACCGTGGTGAGCCCTGCGTCTTCGACAAACCTTTTTGTAAGATTCACTACCTGTGCCGCGGACTTGGGGTCGAGCGCAGCGGTGTGTTCGTCGAGGAGCAGTACCCTGGGTCGCGTAACAGCCGCCATGAGAAGAGTCAGGGCTTGGCGCTGGCCACCGGACAGCGTGCCTATCACATTATCCAGCCTGTCATCTAAACCCATCTCCAGTTGTCTCACGTCTTCTCGGTAGACGGCCCGCCGTGCGGAATTGAGTCTTATCCACGGATACCTTCTCTTGCCTCTCAGATATGCCATGTGCAGGTTCTCGGCAATCGTCATGCCGGGGGCCGTCCCCATGAACGGGTTCTGGAAAACGCGGGCGATGTGCTTTGCCCTCTGAAAATCTTTCTTACGGGTCACGTCTTCGCCGGCTATTTCCACTGTCCCCGAATCCGGTAGAAACGAGCCCGCTATGGCGTTGAGCAACGTTGATTTCCCCGAGCCGTTCGTTCCGATGACCGTGACGAACTCTCCTTCCCTGACATGGAGGCCTATACCCCGCAGCGCGTAGACCTCGTTTATCGTGCCGGGATTGAATCGTTTGTGAAAGTCCGTTATGCTGATCATTTCCGGCCCCCTTCCTTACCGTTGTCCACTGGTGGCGGAGGAGCGGCCTGGTCCCTGCCGGGAGCGGCCCTCACGGGACCGCCCGGCGCGCTCCCACTATTCGCGCTTCCGTAAACCAGATTTGCCTGCGCAAGGATTTCGGGCGGTATGGTCACTCCAAGTTCCCGGGCCACGTCGGTGTTGACGCCGAGGGTCCTCACTGTGTACCGTTGGAACGGAATATCTTTTGGGTTCTCGCCGTTGAGAATGCGAACAACCAGATGAGCGCCCTGGATGCCGCTGGATGTAAAGTCATATCCTAACGCGAGAAGCGCCCCATCCTTCAGGCGCTCAACGTCCGAGATGAAGATCGGAATTTTCCTATCCCTTGCGGCCTTCACAACGGATTCGAAGGCTGAGAAAACAATATTGTCCGGTATAAGGACAAAAGCGCCTATCCCTTTCTGCACAAGGGACAGGGCTGCTTGGTACACTTCCGACGACCCCGTAACCGTTGTCCCGACGAAGGTAACATCCGAATAGGAATCGACCGCTTCCTTGAGTATTTCGAGATTCCGTATCGCATTCACCTGCGAGGGGTCCCAGAGGCTGCCTATGGTAATTTTACCGGGGAGAACCTGGTGTGCGGCCTTCAGAAGGTCCGCCATGCTCGAAAGGCCGTACACCCCCGTAACATTAGGGAGATGATCGGCATCGGAACTTCCGGCCCCTATGATGAAAGGGTCCGCAACCGTTGCAAAAACGACGGGCCTGTCCTTGATCTTGTTGATTGCCGCCTGGGTGCATGAAGTGGAAATGGTGACTACCAGGTCTACATTTCTTCTCAGGAATTCATCGATGATAGTGTTGACGGTCGCCATGTCCCCGTTTGCGTTCCGAACGATGAATTCGGCGTTCCGCCCATCCTGATAGCCCATTCTTTCCAATTCCTTGAGAAGGCTGTCCCTTGTTATATCGAGTATTGGATGATGGGTGACCTGCACAACGCCTATCTTATAAACCTTGGCCTGTCCGCCGGTGGTCCATGTGAAATTATGTTTGATGCCGTATGCGGCAAGCACCGCAAGGACAGCAACGGCGCAGCCGATGCCGGCGAGGACCGGCCGGCGTGAAAGTTTCTCGGTACGGGCCCTCAATGCGGCCCACGCCCGTGAATCTCCGGAAAGTATCTTGGATAGAATCAGGGTAGCCAGGATGAAAAGCGCGGTGAGAATCTTCAAATCGATGGGATTTAGCCCGGCGGATAGGGCGAGGGCGATCATCAGGCGGAAGATGACCGACCCGGCTATAACCCCCAAAATCATGGCGTAAATGGAGCGGCTCCTGATAACGGATTCCCCGATGATAACTGCGGCCAGGCCAATCATAATGGTGCCAATGCCCATTCCGATATCGGCGAAGCCCTGGTATTGCGCGATCAAACCTCCCGATACGCCCGTAAGTCCGTTTGCTGCGGCGACGGCGTACACCTTCATCCGATCCACGTCGACGCCTGCGGCTGCGCCCATAATCGGATTATTTCCCGTGCACCTCATGGAAATGCCCGCGTCAGTCCTGAAAAAGAGCGATACGGCAATCGAAAAAAGGAAAATAACGGGGATCAGGACGGCCAGGGTCCAGATTTCCGAGGCAAGGCCCGGATTTGTTTTTTCGAGGAAAGTAACGAATGTGCTATGGGCAAGCAGGGGAACGTTGGCTCGCCCCATAACATGCAGGTTGATAGAAAAGAGTCCGGTCAGGACGAGGATTCCGGCCAGAAGGCCGTTTATCTTGAGGCGTGTATGTATGAGGCCGGTTGCAGCTCCTGCGGCGGCCCCCGCAATGAATGCCACGGCCAGCGCAAGAAAGGGGTTCCAGCCCATCGCGATGAACACGGCCGATGCAGCCGCCCCGAGCGTGAAGCTGCCGTCAACGGTGATATCGGGAAAATCATAGATCCTGAAAGTAATGAAGATCCCCATTGCAGTGAATGCATAGAGAAATCCAAGATTCAGCGCCCCTACCCAGAGTCCCACGTCTCTATCCTTCTATTTCGATAAGGCCCACGATCCCGTTTCCGAAGCTGGTTTTTCCCATCAGATGTTCGACCCTGAACACCTCGAGTTCAGTCGCCACCCTCCTTAGTTCGAGCTCAAACGTATCGATGTTGCGGCTAAGAGGCTCCCTGGAAAAAATTCCCGCATGGATATGGTATGAGCCGCCGCTGGGGAGAAATGCGCGCGCCTGCGGACCGTCCGCCTCCCGGTCCCGCAAGGCAACCCCGACCCCGAGGACAACGTTGTTGATATCGCCCGGTTCCATGGGGAAGTGCATCCATTCTGGAAAATTGGCCGGATCGAAGATGTCTTTCCCATTTTCCGGACTGTTTTCAGCGATGGGTGACCTCTTGAGATGCATGCCCCAAACGCCTTTGCTTTCCGCAAGGAAAACGATGCCCAGGACGTTTGCCTCGGACAGCTTGAAGAGTGCGGGAACAAGTCTGTCGAGTGTCACAAAGCCTCCGTCGCCGCCCTCGAAAAATGCAACATACCGGAAGGACTCGCCAAATCCGAATCCATGAAGAAATCTATACTCCATGCCCGGATGCTCCTCGGAAAAAAGCATGAAATCCACTGCGGGGCGCCTCACCGAGGGGAGGAAGAAAAGGCTCCGGTCGACGATTAAGGACTCGCCGAAAAGCTCCCCGTACTCTTCATACCGATCGCCGAGTGAGGCAAGGCCGGCGCCGAAGCGAAAGTCTTCGGCGCGGACGGCCACAACGTCTCCTTCCGTATAGGCCGCCGATGGGAGTTTCTCCTGCGATCCTATGGCAACGAGCTTTCCTGGGGCAGCTTGTCTTTGCGCGTACTGAAAAGAGATGCCGTCGATTTCAGCCGAAACCGCCCCCGTCGAGCCTTCTTCGAAATTTCCTCCCGCCATGATTTCCTCTTTGCTCGAACCCACGCGGAAGAATGAGAGGAGGCACGCCGTTTCGAAAATTTGCATCACTCCAGGGGAAAGGCCGCAGAGGATAATTTCCCCACCCGCTTTCTTCAGTTGCTTTTGAACCACGAGGAAGACGCGCAGACCAGCGCTGCTGATGTATGTTACGTCCGTCAGATCGGCTACGATCGATCGGTTTCCGTTCTCAATGAGGTCCATGAATTCCCCTTGAATCCGGCTGGATGTCATGCCGTCGATCCGTCCCCGGGCATTCACCCACTTCAGTCCTCGTTCATCCGTTACAGTCCATTCAAGCATATTTTTCCTTAAATTATCGGTAGTTCAAACAGGCGAGCCACTCTGAATCCTTGCTTTCACTCACGCATCTTTTTCCGGACAAGTCAAGGATTTGCGTATGTTGCGTATGGGGTTGCGGTACGGGGTTACGGGGGTCGTGCCAAGGTAATAGTGCTATTTTCGGTGCGGCCATGAATCGCAGATCCTCTTCCTGCTTCCTGTACCCCTACTCGCTCCCGTTTTCCAGCATTGGAGTCGGGCCGCAGTAACAGCCCAATTTATATAACTTCTCAATCATAGCGGCAACGCCACGGGTATGCAAGCTCCTGTTGAGCTTCGTCGAGGCAGCATCTCATGCCCCTCTGGCGCACCGAAACCATGAAAAGATTCGGCCTGGGTTTTTCACTCCCCACTCCTCGCTGCTTCTCTCCGAGAGGTCTTCAGCACGCTCCAGGAACTTCAAAAGGCTAACGCGGAAGGAATTGAGTTAGCTCCGGCTGCCGAAGCAACAGGAGAAGCACCAACAGAACAGAAACCCACGCTCACGCCGCAAGGCTCCATCCAGAAAGATAAAGTGATCTGTCTCGAATGCGGTGCAGAGATGAAGCAACTCACGTCGAAGCACCTGGTCTCCCACGGCATGGGCCGGAAAGGGTACAGGAAGAAATACGGTTTCGCAACGCGGACTCCTTTGGCGGCAAAACCTCTGACCAAAACGAGAAGCAAAGCCGCCAAAAAGAGAGGATTGCCCGAGAAGCTGAAGAAAGGGATTGAGGCAAGAAGGCAGAAGAAAGCCTAACCGTCCACCAAATCGGCAACTGAGACAGTGACGGCCGGCAAAGCTAAGCGGACGAGACTTCGGAAGAAGGAGGCATAATTTGGGCCGAAATGCAAAAAACCGGTATCATTGACACATCACTTGCATGTTCAATCCGGAAATCGTATGGTTTTTGTAGGCTTCGGGGTTGCATCGGAAGTTTTCAGGGCAGAATCCGAAAATGCACTTCAGATGCATAGCGCACACCTTGATGCATTATTCCGTAGAAGAATCGGATTTCGGTCTGACTGCCGGCCAACCGGCCTGCTCTTGCCGTTCATAGAAGTAAAGGGGAGTTGAACACCATGATTTACGACACACTTGAAAATTTCGGCAAGTATTTTCACACTGGAAGCCCCCTGTTCAATGCTCTTTCTTTCGCGGTTGAATTCGATCCCGCCAAACCCGACGGAAGATATGAGATCGAATCCGAAAAAATATATGCGCTGGTTTCTTCGTACGAAACTTCTCCTGCATCGCAGAATAGATTCGAGATTCACCGGAAGTATGCCGACGTTCAGGTCGTCATCGAAGGAGAAGAAACGGTCGAGGTTTCATTATCATCTGAACTGAGGAGCGTCAGCGAATATTGCGGTGCAAAGGATAAGGTCTTTCTGGAATCGCCCATGGACTCAGCTTCCCTGGTAATGAGGCGAGGGGATTTCGCGGTGATCTATCCGAATGAAGCTCATCGTCCGAATTGTGACGTCCATGGAAAGCTGCATGTACGGAAAATCGTAGTAAAAGTTCGCATGGATTTAGAAAAGAGATATTAGCAGATCGGCGGCGCTCTCACTATCTCAAGCTGCTCTGGTATGGAAAATGGCGCCCTGCATGAAAGGCCCGGCAGGATATTGAACGTGAGCGGCAGCAGGAGGCAAAGAGGAAGAGAAACTCACAGAAGCAGTCAAGGAAGAGAAGGTGTTGATTTTGCTGGACCGCTGGTGATGATAGAAGCCTGAGAACAGCCGTACGAGTTGACTGACCGGCCAGACGAGATAACCCCACCTGCGCCATTCCACGCGCATGGCGACAAGCCGAATCGCCCCTTGCATAGATTACTCTTGTCCCTCTTATTCGGTGCGGAGCCCTTCGTTGGTAACTATTATCGGGAGATCGCATTCCCTCAAGTGCTCGACAAGCAGAAAACTTTTCAGTATTTTTAATATTTCACCCTCATCATGATCGTCAAAGACTTCTTTAGAAATAATAGCCTCGGAGCAGGTCCTCCCGGATCCGATCTCGAAACACTGGGCCATCCGTCCAGAGTCGTAATGATCCCGGATTTCAAGACCCGGGAATTCGAGTGATAGGTATTTGCGAACTGCATCGACCTTTTCCACATTGATCATTGGGTTATCCTTTTTGGAAATCAGGCTTATCGCCGACCATGGGTTTTATCTACCCCATTCCAGGTCTTATACAAAAATTCCATACGCGCTGAACCCAGGAGTACGTGTACCAGCAACCTACCAGGACCAGCCCCCACTGGTTATGATAAAAGCCTGAGAAAAACCATGCGGGTTGGCTGACCAGTCCGGCAACATAGCCCCATCTTCTCCAGCCTTCGCGCCGACCAAGCAGCCAGATTGCGGTGCATCCGAAGATTACCATCCAGACTTGTGATATAAAATCAAGAGTTTCAACGTTCTATTCATCCAGTCTGAAAAGCAAGGCCCGGAGAGATAAGGACTTGCACATTTCAAAATATCCCGCTCTTTTCGCTTGCGTCAGTTCCCTTATTTTACTATCTTAGCTTGGAAATTTACGTGCTACTAACACAATTCAACAGGGAATCAGAAAAATGCCTCAAGGTACTGTAAAGTGGTTCAACGATCAGAAGGGTTACGGATTTATTACGGTTGAGGGCGGAAAAGATGTCTTTGTGCATCATAGCGCCATCGAGGGTGAGGGTTTCAAAAGCCTGCAGGAAGGTGATCGTGTCAGCTTTGAAATTGAGCAAGGCGCTAAAGGACCATCGGCAGCCAAAGTAAAGAAACTCTAATTGCTCATTCATAGAGGGATCCGAAGGGCTGGAGAAGCAATTTCCGGCCATTCTGTTTTTGGCCCAAACAAATCCGAGCCGATGTCAGTCGGGCTGACCAGCACTGGCATAAACTAATGCTTTCGGAAATAACAGAGCAGATGAAAATGCTGGCGGATTTAGTTCTGAAAAATAGAAGCTATAGGCGGTTTTATCAGAAACACGGTGTGGATCTGGAGACTCTGAAAGATCTCGTGAATTTGGCCAGACTATCAGCGTCTGGAGGCAATGTTCAACCTCTCAAGTACATTCTCTCCTGTGATCCTCAAAAGAATGCCTTGATCTTTCCCAACCTCACCTGGGCTGCTTTCTTAAAGGATTGGCCAGGGCCAAACGATGGGGAGAGGCCTTCCGCCTACATCATCATCCTGGGGGATAAGGAAATAAGCCAATCTTTTGGCTGTGATCACGGTATAGCCGCTCAGACCATGCTTCTCGGTGCTACTGAAAGAGGTCTTGGTGGGTGCATGATCGGCACAATACAGAGAGAAAATTTAAGAACAGCTTTAGAAATACCGCCCCGCTTTGATATCTTGCTTGTTTTGGCTCTGGGCAAGCCCAAGGAAGGAGTAATGATCGAAAGGGTCGATGCCTCTGGGAAGACCAAGTATTGGCGTGATAATGAAGGGGTACATCACGTCCCTAAGCGATCGTTAGAGGACATTATTATCGGTTAACCGAAGGCATCTCCTTGCATTCCTTCAATCACCCTCCCCATTCATTGCAGCCCTCAGAACACCAGAGCACTTATATGTCACCACTTTCCTCGGTGGCAGAGTAACTGGTTTCCCTGTCAGTGGGTTCCTCCCTGTGCGCTGACATCTTTCTTTCACAGAAAATTTTCCGAACCCGCTGACGAGAACATCTTCCCCGTTTTGCAGGGACTGTTTTATCAGCTCGAAAAGGGTGTTGATTATCTGGGCCGGCTGAGTATTTGTGAACTTGTTTTTGGCGAAAAGTGCTTCGATGATTTGGGCTTTGGTGAGAGTCATAGATTGCTCCGGAAAATTGAATATGGAGGTTTGGGGGAGGGGAGATGATACCGCACCGGCTGTTAGGACGCAAGGATGGAGCAGGCTGCTGGTTAACTTGAGGTTGAAAGGAGTGAGCGAAATCAATCGATGATGAAGTTCAAGACTCCCTCGGGCGCCTTGCCTAATAATGTATCCGGAATCCGTCGATGCGTATGGGAAGCCGGAAATGATTGGGAGCCCTCTGTGGAACCGTCTTTTCACCTCCGGCACCCGTGTGTGAAATAGATTGGGCAGGGCAGGGCTGGCTTGAACTCTGCAATTGGTTCTTATATGAACTCTGAGACATGTTTTTGGGCAGGAAACAATTAAAAATCGGGGGGCCTTTATTTCATTTCTGTGGGGCTTTTGTGGGGTTTTCTCAATCCTTTAAATGAATCTTAATCGCCGCAAACCTGGTTCAATCAAGCTAAAAAGAGGTGGAAATTCATACCGGGCTGCTATCTCACGCCGAAGACACGGGTTCGAACCCCGTTGGGACTATGCATTAAAATCAAACTACATGTAAGGTCCGCTTCTTGGGGTCGTGAACCTCGGGGGCCTTTTTGGGGAGGCTTTGTCCGGAAACTCACGATTCTCAACACCGAAGAATTTGTCTAATGGAAGCGCCTTTTGGTTTATTTCCCACTCCTTCGCCTCCGCTTTCAGTTGAAAGAGTTGCTGCTTCTTGTGGCCGCTCCTCGCCACCTTGCCCCGCCATTTCTTCTTCTCTTTGTCCAAATATGGCTTTGGCTTTCCTTTTTATGGACTTGGCGAGTAGGTTTTCAAAGAACAGGTATTGGTGGCCAATCCTAACTCACAACTGTCCGGTTAAGAATTAAGAAATTGGCCTGAATACCGCCTCTTGTGGCATAGTGTGTTTGTCAATAACCCACTAAAACAGTATGTCCCATCTGATTCTGCTAAAGGTATACAAGAACCCCGCCGATTAATGTGCTGAGAATCCTTGGGCCCTTGAGGACAGGAAGCAGTAATTCATCAATCAAAAGCCGGTTGAAAAAATGGGCCTGATTAGCCTCGATCAATTGAAAAAAGACATGGTTCTTGCCAGTCATGTCAAAGACCTCAGCGGGCGACTGCTCGCGGCCAAAGGGTTGAAGTTGACCGACGGCCATCTGAGGCTCTTTAAGACTTGGGGGATCCTCGAAGCGGATATCGAAGGCGAGGCTTCCAGGGATACTGAACAAGACGCTCTTGTAGACCTGGACCCCGGCCTGCTGAAGACCGCCGAAGAAATCGTCCGCCGCAGGTTTGTGCACAGCGGCCTCGATCATCCGGCGAATTACAAATTATTTCAGCTCTGCGTTCTTCAAACGGCCGACAGACTTGGCCGGGACAAGGGGCTTTCACAGCCACTGGCGTGCCGGGACGGCGATGAGGAGCCAAAGTGGGACAACAACGGCGGGCAGGCAAATCACAGGATAGATCCCGTCGTTTTCGTCCAGAAGGTAGTCTCGCTTCCGGCCTTGCCCGTTATCATGTTTGAAATGATGGAAATTATACGAAATCCCAACAGTTTACCGAAGCAAATCGTCGACGTGATCGGGAGGGACGTCAGCCTTTCGGCCAAAATTTTGAAGCTTGTAAACAGTGCATTCTATGGCTACCCATCCCAGATAGATACGCTTTACCGGGCGGTGCTGGTTTTGGGCACGAACCAGTTGAGCACTCTGGCCACGGGCATAAAGCTGCTCACCTTCTTCGAGAATATTCCTTCCGGGTTTGTTGACATGAGGTCCTTCCTGGATCACAGCATCACCTGTGGGATTCTTTCGCGGATCATCTCGGCCTTCAAAAACATTCAAAACACCGAGCGTTTGTTCCTGGGCGGGTTGCTTCACGATATAGGGCGGCTGGTTTTGTACAGCTATTTGCCCGTCGCGGCAAAAGCGGCTCTCGTCGAGGCAGGGCGCAACCAAGAGCTGCTCTATATGGCGGAAGGCCCGATCTTTGGTTGTGACCACGCCGAGGTGGGCGGACTTCTTCTGAAAAGATGGAAGCTGCCGGTCTCGCTGGAAGTCGCTGTGAGGTATCACCATGAACCGCAGCGATACAGGGACCCGCTCGAACCATCGATAGTGCACCTGGCCGATGTTATATCCAACGCGGTCGAGAAGGGATCGAGCGGAGAACGGTTCATTCCGCCATTGAGCGAGGTGGCGTGGGAGTGCGTTGGGCTGTCGGCAAGGATCTTGCCAACAGTGCTTGAACAAATGGAAGCTCAGCGGGAAGCGGTTGTCCAGGGCCTCTTTAGAGACAACGGGGTTTAATCGAGAATAGATATGAGCGATCAGGAGCTATACTCAGAATTAGAGTATCTGAGAAAACGGGTAGAATGCTTGGACGAGGTCAACAGGTTTGCCCTGGATGCCATAGAAATGGCTGCATCCCTTGGGGATTTTCAGCAAAACATCAATAACCTTGAAGATCCCGCGGTAATTCTGGAGGAGACCAGGACCCGCATACTCAGGCTGGTCCGCTTCAAAGCCACCGCTTTTTATTTGATCGAGGAGGAGAGCAACACATTTTATCCCGCGAGCGTTCAGCCGGAACGCTACAGCGATGCCATCCGGGATGAGTTCAGTCGTTTGGTCGATGAAGGCACTTTTGCCTGGGCCCTGCGGAACAAGAAACCGGTCACGGTCCCTTCAAAGATTGAAGAGGGCTATATCGTCCTGCATGTGATGTCTACCAGTTCCAGGATTCGCGGAATGTTCATGGGACTGGCGGACAAGTCCGGGACGGATACCCCCGATCTGGCCCTGTCACTTCTTTCCATCATCTTGCTCAACAGTTCCAATGCGCTTGAGAGCCATGAAATGTACAACATGGTAAGGGAAATCAGCAAGTCTCTTGAGAGCAGGGAGAATTACAGGATTTTGTTCGATGCGGCCCCGGACGGCGTCGAAGCGTTGGACTCGAGCGGGCGGATCGTCGACTGCAACAGGGCCTATGAAATACTGAGCGAATACGGGCGGGAGCAAATTATCGGCAGGCACACCTCCGATTTTTTATCGGCAAGGAGCCGGGAGACCTACGAGAACATGTGCCCCGGGCTCAAGTCTGATGGCTATCTTGAAGGCGAATTCGAGATGGAGCGGGGCAGCGGAACGATAATTCCGGTGTGGAGAAAGGAAAAAGCGATCTACGGCGAGCAGGGTAATTTTGTTGGATCCGTTATCTACAACCGCGACATTTCAGCACTGAGGCAGGCAGAGAGAGATAAGAAGGACCTCGAAGCCCACCTCCAGAGGGTCAGCAGATTGGAGGCGATAGGGACCCTTGCCGGTGGCATAGCTCACGATTTCAACAATATTCTCATGCCTATAATAGGTTATGCCGAGTTGATGCTGCATTACCCCGATGACCTCAGAACCGAAGGCAATCTGCTGCAGATAATCAAAGGGGCCGAGAGGGCCGGAGATCTCATAAAGCAGATCCTTCTGTTCAGCCGCCAGGTCCAGCAGGAACCCAAACCCCTGGAAATAGCCCAAATAGTCACAGAATCACTGGCGCTGCTTCGCGCGACCCTTCCAACCACCATCGAGATTCAACGCTCGATCAAGAGCAAAAACCTGGCCCTGGCTGACCCGACCCAGATCCACCAAATAATGCTCAACCTTTGCACCAACGCGGCCCATGCTATGCGGGAAAAAGGCGGAAGGCTCTCCGTGAGCCTCGATAATGTTTACCTGGATGGCGAAATGGTAAACCAATTTCCGGATCTGGCTCCAGGAACTCATCTGGAACTGACTGTGTCGGATACCGGCCACGGAATGGATGAATCCACCCTGGAGCGCATCTTCGATCCTTTCTTTACCACCAAGGAAGTGGGCGAAGGAAGCGGGATGGGACTGCCGGTCGTGCACGGTATAGTGAAAAGCCACAAAGGGGCAATCGATGTTCGCTCTGTGCCAGGAGAAGGGACCACCTTCAGGATCTACTTTCCTGCCATACAAACGGCGATTCCCTCTCAAGACGAGATGCAGACGGAGGCCATGACCGGTGAAGAGCGGGTCCTGTTTGTCGACGATGAAGAGATAATCACCCATGTCGTCAAGGAAATGCTTGAACATCTCGGCTACAAGGTAGTCGCTGAGACATCGAGCCTCCAGGCCCTTGAGACCTTCCGCAGCAGACCGGAAAATTTCGACCTGGTAATCACCGATTATACCATGCCGCATATGACGGGCAATGAGCTGGCCCTGGAGTTGAGGCGCATTCGCCCCGGGATCCCGGTAATCGTCTACACAGGAACGAGCGATAAGGCAAGGGAGGAAGATGCCGGGGAAAAGGGCGTTAGTGCCTTTGTGTTGAAGCCCCTAAGTATGCAGGAGTTTTCAAAAATCATCCGGAAGGTCTTGGATGGAGTAAAGTGAGCCGAATATACGCAGCGTCGGGCACAATTCAAGGAACTCTTGCCGGAGCAGGTCGGATAAATCTTTTTTGAATTTTGCGATACCCGATGGGACCGCCGCATACTTCATGGCGATTGAATTGGATCTTAATTTCTGCGAGTATTTTGGCTCAGGTGGTTCCTGAATAATTAGGGACACAATAGCCCTTTGACCAGGTTGACAAAATGGCGGCCTGACGTTGACAGCTTTGCTCCTTGCCAAAAACGAGAGCATTCGGTCAGCTATCCCCTGATCTGGTGGGGTTTTATGTCCTGAAAAGTTTTGCCTAAATCTTGCCCAAAATTGAAAAAACAAAGGTTAAACAAGAGTAAAAATGGTGATACTCAACGGAAGATCGAGTCAGCTAAGGAGGTTGATTTAACTAATATTTTACCTACTTGGCGTTACCTGATGTTACGTAATCCCTTTCGTTCCGCACTGATTCGTAATCAGCAGGTCGCGGGTTCGAATCCCATCGCCGGCTCCAGCAACATCCAGAGGTTAGCAGGATGACGGTTAGCCCCTTTAAAGTGCCTGTCCACGTCCTGTCCATTTTTTCAGGGTGAAACCGATTCTAGCCCCCCGCGCCGTCCAATTGAACCATTCGTGAACGTGCCGTACGCTCGACCGGACAACCTCAGAAAACCTCAACCATGGGGCCTCCGGAAACCTCCAATTTAATCGGCTGCGAAAACCTGACATTCGAGCCGCAGTTTTCATCCGCGCGCCGGCGAAAAGAAAAGGCCCCTCGGTTATCGGCAAAGGAGATGAAGCGCGAAGGCCGCACCGCTGCGGTCTTGACTATCATGGCCAGCATTCGTTTGAGGTTAAGAAGAGGGAAATATATAGAGGAAGAAGACGATTGAAGTGTCAACTCAACCGGAACCCAAAATCGGGACATGAAAGGCGGTGTGCATCAGCATTTACTCCTGAATAAATGGAAGATACAATCACGTGATTTCCGGTGAAACGATCCGTGAGCCCGTGTACCAGGAATTCTTTCGGGGAGAATCCAACCCCGAAATGCGCTTCGTAATGCGTCGGTGGTCGAGTTGAGGCATTATTCAGGATGAGAGCGAGAACGTTATGGTAGCGGACTCTAAATTGTCGTTCGAACTGCACTCTAGCTCGGAATGCCCTACATCGAAAGGATTTCAACAATGACCGGACAAGAGAAAATCGAAGAAATTAAACAGCGGGCCAGGAAGAATTTTTCTCTGGGGTACAATTGCGCCGAGTGTGTTACCGAAGCGGTTTTATCCCATGTCGACACCGGGCTGCCTTCCGAGGTAAAAAAACTTGCAACGGGCTTCGGCGGTGGAATCGGGCTTTACGGCGACACGTGCGGGGCGCTCGTCGGGGCGGTCATGGCGGTCAGCGCAGTCCACGGAAGGAGCTCTCTTCCCGAGGGTGAAGGCAAAGAGGCCATGATAAAATCCAAGGAGCAACTCTACGGCAAGCCCGGCCTTTACAGACTGTTTAACCAGATTCCGAATCTGTTCAAGGAGCAAAATGGTCACACCCTTTGCAGGGAGTTGACATCCAAGTGGCAGGCAACCTGGCTCTGCCGGGATCATGCCCTGTTTTGTCGTGAAGTCATCACGGGCGCGGCGGGAATTGCGGCGCAGCTGATATTGTCGGACAAGGACGAGGGCGCGTCGAAGCCGTTTGGCGAAAACGTGGAAAATCTCAAGGAATAGCGGGCTCGTGCTGCAAAGCGCACGTTCCCATAATTGATGTATCCGTTCGGCCGGGGGCGCCACGAGATCAGAATCACGTTCATCTTCCTGCGGGTTCCATAACGCTTGGTTCTGAGCTTTTCTCCCGCTGCAATCTCGTCTCGATGATGCAGGCATGGTGATTGCTCTTCTGGAGGGCCCTCAGGTCGATGATGGGACTGCATGGGAGATCGGGTATTTTTACTTTGGACACGACCGGCCAAAGCGGCATCACTGAAGGACTACATCTGAGGGAGAAACACCATTGACAACTGTAATTCACATGTTAGATTGTTGCGCAGGAAGAGCGTAGAAGGTGTTGACGGTACGTAAAGAATACGATGGATACCCTTTGATGGTATCGAAAAGGAGACTGCATTGCACAATGTAAAAGAACTAATTCTTGCATTTTTTTCTGCTTTGGGATGCGCTGCCCTTGCTGCGGATGGGGATCATTTGAGGTACACGCCTCTGGAGTGTTCTGCCGAGATTTGTGATCAGAGCGAAGCAGCTTAACCGATTGGCTCTTGACATACGTGGTGGCTAAGGGATCTACTCCCTTAGCCATCTCTTTTTTTCCGATATTAGCTTCCCCGAATATTTGGAGCGCATGCAAAAGAAGTCGAACGGCGCCTCCTCTCATCCAATGAGTCCCACAGCGCTTCCCTGCGATAGTGGTTCTCTCTTTTCTGAGTTTTCATTTCGACAAACAGGTGAAAACTTAATTTTGGGGCCGGGCGGGTGTTTGGTGGTGATACTTGGAAACCAAAACCCAACAGGTACCAGTACGTAATTTTTAAAAATTTGGCAAAGGCTCAGTTTTGTGAAAGTTTTTTCTTGACAAGCATTGATCGCCGGAAGTAGGATCGGCCATCATCAGTGGTCAGACCATCTGATGACCTGCTAAGTAGTCCAATGTCTGCTCCGTAAGCTTTGGAGGCGATTAATGGACCTAATAATTCAAATACGCCATCCCAAAAAGGTAGACACCTCCACACCGGCCCGGCCTCTAATACCAAGTTGCGTTCAAGATAAGGTGATTGGGGAGGGCATTAAGCCCTCCTCTACGCCTAACCTCGGGACCGATGGGTAGGGGCGGGGTTAATCCCCGCCGGATCTTGAACGCAACTTGGTATAAAAACTTGAGAGATGGGGAACAAGGGAGGGCGGAATTGCGAAAATCCGCTTGACCATCGCCGGCCACTTAAGGCGGAAACGGGCTCGTGAGCGTGCCCGAGAAGCCGGTTCCAGCAATTGAACGGCACATTCAGTAACGGCATTCACTATGGAACTCAAAGTCAGCAGGGCACTTATCGATGATGTCGGCAAGGGGTTCGCCCGCCTCGAACCTGAGGACATGAAGGCCCTTGGAGCCGTGCTGGGGGACCTCATTGAAATTGAAGGCAAGAAGAAGACGGTGGCAAGGGTGGCTGGAACCATCGGCTCGATCACCGGCAAGAGGGTGATCCAATTCGACGGCATTATTCGCGACAACGCAGGGGTGAATCCGGGAGAAATCGTAAAGGTCAGAAAAGTTCCTCGCAGGACAGCCGGCACCATTGTGCTCTACCCTCTCGATATCAGTAGTCCACAGCCTTCTGAAAGCGATTTGGAAAATTTTGGCAAGGTGCTCCAGGGATACCCGGTCATTTCAGGGGACAGGATCAATATATCTCTTCTCGGGGGCAAGGACCGCTTCTTTCGCGTGGACGGCACGACTCCTTCGGGACCGCTCATCATTAACCAACAGACCGGATTTATCCTCATCAAGCCGGACTACGGTTCAAAAAGCTCATCCAATGTCTCCTATGAAGATATCGGAGGCCTTGATAAAGAGCTCACACTCGTGCGCGAGATGGTTGAATTTCCTCTACGCTATCGTGAGATGTTTGAAAACCTGGGAATCGAGGCGCCCAAAGGAGTGCTCATCTACGGGCCTCCCGGAACCGGAAAGACCCTTATAGCCAGAGCCATTGCGAGGGAAACCAAGCTCCACTTCATCACGGTCAATGGTCCGGAGATCATTCAGAAATTCTATGGAGAAAGTGAAGCCAAGCTGAGGGAGATCTTTGAGGAAGCCGCAAGCAAGGCTCCCAGCATCATTTTCATCGATGAAATCGACGCCATCGCTCCGAAGCGGGCAGACGTTCTGGGCGATGTAGAAAAAAGAGTGGTGGCCCAACTTCTCGCGCTAATGGACGGAATTGTCTCGAGGGGTGACGTGACCGTGATAGGGGCGACCAACATTCCGGAGATGATAGATCCGGCCCTGCGCCGCCCGGGACGCTTTGATAGAGAAATCGGCATCCCTGTTCCCAATGCGGAGGGCCGCCTTGCCATATTGAAAATTCACAGCAGGCGCATGCCGCTCTCAGGCGATGTCAATCTGGAACGGCTTGCCCGGATCACGCATGGTTTTGTTGGCGCCGATTTGCAGGCACTCTGCAAAGAGGCGGGCATGGTCGCCCTGCGGCACTATCTCAGCTTGATTGGAGAGGGTAACCGGGCCCCTATCCTCCCCGGGCGTGATGAGCTGAAGATCACCCCGGAAGATTTCCTTACAGCGCTGCGGGAGATCGAACCATCTGCAACCCGCGAGTTCCTGACCGAAAGGCCTTCGGTCAAGTGGCGCCACATTGGCGGGCTTGCTGAGGTAAAAGAGACTCTCATTTCCATAGTCGATTGGCCGAGCAGATATCCGGAGATGTTCGAGGAGGGCAAGATATCACCTCCCAGAGGAATCCTTTTTACCGGACCTTCCGGTACGGGCAAAACACTCATGGCAAAGGCACTTGCCGGTGAAACGGGATTGAGCTTCATTCAGATCAGCGGCCCGATCCTCTTCTCGAAATGGCTCGGCGAATCAGAAAAAGCGATTCATCAAATCTTCAAAAAGGCTAAGCAATCCGCCCCATGCATCCTGTTTTTCGATGAGATCGACGCGTTGGTCACTACACGCGGCGCAGGGAACGAGGTGGGCGCAATGGAGCGCGTGGCAACCCAGTTCTTCAGCGAACTCGACAAGTTGAGCGATCTGTCCGAGGTCATTGTGCTGGGAGCCACCAATCGTGAAGACCTGTTGGACCCTGCCTTGATTCGTGCGGGCCGGCTCGATTTTGTGCTTCCTTTTCGGGTCCCCGACGAAGATGAGCGCCTGGAGATCTTCAAGGTGCACACAAGTGAAAAACCTATCCATCCCGATACGGACTTGGCTGAATTGGCCCGAGAAACTGAAGGGATGGCCGGCTCGGACATTGCTTACATTTGCAAGAGAGCCACAATGCTTGCTATTGCCGAAAAAATAAGCCGGCCCAAGAAAGCGATTCAGGGGAGCCTTTCAATCTCCGCCACCCATTTTAAGACTGCAATAAGTGAACTGCGTGTCAAGAGGGGGAAAGCAACATGCTGAAAGCGGTCAGGAAAACCAGGGCCTCTGCGGATGTCGTCAAGCAGATTGCCAATCTGATCACGCATGGCAGGCTGAAAAAAGGTGACCAGCTCCCGGCAGAAAGGGAACTCACCGAGACCTTCCAGGTATCCCGCGCCACAGTTCGAGAGGCTATTCGCTCCCTGGAATCCATGGGGCTGGTCAAGAGCAAACACGGCGACGGCACGTATGTGCTCGTCTCAGGTGAAGAAGCCGCCATAGCGCCGCTTGCTGCAAGCCTTTTGACGGAGAAGGACGATCTGTTCGACATCTTTCACATCCGTAAGATCATTGAGCCCTCCATTGCGCAACTTGCTGCGGGATATGCAAGCTCTGAGGACATCAGGGAACTGGAGGAGATTCTAGAAAGGCAGAGAATGGAGGCAGCTGCCGGAAAGTATACCGCCGAAACAGATACTCGTTTCCATCTAACGCTTGCCCGCATAGCGCGAAACCGTGTTTTGAGCCGTCTCCTTCATGCCCTTGTGGAGCTTGTGGCCGACACGCGCGCACTACGGCTCGATGACGCCTCCCGAGCTGTTAGATCGCTCGAAGGGCATGAAAACATTTTCGCGGCAGTCGCGCGAGAGGATTGCACGGGGGCCCGCGAGTCCATGCTGAATCATTTAAGCGAAGTAGAAGGTCTTTTCCGCAAGAAAAAGAAGGGAGGTGGGAAGTGTAGTGACGGCCTTGAAGAATAGGGGCTTATTTACGGACAAGCCCTAAATAACAGGGTAATCCTCCGGCTCTGCCGGGGGACTCCCAGAGTTTGACATTTCCGGGAGTCAGGTCGTCATTCCGGCAGTGCTTAGGCCGGAATCCAGGTTCTTGTGTCTCGTCAGGGTCTTTAAAGGTATCGGTTGCCAATTTGAAGCGCTGGCTCAAGCTGTATACCAACCTGCGAAAATCTGCTGGATTCCGGCTCAA